>DASRZA010000056.1:0-21837 GCA_035686845.1 Armatimonadota bacterium | reverse complement strand
TTCGAGGCAGGCGCTGACGCGTGCCTTGAGCAGCACCAGGTTAAAGGGCTTCTCCAGATAGTCCTCGGCGCCCATTTCAATACATTGCACGATACGTTCCATGTCCTGGGACGCTGAGATCATGATGACCGGAATATGCTGCAGCTCCGGGTCAGCCTTGATACGCTGCAAAACCTCTATGCCGCTGACGCGGGGCATACGGACATCGATCATCGCCACGTCGATGTCTCCATTCATCTTTTCCAACGCCTCGGCGCCATCCCGCGCGAACTCGAGATCCAACTGGTGCAGCGCGAAAATCGCCTCCATCAATGGCTGGTTAAAATCGTCGTCCGCGATCAGGATACGTCCGTTGTGATTCATGAGTCAGTCCGCCTCTCGCTGCGTGAATCGCCACGGCTGCGTGATTAAAAACTGATTCCCCGCGAGACGCCCGAGTTCCTTCCTCGCGCCTTGCGCCCCGCACCTCGCGCCTTGCGCCCCGTACCTCGCGAGCGCTTTTCGGGGCTTCGCAGGACCCGCCGGATGAATTGGCGAAGATAGCCATGGGAGGATGGCGAGAACAGTCTTGGATTAATCCTGTTCGCATAGCACCTGGAGCCAGAGGAATCCTCCGAGGTTTTTGATGATTGAGATCCCGCATAAGAAAACAAAACGATTATGCGTCCAATTTGAGCGCGAGGATCTTGCTGGCGTCGATCTGAGCGGCGTTCTATTGGAAGGCGCGCAGTTGAAGCGCCAGAAGATGCCCGGAGCTAACCTGCGGGGCGCCCGACTTGCCGACGCTGATCTCGGCCAGGCGGATCTCACGGGCGCCGATCTGGAAGGCGCCGATCTTCGGCATGCGTCGTTGAGCAGCGCGAAACTGAACGGCGCGAGCCTGTGCGGCGCCCGGCTCGATCGCTGCGATTTCTGCGCAGCCGATCTTGAGAATGCCGATCTCTCCGGCGTCACGAGTGATTCGGGCCGGGCGGATCTGCGCAGCTCGCGGCTCGGCGGCGCCATGGCCCAGGGCGCACAGTTAAGGGGCGCTCTCATGAGCGGGCCGGGGGGCGCCGGCGCTGATTTCCGCGGCGCCGATCTCACCGCTAGCTGCTATGGCTCCTCCGGAGTGCTGGCGGGCGTGCCGCTGGACGGCGCCTGCCTGGTAAAAGCGGATTTCCTCCGATCAGATTTGACGGGCTCTGATCTTTCAAACGCGGTGCTGGACCGCGCGATCTATAGCGACATAACACGATGGCCGGCTGGCTTGAATCCCGTTGAACGCGGCTGCGTTCGAATTGCGCCCGGTGTTTGTCTCGACGAACTTGATCTCTCTGGCTGTCATATGATTTGCGCCGATTTAACGGGCGCCAGCCTGCGCGGCGCCGGGCTCAGCCAGATGCATTTCTTTCAGGGCAGCCTCACGAACGCCGACCTGCGGGGGGCGGATCTAACCGGTGCAGCGCTCGGCTTTCACGCAAACTTGCAAGGCGCGGATTTGCGCGGCGCCCGGCTTTACGACGCGCGATTGTCAGGCGCCGACCTGTCCGGGGCCGACCTGCGCGGCGCCGATCTGCGCTTCTCCCGCAAACCGTCTGTGTGCATTACCAGGAAAGAAATCTCGGCGGACGAGATGCGAGATCAGGAGATGGCGCGGGTTTCATCCGACACGCCGGAACTTGAGGAGCATCCGATCCTGAGATACTACCTGGACGATATTGCGGCTGGCAAACCTATCTATCTCCGGCTGCCCTGTCCCGTCTTAAGAGGGGCTCGCTATGACCATCGCACTCTCTGGCCCGATGACTTCGATCCGCGGCCCCGGGGCGCGGTGCTTGTGGTGTAGAATGGTTGTAGATGCGTACACCAAAACATCGAAGAATTCATCCCCATCGACGCCGGCCCGCGCCGAAGCCCCCCAGTGATGATGCCAACGGGGGTGATGGCGCCAACGATGGCGGCGTGATTGAGCCGGCGAGCCACGTTCGTACGAAACCAAAGCCCACGAGTCCTGCTCCGGCCAACGTCGTGCCCTACGCGGCGCCGCAGAAAGGGGTCCGGGAATGGCGGCCGCGACCGGCGCGACTGTGGACGTGGGTACCGATCTGGACAATTCTCTATTTTTTCGCCTGGTTCGCGATTTTAGGTGAACCGATCTCCCGATGGCTGCGGGCCATCGCATCCGGCGCTCTCACCATCTGGTATTGCTGGAATGCGGTTCCTCCGTTACTCGCAATTATCAGGCCCGGCTCAGTCATTACCAATGCCTCCGGGCTCAAGCTAATCGGCCGCGGGCAAAACGCGGAGGCGCGCTGGGGCGAAATCCGTTCGATTTCGCTTTCCCGCGTGACGACCGAGCTTCTGATCGACGCCGATCAGCGTATTCGGATTCATCTGGCGGGTTATCCGCCCGCCGAGCAGGAGGAGCTTGTGCGCTTCATCGCGGATCACTCCAAACTAACTCTTCGCCCGGGCAGCCGCTCCGAATATGTCCGCCGTGACGCGATGCGCGCGCCAAAGCCTAAATGATGCCGGCGCATCGTCAATGGAACAGATCGATCGCGTTGGCGCCGGTGGTTTGCGAACTGTGCGGCAGCAATCGGGCGCGGCCAGTGATGACCGGACCGGATCGGCTGCTGGGTGTTCCCGGCACGTTCCATGTCGTGCAGTGCGAGGAATGCGGCCTCGTCTACACTAATCCGCGACCCACGGAAGAGAGCCTTCCCCACTGTTACGTGGGCGGATATAGCGTCTATTCCCCGACCGGCGGGCAGGCTGCGCGAATGCGCTTCTACCACGACCGCCTCGCTCGCCGGCTGAGCAGCCAGTCCACCAGGAGCGGCCGGCGCGTCCTCGATCTTGGCTGCGGAGATGGCCTGTTTTTAGAGGCGATGCGGGCGCGCGGCTGGGAAGCTGTTGGGCTGGAGATGGACGCGGGCGCTGCCGCGCGCGCCAGGGATCAGCGCGGGTTGGAGGTGGTAACGGCTGCTCTCACTGACGCTCACTTCGACGCCGGCAGCTTCGATCTTATTACCATGTCGCACTTCCTGGAGCATTTGCCCCATCCCCGGCAGGCGATCCGGCAGATCCGCGGGTGGCTGCGCCCGGCTGGAACACTCTTTATCACGCTGCCAAATGAATCAAGCTGGGAGCGCAGGCTGTTTGGCAGTCGGTGGTATCACTGGGACCTTCCGAGGCATCTGTGCCATTTTGACCCGGGCACCCTCATCCGGCTGCTGAACGAAGAGGGGTTCGAGGCGCAGGATCTGAGATTCCTGACGGGCCTCTACGTGCCTCAATCAATTCGCTACTGCGTGCGGCGAACCCCGCCGGCGCTTCTCCAGACGGCGCGTCGGGAACCGGTCGCGCAGAGTGGATCGATTGGACTGCCCACCGCGGGCGCCGAGAATCGAACGTCGTCTGGTTTACGGGAGGCGCTCAAGAGCGCGATTTATCGAACGCTTCTGATCTTCGCGTCGACATCGGGCCGCGTCATCCGGGGTGAGATTTTGGAGCTCACGGCGTTGGTCTCAGAGTAGTCCGGCCCGCAGGATTTCACCCGGTTGCGGCCGGCGCGCTTGGCAAGATAAAGCGCGCTATCCGCGGCCTTCAACAGCAAATAGGGGTCATTCCCCAGTGAATTCTGGGGAGCGGCCACACCGGCGCTGATCGTCACCACGCCGGGGATGGGAAGCGCCTCGTGCGGAATGGCCAGCTCTTCCACGGCCTTGCGCATCCGTTCCATCGCCAGCAGCGCCGACGAGGTATTTTGCTCCGGCAGGATAAAGAGGAACTCTTCGCCACCGAAGCGATAGACGCCATCACCGCTCCGTTCATGTTCCAACAGTGTCCGGGCAACGCGGCAGAGCGCCTCGTCCGCCGCGAGATGGCCGTAGTGGTCGTTGAAGAGCTTGAAATTGTCGATGTCACAGATAGCGACAGCGTAGTTGTGACCATAACGCGCGGATCGAGCCTGGAGCTGCTCCATATCCTCACGCAGCCTCAGCCGGTTGCTCAAGCCGGTGAGCGGATCCTGACGCGCTTGCTCATATAGCTGCTGATTCAGCCGCTCAAGCTCGGCGCGCTGCCGGCTTAGCTCTCGATGAAGCTGCGTCACCCGCGCCGCGACCAGCAGCCTGACTTCAAGGGCGGCGTGGTCGAAAGGCTTGCAGAGATAATCGTCGGCCCCGGCCTGCATCCCCATCCGCACGTGCTCCTGGTCGCCAAGGCCGGTAAGGAGCACAAAATAGATGTAGTCAGACGACATTTCACGAACCCGGCGGCAGAGATCCGGCCCGCTCATGCCCGGCATCATCCAATCGCTGATCACCACCTCCGGCGCCGCGTCTTCAATCAGGCGCCAGGCCTCGGCCCCATCGCTCGCGGTGACGCAATCGTGCCCCAGCTTCCGCACTATACTCTGAAGCGTCAGAAGGGACGCGGCATCGTCTTCAGCAACGACGATCTTCATCGCAGCTCACCAGCCATTCGGAGTTTTCGATTCCGGCATGTATGACCCCTCTCCCCGCTCATCCATTTGCGCTCCCACACGCGTAAACTCCTTTCCCATCCCTGAATTCCCGTTTCGCGCAGGCGAATTCGGCTCTGAGAGCAGCGAGCAGAGGTTGACCGTCCCGGGCGAGGGACTCAGTTCGCAGGGCTTCCAACTGTGCGCAGAGCTGCGCCATCGGACGGGCGCCGACCGTTCCACAGCTTCCTTTCAGCCCATGGGCGACACGGCTCAGCGATTCGGCGTCCTTTTGCTCCAACGCCTCTTCAAGCATCTCCAGCCGCCGCTGAGCGTCACTCAAAAAGACGCGAAGTATCTCTCCCAGCACATCCGGCTCGCCCTCAACCTGAAGGGCGCGGAGCGCGGCGACCACGTTCGAATCCACCGAAGGCAGCATGGGCTTGCGCCGGGTCGCAGTCTTTCCGTTCCTGCCATTCCCGTTCACCCCTGCCGCGTGCACGGGATCGGCCGCGAGAGCTTTCGGATTCGGGGCCGGTGGAAACACCTCGGAGAACCGGGCGCCATGGACCGGTTGGGATCGGGTCGCTATCGCCGTCTCGCCGTTCTCGCGGGGCGGCGATAACGGCAGCCACTTATGCAGGGTCATCTCCAACTGCTCGCGTTTCAGCGGCTTCGCCAGGAAATCATCCATGCCGGCTTCCAGGCACTTTTGCCGGTCCCCGAAGAGCGCGTTTGCCGTCATCGCGATCACCGGCGTATGGATTTTCGGGTCCTGCCGGCGGCGGATCTCCTGGCACGCCTGGTAGCCATCCATCTCCGGCATCTGACAGTCCATCAGCACGAGGTCATACGGAAGCCGCAGCGCGGCGTCAACCGCCTCGATTCCATTGGCCACCGCGTCCACCCGGCATCCCACCAGATCCAGCATTTTAAGAAGCAGCCGCTGATTAACCGGGTTGTCCTCCGCGATGAGGATTCGAGCGTTCAGCGAAACAGGCGCCGGAGCGCGATCCATCGGTTTCAGATCCGGCGGAGGCGCCTCTGAACGCAGAACCGCGGCGAGAAGGCCCTCCAGAAGCTGATCCTGACGCACCGGCTTAGGCACGTACGTCGCTAACCCCGCCTGACGCGCTTCGACCGCCCGTTCTCGCTCATTCAGCGAGCTGAGCAGCACGAGTGGAACAGACGCCAGATCCGGCTCGGAACGGATGGCGCGGGCGACCGTTATTCCGTCCATCTCAGGCATGCCGATATCGATCAGCGCAAGATGGTAGGGATCTCCATCGATCATCGCGCGCCGGATTCGATCCGTCGCATCCCGCCCACCGGGCGCAACGTCGACACGCATTCCCCAACTGCACGCGGCGTTGCGCAGGGCAAGGCGGCTTACCTCATTGTCGTCCACAATGAGCAGCCGCAATCCGGAGAGCGCCGCGCTCTCTTCGGACGGAGGACAGAGGACGGAGGACGGAGGACCGGGCACGGGCAGAGTGACAGGGATGGGGACCACTTTCTCCAACGGAGTGGTAAACCAGAAGACGCTGCCGCACCCCGGCTCGCTCTCAACCCCAATTTCGCCGCCCATCAATTCGGCGAGCTGGCGGCAGATTGCCAGGCCCAGCCCGGTGCCGCCGTACCGCCGCGTCGTAGAAGTGTCGGCCTGGGTAAAGGATTGAAAAATGCGGCCGCGAGCCTCGGACGAGAGACCAATTCCCGTATCGCTCACGCAGAAACGGATCAGAACCCGGCCGGATAAAGGATCGTCCTGTTCCACCGCGGCGCCGTCTGACACATTGTCCGCCGGGTCCGGAAACGAGGGCGGGATAGACCCCAGACTCACCCCAACCACCACTTCACCCATCTGCGTAAACTTTACCGCGTTGCTAACGAGGTTGGTCAGGATCTGCCGCACCCGGCCCGGATCACCGCGTAAAATAGCGGGTACTGATGGATCGACGATGGTTACCAACTCCAGTCCCTTGCGCGACGCTGTCTCCGAAAGCAGGTCGACCGCCTCTTCGACGGTCTGACGGAGATTGAACTCCACAACCTCCAGATCCAGCCTTCCGGATTCAATTTTCGAGAAGTCCAGGACGTCATTGATCGTCGTCAGGAGCGCGTCCGCCGAATTGCGCACCGTGTCGGTCATCTGGCGCTGTTCCTCCGAAAGGTTCGTCTCTAGCAGTAGTCCCGTCATGCCGATGACGGCGTTGAGAGGCGTGCGGATTTCATGACTCATGGTGGCTAAGAAAGCCGACTTGGCGCGTGTCGCCTCTTCCGCCTGCTCAGCGGCGCGCGCCAGCTCTTCAGCCTTCACGACAAGAGCCTCTTCCGCGTGCTTCCGCTCAGTCACGTCGGTGCAAACACCCACCATTCTCCAGCAGCGCGGCCCCAGTGGCTCGACACGCACGTCCTCGGAGAACCAGCGTACCACGCCATCGCTCTGGCGGCACCGGAACTCCTGGCTGTACCGGCCGGTCTCCTGGTCAATCGCCATGCGATAGTTATGCTCGAGCTGGTCAAGCTCTTCGGGAACCTTGCTTTCGAGCCACACCTGGCTGTAGGTCATGCCGGTCGGCAGGTCAAGGGGAAAGAGACGGTGGGCGCCCTCTTCATCAACGATTCGGAAATCCCACTCCTCGGCCACTCCGAATCTCACGGACCCGGTTTCAGACAGCCTCAGCCCGGCGCTGCCAGAGGAATCTGCCCCATCGGTGTCGGGATCGTTTTCATCCGAACCGCCGGGCGCGCCTGTCTGGCGCACCACCGCATTCCAGAGGATGCAGCGAGCAGACGTAGTGACAGCGCGGAGCTCCGTTGCTGCTCGCTTGCGTTCCGTGATATCGCGGGCGATGGTTTGAATGACCCGTCGTGTCTGCCGGTAAAACGGCACCGACGCCATCTCAACGTAGACGATCTCTCCGTCCAGGCGTATGAGCTTTTGCTCCATGAAGGGATTCGGGCGGCCGGTCTCTTCCAGTTCCAGGAGCCGCGCGCTCACACTTTCGCGGTCATCCGGATGAGGGAATTCGAGCACCGAACGACCGATCAGTATTTCGGGCGTCTCAGTGCCGAGCAGCGATGCCGCCGCCTGATTTGCGAAGAGAAGGCGGCCATCACAATGGACCACAATCGCGTCCGGTGAGAGCTCCACGAGCTGCCGGTATCGCTCCTCGCTGGCCCGCAGTGTCTCATCCGCCTCACGCTGCTCCGTAACGTCTCGCGCCATGCCCAGGCGCGCCTTTCGGCCCTCATAATCGATCGGCTGAGAAGTAAGCTGCGCCCACATGGGGGCGCCGTCCTTCCGGCAATGCCGCACAATTCGGGAAGTGACAGGGCTCTGGGGCCACTCTCCAGAGGAACGGATCATCGTGGGCGCCTGCTGGAATTCCATGATGCGCTCCTCGGAATCTTCAGTCGGGCGCCTGAGACCGTCCAGCGTCATTTGAAGGAATTCGTCAGAACGATAGCCATACCGGGCCACCATCATTTCGTTTACGTCCAGGAACTTCAGGGTCTCCTCATCGTAAAGATACATTGCTTCGGGGCTGGAGTCGAAAAGCAGCCGGTATTGCAGAGCGTTCCGGCGCATCGCGCTTTCCGCCTCTATCCGCCTTGAGCTCAGGGTGTGGATGGTTTCAGCCAGAGCTAACGTGATGCCCGCCACTATTAGGATCGTGATTCCAGCGGCGTGAGGTCCGACAAAAATGCAATGTCCCTCGATCCACCAGACCACCGCTACCGCGGCGAACACGCTGGCCGTCAGCAAAGCCAGGTAGACTCGGCGGGGATGGATCGCCGCGGCTGCAATGACCGGGCCGAGCAAGACGTACATCGGCAGCTCAGAATGGAGAAGAGCCGTGAGCAGGCACGTCAGGACAATCGGAACGGCGTAAGCTCCCGTCATCCCCAGAGTCGACATTGTCTTCCGCCGTCTCATGCGCGCTCTTTTCCCCTTCTGATTCCGTTTAACATGGCGTTCAACGGTGTATGCGGGCAGTGGGCGCCGGCCCGATCAAAGTCCGCGCGGGCCGGCCTTTCATCTCAAATATCGGCCAAAACTCGCGAACGGTCTATAACAGGCCCGTGGGAGGGGGATTTAATAACTCAAAAAACTTATTGTTGAGGGCTATCGCTGAAGTTTGCTGGATCGCTCAGGAAGCAGCGGCTCACACGGCCGGCGTCAACGGGATAGAGCGGGGGTGTTTCAATCGGACAGCGATCGAAACAGTAGGGGCAGCGAGGATGAAAGTGGCATCCGGATGGCGGATTGGACGGACTCGGGACGTCACCCTCCAACGCGACCGGCAGCTCAGGATGCTCTGGGTCAACGGGCGGCGCCGATTTCAAAAGGGCCTGCGTGTAAGGATGTTTCGGGTTGGCGAAGAGCTGCTCCGCCGGCGCATACTCAACGATACGACCCAGGTACATTACGGCGACTTCATCGGCCAGGTACTCTACCACTGAGAGGTTGTGAGTGATGAAGAGGTAGCCGAGGCCGCGGTCCCGCTGGAGATCTTTGAGCAGATTCAATATCTGCGCCTGCACCGAGACATCCAGCGCGCTCACCGCCTCGTCGCACACCAGCAGCGAAGGCTCCACGGCCAGCGCCCGAGCGATGCTCAGCCGTTGGCGCTGGCCCCCGGAAAACTCATGCGGGTACCGATCCATCACCTCCGGATCCATCCCCACATGCGGCAGGAGATCACGGAGACGATCGATCTGTTCAGCCCGGCTGCCGCCGATCCGGTGGACCTGCATCCCCTCCAGCAGCGTCTGCCCGATGGTAAGCCGTGGGTTCATAGAGGAGTACGGATCCTGGAAGATGATCTGCATCTTCTGCCGGTATTTTTGAAATCCGGCGCGGGAGAGGTGGGTAATTTCCTCGCCATTGAACCAGATCTGACCGGCAGTAGGCTCATGAAGTCGGAGAAGCGTCAATCCCAGCGTGCTCTTACCGCAGCCCGATTCTCCCACCAGCGCCAGCGTACGGCCGGGCGCGATCTGCAGATCGACGCCATCTACGGCCTTGATCCAGCCGACGCGACGCGGAAAGATTCCCCTCTTAATCGGAAACCATTTGGAGACGCCGCGCATCTCAACCAGCGCGCCGGGCGCGGATGGACGGTCACTTACGTCTGCGCCGGCGGCGCCGGAAAGGGTGGTCATTGCGCTGGCTCCCCGGCGACTTCCCGACCGGCGGTCTCCCGGCCGTAAAGATAGCAGCGCGTGCAGTGGCTGGAGGCTGGCTGAGAGGGACCGGATGTATCCATCAGCGCGGGAATGGCGGTCGGGCATGGCTCAAAGACGTCCGGGCAGCGAGTGCGGAAGCGGCATCCGGAGGGCCAATCCGTGGCGCTGGGCACGATGCCCGGGATTGCCGCCAGCGCCTCTCCACGCCGGGTCCGGCTGGGCAAACTCGCCATAAGCCCTTTCGTGTACGGGTGCTCCGGATTTTTGAAAAGCTCATATCGACTGGCGCGCTCCACGATCATGCCGGCATACATGATGGCCACCTCGTCGGCCACCTGGTTCACCACGCCAAGGTCATGCGTGATCAGTATCAGGGCCATACCGGTCTCTTCCTGCAGCTTCTTCAGAAGACGCAGAATCTGCGCCTGAATGGTCACGTCGAGCGCGGTGGTTGGCTCATCTGCGATCAGAAGCTCCGGTTCGCACGCGAGCGCCATCGCGATCATCACCCGCTGCCGCTGACCGCCGGAGAGCTCAAAGGGATAGGAGTTCAATCGCTGATCGGGGTCCGGAAGACCTACCCGATGAACGGCGTCCACCGCACGCTGGCGCATCTCTTTCGCCGGACCGGGCCGGTGCAGCTTGAGCGCCTCAATGATCTGATAACCAACAGTGAATACGGGGTTCAGACTCGTGAGCGGTTCCTGAAAGATCATGGCGATATGGCCGCCGCGGACCTTCCGCATTTCATCCGGGGCAGCGTCCAGCAGATCCCGGCCGTCAAACAACACCTCTCCGCCATCGACGTAGCCCGGTGGCGTCGGAATCAACTGCATGATCGATAGCGCGGTCATCGACTTTCCGCAGCCCGATTCCCCCACAATGGCGAGCGTCTCTCCGCGGTGAACCGCGAAGCTCACCCCATCCACCGCTCGCGCGATGCCGGCCGAAGTCTTGAAGTAGGTCCGCAAATCCCGAACCTCTAACAGCGGGGCGCCTCGGCGTCGCGCAGCGGGCGGTTGGGTCGGCTCAGTCGCCTGCTCTGATTCGGTCATCCGTTCCGATTCGCTCATCGGTTTCGACTCGGTCATCCGTTCCGATTCGCTCATCGTTTTCGACTCGGTCATCCTTCCCTCAGCCGGGGATCGAGGGCGTCGCGAACCGCGTCACCGAAGATATTGGCAGCTAAGACGATCCCGAAGAGGGCCACGGCGGCGCTCGTGAGAACCCACCAGACGACCGGCTCGCGCGCCAGCTCCATCTGCGCGGCGCTGATCATCAGTCCCCAGCTTCCGGTGCCAACCGGAACGCCGATTCCAAGAAAGCTAAGAATCGCCTCGGATAGAATCAGGCCGCTGAAACTGAGCGTAGCGCTGATAATGATCAGATGGAATACGTTCGGTAGGATATGCCGCTGAAGAATTCGAAGTGGATGAACGCCAAAGGCCCGGGCCGCCATGACATATTCCTTCTCCCGATGCTTGAGGGTCTCTCCTCGAAGATAACGCGCCAGGCCCACCCATTCATTCACGGCCAGGGCGATGCAGATCTGAAGCAGGCCAGGCCCCATCACCATCATCAGCGTAATGAGAAGCAGGAGCGTGGGAATCGAAGAGATTGTGATATAGACGTACTGCACGGCGTCATCGATCCATCCCCCAAAATAACCCGCGACGATCCCGAGTACGATGGCGAAAGGCAGGGAGATGATCAGCGTGAATCCGCCGACGATCCAGGCGGTGCGGCAGCCTTTCAGCGTGTCGTAGAGGACGTCGTTTCCCACTCCATCGGTGCCAAGCAAGTGCCAGGTCTTGAGCGGACGCGGATTGCGAACGCCAAAATCCTGATGCGCCAGAGGCGCGGAATAGGTTCGCTCGCTCTGCCGCTCAAACACCCGGTCCAGCGCCGACTTCGTGACGCCATAGGGCGGATTGTGCCAGACGATGCTGTCCATCACCGCAAAGAGTGCGTATACCGCCAGAATCGCCAGCGCGACTCTGGCCGCACGGGATCTCCATAGGCGCCGCATCCGATCGTGCCATACGGGCGATACCCAGAGCGCCCGCGCGCTCAGCAGAACGCACACGATCACGAGCAGCGTGATCAGGTCCTCTTTAAGCTCAGGCGCGCGGAGCCATGGAATCATTGAGCCGCGGCTCCCACGCGAACGCGAGGATCAGCCAGCGCGTAGCTGATGTCGGTTAAGATTGTGCCCAGAATATAGAGCAGCGATCCAATGTACACCATCACGCGTATCACCGCGAAATCTCCCGATTGGACCGCGGTGTAGGTCAGGTTGCCCAATCCGGGAATTCCGAAAAACGACTCCATGAGGATACTGCCCGTGAAAAGGAAAGGAATAGCCATCGCCACTGCGGTGAGAATCGGGATCATCGAGTTCTTCAAGATATGACGGAAGAGAATCGTTGACTCCGCGGCGCCCTTGGCCCGGGCCGTGCGAACATAATCCTGGTTCATCTCCTCCAACATAACCGTTCGATAAAACCGGACGCTCCCGCCAATGCCGGCGAGCACACCGACGGTCGCGGGGAGGACGATGAACTTCCAGGTCGATAATCCCCAGTGGAATCCCATCACCGGTGCGAGTTTCAGGAGTTTCCCGAAGATGTATTGCCCGGCGATTATATACAGGAGCACCGAAATACTCATCATGAGCACAAAGCAGAAGGTGCCCCAGGTATCCACATAGGTGCCCCTGTAATAGGCGACGAAGAGGGCGAGCGCGATTGTCACCCAGGTTCCAACGAGGAATTCTGGAACCGCGAGCACAAGGCTTGGCCCAAACCCCGATCGGATCTTATCGGCAATCGGCTCGCTGTCCACGTCGGAGCTGCCGAAGTGAAACAGCAGAAGCTGGCCCATAAACGTTTCAAACTGCTTTCCCATCGGCTTATCGTAGCCGTGCTGCACAATCCAGCCGTGAATCTGCGCTGGAGTCGGGTGCTTGGAGCTGATGTTCTGACGGGCGAGCGATTCCGGTGATCGCACCAGGTAGAAGAGGGCGAAGCTGATAAAGCAAACTCCGATCACCGTCGGTATCGCCAGCAGGATCCTGCGCGTGAGGTAAGCGATCATGGATTTCTGTCCGGCTTCCCTACCCGATCGCTGCGGCTCACAAGCGTTCGTCGGGCAGCCCGCGCGCTCGAAGCGCGTCGTTTGCGAATCACAACCGTAGCGGGCAAGGCGCTCACGATAAGGAAGCCAAAGAACAGGGCCACCACCCCGTACGCCGGGCGATTCCACGCGGCCCGGTCGCGCTCCCGCAGCCCGGCGTCGATACGCAGGTATTTGAGCGTATTCAGCGCCACCGGATTTGACTTGGCGTTCTTGAGCCATGCGTAACGGAGGATCAGGTATTCGGAGTGATCATTGAAGATCCAGGGGCAATCTTCCTGAACAATATCCCGCATCTGGTGAATCAGCTTGAGGCGCTCCGGCGTATCGTCCATCGCCGCCATCTTCCGGTAAAGCGCATCAACCTTTGGATTGCTGTAATTGGCCGCGTTGGGTCCCGGCGCCTTATTCTCAGAATAAAAGAGCAGATAGAAATTCTCCGGGTCCGGGTAGTCCGCCACCCAACCGTAACTGAAGAACTGGACGGTGGCGTTATTCACCCGGTCCTGGAACGCCGAATAGGTGCTCGGCCGCGATTTCATCTGAATCCCGAGCCGGTTGAACTGCTTGATCGAAAGGTTGATCTCCTGGTCCGCCGCCGGCGTATTGGCGGCATTATCGTAATTGATTTCCAGCCGCTGCCCGGTTTTTGGATCGATGCCGCCGGGATAGCCGGCCTCGGCCAGAAGCTGTTTCGCCTTTTCGAGATTGGTCTGCCGGTACGGATTCTTGTAATTGGGATCATATCCAAAAACACCCGGAGGGAGTACGCTCTGCGCAGGAATGCCCATGCCGTTGGATGTCAAATCGAGGTATTCTTGCGTATTGAACGCCAGCGAGAGCGCCTGCCGGAGTTTGCGCTTCTGCGGCGTGTAGCCTCCGACTTCGGAATCGTTCATATTGAACCCGAAGTAGTAGGTATCCATGCCGGTCGCATGGTCGAGCCGGATGCCGCGCGCCTTCATCTCGGGGGTAAGATTGCCTTGTTTGGCGACGACTTTATTAAACGTCTCCTTGGGAACGCCAAATTCATCTAAATATCCCTGCTGGAAGAGTGTCCAGCCCACCATATTCTGGCGCACGATCGTGAAAACCACCTCGGGCGTGAGGGGAAGCGCCTTGCCCGCGTCGGCCAGAAGCCCTTTCGCCCGGTCTCCCGGCGCGCCCGTTGACGGATAGCGATCGGTGTGATAATAGGGATTCTGCTTCAACACCAGCCGCATGTTTTCGGTCCACTCGGCGAGGTAATAGGGTCCCGTGCCCACCGGGTGCTTCCGAAAATCGTTTTTTCCATGTCCGTTGTAATATTCAACGGCTTCGTGGGGTATCGGCGAGGTGAAAGTCATCGCGAACAGGTATTTGAGCTGTGGATATTTGTCGCGCAGCAGCACCCGGAAGGTATAGGGATCGTGGGGATCCACCTGCAGGCCTCGCACCGGCGTCTGAAGATCGCAGGCGTACTGCCTGTGCTTCGCCTTATCGGCGGTCATCAGCGCCAACTGCTGATCAAAGAACTGTTGAAGACCTACGACGTGCGGCAGCACATAGCTTAGAATCGGGCAGTTTACGCTCGGATCCGCCATTCGTTTGAAGCTATAAATAAAATCGGCCGCCGTGCATTCCCTTCCCTTGCCTCCGGGGAAGCAGGCGTCATCGGCGAACTTGATGCCCCGCTTGATGGTGAAGGTCCAGGTTTCGCCGTGGCGCGTTACCGGATGCGACAGCGGATGGCCGTGCGCGTCTTTGACCGGCTTTCCCGATTTGTCGAGCGTCGGGACCATCTCGGTGAATACCGTTTCCTGTCTGAACGGCATCCGGGCGCCCATCGATGGCACGAGTACGAGTGGATTGCGATCCAGGTACTGGTATTCCAGATAAGTATCATCGATGTTGGCGAGAACCTCGCCATCGGATACGGTATACTCCCACGAGGGGTCCAGGGACTTGGGATTCTCGCTGAGTTCGCTATAAATAATTGCCTTGCCGGCGTCGGCCGAGGGATAGGGGCTGTTGCTGCACCCGGCAAGCAGCGGCGCCCCCAGGAGCCCCAGCAGCAGAAGAAGGAGGAAGGACGGAGGACGGAGGACAGCGCATAGGGCGCGAGGCGCGTAGGACGCTGATCGCTGAGATGGCAATGAATCCGGTGGTTTTGATGGCATGAGAGAGCGGATGGTCGTGAGTGTTGCGGACGAGCGAAGTTCCGGGGCGCGGCTCGAAGCCGGCCCTTGTTTTTTGACTCTTCGACGCGCGCCGGCGGTTCCCTTGTGAGCGCATGGTAAAATGTTAACATTGATGGAGCCGGCGGGAGAAGGACACCAGGCGGCCGGCTCTGAAATCGGGGCCCGGCGAGTTGGCGCCATCGTCGCCGCTTCCGAATCTAATCAACGAGGAGACGTGTGTGAAGCTGTGTAATGCCCCGGCCGTTTCCGCTGCCACGCTCTATTTTGGCGCCGAGTCGTTCGATGTCGGAAGCGAGATCGTTGAGCTGCGAGTGTCGAACGACATTGCCGAGAGCCGGGAGGCGCTTCATGCCCGGATGGAGCAGGATGGCTATCTCTTCTTCCGCGGCTTCTTCGACCGGGAACAGACGCTGGCGGCGCGGATGGCGGTGCTGCGGCATATTGCCGCGATGGGCTGCCTGGATCCGGAAACACCAATCGCCGAAGGAATCGTGAGCGCGGAGAACCGGAGCCTGGGCCTGTTCCGTGACCTCGCGATTGCTCATTCTCCCGAAATCCTCGCGCTGGTGGACGGGCCGGAGATTCGCCGCTTCTTCACCTGGTTTTTGGGTGGAGAGATCCTCACGTTCGATAAGCGCTGGCTCCGCGCCATGGCGACCGGCGGATTCAGCGGCTGGCATTACGACAGCGTTTTTATGAACCGGGGCACGCGGAATCTCTATACCTGCTGGACTCCCATCGGGGACATATCGCTGGATCAAGGGCCGCTCGCGATCCTCCTCGGATCACACCGACTGGAACAGATCAAGAAGAGCTACGGCGCTATCGACGTGGATCGCGATCACCTGGATCCAATCTTCACCACCAGTCCACGTGAGATGATTGACCGTTTTGGCTGTACACTCGCCACTACTCATTTTCGAGCCGGCGATCTGCTCATCTTCGGGCTCTACATGATGCATGGCAGCTTTCCTAATGCCACTAACCGATACCGGATCAGTATCGATACCCGGTACCAGCTCGCCTCTGAGCCGGTGGACGACCGGTTCATGGGTAAGAATGGAACCTGGAAGGGTAACTACTCCTATTCCAACCCCGCGCCTCGGACGCCCATGCAAGAATTGCGCGCAAAATGGGGTCTGGATTGAATTCCGGGGTCATCGGCCGAGGAAGGTATTGGGTGTGAGATCTTAGGTCTTGGGTGTTGGGTATCGGGGTGGGGCGGCGTGGCGGGGCGTCGAGGCCTGGTTGCGGCGGCGCCCCCAGTGCTGCGCCGGGCGCGAATTCAGGCAGAAGCGTTCGGACTGTTTAACTCCTCAAGGAACTCCTCCAGGGAGCCCGCTAACGCCGCCTTCCGGTTGAGTTGATGAAGCCGCTCCAGGTTCCGGATATCTCGCATCTTCGTCGTGATCTCTTCGGACAAAGGTCCGAACTTCGCATCCAGGATGTCCAGGACTGCGTCTTGCTGGCCAACCTGTCTGCCCTCCTGCAGTCCAACCTGTTTGCCCTCCTGCAGTCCAACCTGTTTGCCCTCTTCCTTGCCTCGATCCAGGATTTCGTTATACCAGGGAGACTTTTCTAATACGACCATATCCCACCTCATAATCTGCCGAACCACCTCGGTATCAAGCACAAAGCTCGCAAAGAACGCGAGCAGCGACTCCATATCTCGCAGCGTCTCGTCTGCTCTGAGGCGATGCAGCGCTTCCTTAATGATACTCTCAATGCCGCATAAGCGCGCGTCCTCCGCGGCATGAGGTTACTGTATCGTAGGTTGATTTCATTGCCGACGAGGAATGTGCCGGCGTCGGGAGAGTGGACCGGAATCAGCACGTCGCCTTCGCGCCCGACCCACTGAAAGTCGGAGGTGATAATCGGACCCACTTCAACGTCGGACCGCTCTAAGAGCCACTCCACCCACGCCTGCGGGGCGAGACCGACGAGCCTTTTCGAGCCAAGGTCAGCCGCGTGAGCCATTCGGATACTCCAATAAATGAACCGGGCGCTGGGTACGAGGTACCGGGCGCGAGTACTCAGGCATTCCGCCCCGCGCCGCGAGCCCTCCCATCGCCCAAACGTGATGTGAAAATGTCGGGTCGGAATGTCATGGGCCGAGGGTGGTCACTTGCAGCAGGCGCGGCACAATCGAGTCCAGTGTGATCCGGTTGAGATCTACCTTCTCGCCGGTGAGCAGATCCACCGCGGTTGGTTTCGGGTATCCCCCCGGCGCCGGAAGCAGACGCACCGTCTGCGCTTTCGTCGAGTAGTTGATCATCGGAATGAGGGTGATCTGGCCCTCGTTTACGACCTGGTATTCAACGTGCCACGCCGGCTGCCCGGTGGCGACGTCTTCCAATATGGATAGCGCCTCGCCGTGTGGGAGCAGTCCGCGCAGTGCGGCGGCCAGCGCCTGGTCCGGAAGTTTGAGATCCAGTGGCGCGGCCTGATTGAACTCAGCGGGCAGCGTACGCGGTTGATGATACTCATTCCACCCCAGGTCATTGTCGCCGGCAAAGATCAGCCGGCCGCCGTGCCGCACAAACGCTTGCAGCGCCTCCACCGTTCCGGACTCGACGTGCGTCGCGTGGGGTACGATGATCCACTTCACCTTCGCATAGTGGCCCGATTGAAGCTGCCGCTCCGAGACAAACGTGGATCGCAGCCCGGAGTAGCGGAGCGCCGTGTAGAGCCGCGACACACTTCCGCCATAGTCGGGCTCCCAGAAGATGGAGGGCATTGAATAGAGGAGCGCGATATCTGGTTGGCTTTGATTGATGGCGGTGACTTCAGGACTTAGCCGGTTGAGGTCCAGGAGAGCGCGTCCGACGGAATAAATATTGGCGGGTCTAAAATAGACGCTGCCATTGAGCCCGCCGGGCCCCTCTTCCTCCCATACCCAAATGGTGGTAGCGCCCTGGTGATGCAGCCCGCCCTGCCAGATTGCAGCGCGTGTGATCTCCGGAGGGAAATGATTCGGTGCGGAGTTATCGGGGATAATATGATTCTCGGAGTTGAAAACCGGCTGGTCGTTAAAAGAGTGCAGCAGGTCATACCAGAGTTCATCCGCCTGCCAGTTGTAAACTTCGTCGCCGCCGGTGGGAAAGGCGTAGGCGTCACAGCCGGCGATGTCGGTGGCGTCGCAGAAAAGCTCCGGATCCACGCCGAGATGGAGCATACCTCGATCAAAAGTGTAGAAGACCATAATCTTGGCGTGGGTGGGGATGTTGGGGGCGCCGGCTTTGAGGAGCTGGCTCAACCAGTGATGCCAGGCGGCAAAGTGCTTTTGATTGAAGCGCACCCAGTCCCAGTAAGCCCGCTGCGCGTGGATTTCCGCCGGCATTCCCACCGGTGGAACCGGAACCTTATCAAAGCTGTCGTAATGCGTGCCGTAGAGCGCATTCAGCGCGGCGATCGTGCCGTGCCGCTGGCGCAGGTAATCCACCCACAAGGGCCGGCTGTACCGGTCGCGCCCGCTGGCGGAATAGGTGGGTTCATTGCTCAGGCAAAAGCTGAAGAGCGCGGGTTCGTTCTTAAGCAGCGGCGCCAGGGCTTTCAGGTACTTTTGGATCATGTCGCGAGCGGCAGGATGGTCGATATTGAAGGGGATAGATCCCCCGCCGTTCATCACGTCCGGCGCCTGTTTCACGACCCAGGGCGGAAAGTAGTGCAGTGAAATGAGAAGATCCAGCTTCATCCGATCTTTTGCAGCTCGCTTGAGCGTGTCCACGAAAGAATGGGCATTTTTCGTTAAGGCGCCATCGGGATTGATGAAGAACGCCGGGCCGCCCGGATCCTCCTGAATGAGCGAGGCGCCCAGCGCAGGGAAGTTCGGCAGATCGGCTAATACCTGCCCGAAATGCCCATATCCGCCAAAGTAGTAAGGCTGCTTCTTCTTTTTCAGGGGGTGCGACGCGTGCACGACGGCGGTTTCGAAGACGCCGTTGTGGATGGTTACTTTACCAGGCAGCGGCTCCGGCACGTCATTGGCTGACGCGTGTGACACACTTTGATGCGAGGCATGCTGAATGCGCCGATCCGTGGCGTCGAGTACTTCCTTGACCTCTTCAACCTGAAGCTGCGACCATGCTTCGCTCTGCCGGAGCGCTGAGGAAGGGAGCTGGACCCGGGCTAAGAATCGGCGGGCAATCGCCACGCCAAGCATGATATACCGGTCACGGCGCAGCGCCGGATGAGCCGCAAGCTGCTGCTGCACGCGCGCGAGATGTTTGATTTCATCGTCCAGCGTGGTTTGCATCTCGCGCTCGGCGGCGGCTCGCTTTACCACGTCGGCGCCGACTTCTTTCATCGCAACGTCGTCCACCCAGAGCGCGGTGGTCTGGCTTTCCATGAGGATCATCAATTCGAAGTCGCCGGCGGCCGGTCCGGTGTCATAGTCAATCGAAACCTGCCGCCAATCGAAGTCACCCTGCGGAAAATGCTGGCGCAGTCCCCAGCCCGGTCCACCCCCGACCCATGCGCCTCCAACGCCCTTCCCCTTCACCCAGGCGCTGATACGATAGGTGGTGTAGGGACGCAAGCCGTTGATCGTCTGATAGACGCGCCCAAAAACATTCGGCGCAAAGCCGGACGCATTGGTCATACGAAACGATTGAAGCCCGCTGTGCTTAACCTGCGTATCGAGCGCGCCGCTGGCCTGCGCGCTGTTGACCATCCACGCCCATCCTTCCATTCCCTGCTCAAACCCGCCGTTATGCACAAGGTTGGGAGTGGAGACCGGGGCTGCGAGGGCGGGCGGCGGGAGCAATAGTGCGGCGAAAACGAATGCACCACGAAGAAGCCAATGCCCGGTTCTGAGGACCGGACGGGTTTTGCTAAATCGCATCGAAGTTTCCCATGGACGGAGGACAGAGGACGAAAGACGGAGGACGGAGGCGCCCGGATCGCTTTCGATGGAAGACCGGCCAATCCTTTAAGACGGGCGCGAGGCGCGGGTGAGACGGAATCGTGTTGGAATGGGCTGAAAACGGGTGGTTTTCGGCTGATTCTTGCCATTTCCAGGTGGATTTGGGCGGGAATTCGGTGGTGATTTGTGCTCAGGTGAGACGGTTTGAGACGGTATTTTTTTCACCGCAGAGTTATCATGAGCCGTTGGCCCACCACGATGGATGAAAATGAACGGGCTGCCACCGGAGCCGCGACGCTCCTCGGCGCGTTAGGGCAGCCCTATTTTCAGAAGAGTTGCGGGTGCGTGAGTCTGTAAGTGTGTGAACTTGCAGGTCTGAATAACCATCCCCAATTGTGTGATCTTGTTACATAAGTCGGCGGGGAGTTGGAGCCTGGCTAATCTCCAACCCCCGACCATGGCGTGAAGCCGCCGCAGTCCGATCCAGAGGCTTTTTAGATCTGGTGGTGGCCCGCCTGCATAGGTTACAAAACCACCAAGTTGGGAAATTGCGGAGACGACTTCTCCTGCTGACTGGAGGTCTTTTATCGTGACCTCCTCGTCCCGGCTCATTCGCCATATGGCCTGCCTTCCCTTCGATCCAACGACCCGTGAAAAACTCTCTTCCGGACGGGAATAGATCGGCTCGCTGATCTGAGCCAGACTCTTATTCCGCCTCTGGTCGTACAATCGTGCTCCAGCAAACTCCCTCATCGCCCATTCCTCCATAACAGCTCCTTTCTGCTATGGAGTTCGCGGCAAGAAAAAAAGAACCTGCCAAACACCTGTTCGCGTACTTGTGTTACTACATCACCCTAATTGTAAGCGGCGAGAGGGGCGGTTTTGGGAGGTGGAGGAAGTTAATTGAGCCGAAAAACCTTGGGATTCCGAACATCCGCAAAGATCGGCGCCGCCGCAGGGGTGGCGGTGTCAGCCCCGCCAATCCGGCGCCGGCGTGTAAGGCACCACGCTTAAACTAAACTCACTCTCCAGTCTGATGGGAAACCAGCAGTGACCATCCATGCCTTTGGCCATCAGCAGCTTCTGTCGCCACTGCCCGTTTCAATGCCTGATCGTCATCCTCTCCTCGTTTGGACGTCCTTGAAGGCTGCGTCGCAGCAGATGCAGCGCGAGCATTCCAGCCACGCGCCGGCGAACGAGCCGACCGGGGCGCCGGCGGTGAGCTTCGCCGCTCCCTCCTGGTCGAGTTCCATGAGGGCGCCGCAACCGGCGCAGAAGACCCGGGCTACCGAGTCAGGCTCGCGAAAGGGCGCCAGCGCCTTCTGCCGGTCTACGACGTGCTCCCCTCCCACAGGCCGCTTCGACAGAGCGCGTCCCAGCAGGCGGGCCTTATCCTCTTCCTTCATTATTCCCCCTTTCCCGCAGCATGGTCGCGACCTGCTGCGCGGTCTCCATGACGAGGCAGTTGCAGCCGCTCTTGCCGTCCAGCGTGTCCAGGTCCTCTTCAGGTACCAAGACGACGTCGGCGGTGTGCGCGTTTCAATGCGTGATCGGCATTCTTTCCCCGCTGAGCCCTCTGGCGAGTTCGGGGAGATGCGCCGGGTATCAGTTCGTTTCAATGCCTGATCGGCATTCTTTCCCGTTTGGACCCCAGTACATGCAGTTGGCAGCCACAAGGCCGCGTTTCAATGCGTGATCGGCATTCTTTCCCGTTTGGACAGGGCGACCTGAAAAATAGGCGCCGTCCTCAGTCTCGTTTCAATGCCTGATCGGCATTCTTTCCCGTTTGGACAAGAAGTGCGCAGCAGGCGGGGAAGCCGGGTTGTCAGGTTTCAATGCCTGATCGGCATTCTTTCCCGTTTGGACTGCCGGCAGCGCGGGATTCCGCTTACATTGGGAATCCGTTTCAATGCCTGATCGGCATTCTTTCCCGTTTGGACTCCAGGCCTTCCTCAACCAGCAGCTGGCAGGTGCACGTTTCAATGCCTGATCGGCATTCTTTCCCGTTTGGA
>DASRZA010000055.1:0-4814 GCA_035686845.1 Armatimonadota bacterium | reverse complement strand
GACCGCTTGTACTGGCTGACCCGCGTACGAGCGCATTGAAAAGCGTTGTCTTTCCAGCGCCCGAGAGGCCAACGATCGCAACGTTCATACCGGGCGCTCCATTCCCAAGCAGCCAACGTTCATACCACCCGCTCCATTCTCAAATGGCCAGTATTCATACCGGGCGCTCCAATCCTAAACAGCCTTCCACCAGCCCATCGGCGGTGTTCGGGACCACCTGTATCGGGAGGGCGCATGCCTCGGATAGCTGATCCACGGTGATATCATCCAGCATTGTCCGCTGCTCATCGCCATCCCGCACGGCAACCCGGGGGAGAAGCGCCAGGTCGGGCTGGGGATTGAGCGTCGAGAGCGTTTCATAAACATCTCCGCCGGTGATCAGGCCGGCCACTTTGATACTCTCGCCATAGAACCGGTTCGTCACTGGCACAATCGTCACGTTGAGGCCCCTTATACGGTTCAGCTCGTCCACCAGGGGCTGGAGCACCGGGGCGGCCAGGGTTCCCGTAATCGCGGCGACCCGGCGCGGAATGGCGATCTGAGTCGGAAGGCGCTTAGCGAGGCGGCGCGTGCGCTCTAAGAAGACCCGGGTCATTCCAATACCGTCTTCCATCTGCGGAAAGTCTTCGTAACGGCGGCGGCCGGGGACCGGGATTCCGGCGTTCAGATAAAACTCGTCCCCCAAGAACGCAAACCGGGTTCCGATCCGGGCGAGCATCTCCCGTTGCCGCCGGTGCACGTGCCGGATGACCCCGGCTAATTCTTCCTTTTCGAACATCCGGATACCGGGGAGACCCTCCCGGTAGCGGGTGAGGCCCACGGGCACCACGGCGACGCTGCGAACACCAGGATAGAGTGCGCTCAAGTCATCAATGGTGCGGTCGAGGTGCGCGCCATCGTTCAGCCCGGGAACCAGCACCACCTGCGTGTGAACCTCGATTTTGCCTGCCACTAACTCCGTGAGCTGAAGCAGGATATCTTCCGCTTCCGGCTTGCCCAAAAGGCGCCGGCGCAGGTCCTGCTCCGTGCTGTGCACCGAGACATAGAGAGGACTCAGCCGCTGGTCTAAGATCCGTTGGAACTCCCCCTTTTCAAGATTGGTGAGGGTGACATAATGGCCGTGGAGAAAAGAGAGCCGGTAGTCATCATCGGGAAAGTAGAGCGTTCGGCGCATCCCGCGCGGGTTCTGGTGAAGAAAACAGAAGACGCACTTGTTCTTGCAGGCGTATGTGCCATCGAACACCGGCGCCGAGAACTCCAGCCCCAGATCATCTTCGTACTCTTTCTGAACCGAGAGCCGTTTCTTCCTGCCGTTCCGCTCCACGGTCAGCCGCAGATCCTCCGCGGCCGAAAGAAACCGGTAATCCACCATATCGCGGACCGGCTGATCATCAATCTGAATCAGCCGGTCTCCCGGCTTCAGACCAATCTCCTCCGCGATGCTGTGGGGCGCAACAGCAATTATTTCGCCCGGTAATGCCATGAAAACTCCGCTCATACAGTTAGCGCCAGCGCTCGGATGGCGCCCGCCCTGTCTATTATATCAGGGGAGGAAGGGCGCGGGGCGCGAGGCGCGGGGCGCGGACGGAGGACGGAGGACGGAGGACCGCAAAAAGGATGAAGGATGAAGGATGAATCAAGACCGCCCGAGCACAAACAGGCGTTTCGTTTCGGGGAGAGGTCGTGCGGGATCGGCCGAACACACGATTGTAGGAGCCGAATCCCTTCGGCGATTGCCTCGGTGACCACCCCGCCCGATACAGGGCTATGGCCCTTCGCTCTATCCGCGCGACTGGCGGGGCGCAACACAGCCTGTCCGACCATTGGGGGGTCCAACAAAACCGCAATTTGCGTCCGGGATGGATCGCGGAAGGACGTGTTGTGTCGGCGGCGCCAGGTTCAGACGGAATGAACTGTTGGTGCAGAAGCCCTGGTTCTGGGAGCGGGCGGTCTGAGTGTGAGGTCGGACAGGAGCGAAAGGGTTTGTTCGGAGGGGCCGTCGAGTCGCTCGGTCCGGAGCGTGCGCTCAAGATCGCGGTAAACCTGGCTAACGGCGGTTGGTTCGTCCCGAAGGGCGTGCATCTGCATGAGCTTCCGGTACGCCGGCTCGCGGGCGGGGGCAAGTATCCTGGCTGCCCATGCGTGACGGATTGCTGACTGGTTATCGTTCCGTGCCTGGGCGAGATCGATTAGCTCCAGCAGCGCTGCGTAGCAGAGGTTTTCCAGGCGCGCTCGCTCGTGTAGAGCCCATCCGTCATCGAGGCCGCCCAGAAGTGGGCCGCGGTACTGCTCCGCCGCGATCAGCAGCAGCATTTCCGGGTCGGTGGACAAGCGGGCCGCCCGCAGCGCCGTTTCGAGGCGCGAGACGTCGGTGCTTACCGCGCGGGCCTGGATGCCGACCCGTTGGGAATCAAGGATCAGCACGGCGCCATCCCCGACGCCGTCCGGCTCGAGCAAATGCCGGAGCGATGAATAATCGGTGCTGAGGCTTCGACGCGCCCGATCGAGGGACGCGTCGGGCCACAGGATCTCAGCGAGGCGATCGCGTGAGTGCCGGCCCGGGTAAAAGGCGAGGTAAGCCAGGAGCCGCAGGGCTGTCCGGCTGCGGAACCGATCCAGCACCTCGCGGCCGCGGTTGACGCGCAGGCCGCCGAAAAGATCAATCCGCCAGATTGGGGCCGGGCCGCTGCCCGTAAAGGGGCCATCCAATCCGTTCAAATCCAGTTCTGCTTTCATAGCGCCGGTCTCCTGACTGGCGAGATTCGGGGCTGCGCGGCCGTGGGGCTTCCGCCGCCTGGGCGCCCTACAGAGCAGGCTTAACTCACCGCGCGTTGTGGTTCGCACGGCGCCGCCTACTTTAGGGAACAGCTATTCGGCGTGAACGGCCAAGGTTCCTTTATACAAATTTCCGCATGAGGTAACCATTCACAGTCTGTGAGTACGGACTCGCCCAGCGAGCGAGCCTCGTGCTCGCAGGCGGTACTCCAATGCCTGAAATTGGCCGGGACTCTCACGAAGCGTGAACTCTTACATTTCCGCCATGAGACATTGAGCCGCCGGCCGGACCCGGAGATCGCGGCAGCGTTCTCGAAGGTGGTTGTCCCAAACGCGTCGAGGGCCGGGCGCCGGTTGGCGCTGTCACGAAAATGCGACAGGATCCTGTGACAGTTTCGTGACACCTGTCTGGTATGATTCGGTATGGATGTTGCGATTGCCGCTCGTTCTGTTCGATCTTTGAGATGGAAGAAGGAGGCGCATGATGGATGGACGCACTGATCGCCGCCGATTTACTCGAGGCGGTTCGATTGGATGCTCTGCGCTGGCGGCGGGTTTTCTGCTGCTGATGGTTTCGCCGGGATGGAGCGCTCCCGTTCCACAGCTTACCCCGGCTCCGGCCAAAGCTGCGTCTATGTCCGGCCGTCACGCGGGTTACCCGGTGAAGATAACGCCCGGGGCCCGGCGCCCCGCGCCCGTAACCCTTCTGAATGAGCTGGGCCGCCTGGCGCGACCGGTATCACCTTTAGAATTGGCAGCCTGGAAAGGCCAGCTGCATCACGGCCATCTCCCCGCCGACATCGCGGCGAAACTCCATATCCGGCTCGGCGAATATGAGCTGGCCGCCAATGAACAGCCTGGGACGGCGATCTGGCATTTCGGACAGGTCTCAAAGCACGCCCCGGCGCGGCTCCGCGGTCTTGCGAAGTATGACACCGCGGTCGCCGGCTACTACGAGGGCGCCTACGCCGAAACGCAGCAAGCGTTCAAGCGGCTTCTCTCTCCAAAGACGGGCCTTCCCGGCTACAGCATCAAAGCGTGCGCTCTGTGGGTGCGGGTGGCCGGTGTGTGCGCCGGTTATCACGCCCAGCACTCAAAGATGGGAATTCCTGAGCCTCCCCGATTAGACCCGTACTGCGGCGCCGCGGCGCTGGCGGAATGCCTGCGCTCCATGGGCCGACCGTATGATAAGCCGACACTCGTTTCGGCCTGCCGGGTAACCGGCGAGGGAAGCACACTGCAGGACATTGTCGACGCCGGCAAAAAACTGGGGGTCGTCGTCCGGCCCTTAACGGCGAATGACGCCGGCCTGATAGCGCTTCCCAAGCCGGTTATTGCCCATGTGGAACGGGATCATTTTATCGTTGTAATAAGTGCGACCAGGAAGGCAGGGGTCACTTACGTTTGCAGTGATTGCGGGCCGTGGCCGGGTGGCAAAGTTCGGCTGACGTGGAACCAGTGGCGCATGATGGACGCCGATGTTTATGGCGCGGTCACGAGACGCGGAACGGCCAGAGATGACTGGATGGCGGCGGTGCTTAACGGCAAGCAGCCGCCGGCTCAGGTAGCGGGTCTGGGACCATTGAAGGGGCTGATCCCGGCTCTGGAGGCCGGCGCCCTGATCCGGGTGTCCTACAAAGGAAATGGCTTTCCGGCGTGTGACGCCCGGCCGGATGGGCCTGTGTGCCCCTGTTTCATCTGCCCGCCCAAAGATGGGGGCGGCGCCGGGAAGGGCAAGGGTGGCGGCCTCGGGGCGCGAGTACAGTCCACCGGCGGCCCCTCTTCCGGCGACCCGGTAGACCTTGCAACCGGCGGTGAAGAATACTCACCGGACGCGGATCTGACGGTCTACAATCCGGTGGGCCCTTCTGTGAGCTTCGGGCGAACCTATGTCAGCCTGAGCAACTACGGCACAGATGAGATGGGCCTCGGTTGGTCGGACAGCTTAAACGTTCAGTTCACGGGCCAGAGCGGCTACTTCGGTACCGGCACAGACTACCTTGTGATGCCCAACGGCGCCATGATCATGATGATCGTCC
>DASRZA010000054.1:0-5342 GCA_035686845.1 Armatimonadota bacterium | reverse complement strand
GCCCTGACAGAGAAATGGCTTCAAGGGCGCGTGAATATACCGGAAATCGCGGATAAGTGGCGTAAGGGCCCGGCAGTCCCGATTCAGATCGTGGCGCCGCACGACGCGCCGGCGGGCAGCCGGATTCCGGTGACCGTGGTGATCACGAGCAATAAGGTGGGGCACGACTTCCCGACGGGGCCATTGGACATCATCCAATCTTGGATGGAGCTGACGGTGACGGACAGCCATGGGCGGATTGTCTTTCATTCAGGAACACTGGACAAGCGCCACTTTATCGAGAAGGGATCATTCATCTTCCGGGCGGAGCCGGTGGATCAATACGGCAATCTGGTTGAGCGCCACAACCTGTGGGAGATGGTGGGCGTTCGTTATAAGCGGTCCATTTTCCCCGGCTTTTCCGACGAGGCTCAGTATACCGTCCCCTGCCCCGCCGACACCAGTTCACAGCAGACACTGGCGCCGCAGCAGCATTTCCGTGTGTCGCTGCCTCCTGGTACGACGGGACGGCTCCATATCCACGCCCAGCTCATGTACCGGAAGTTCGGGCAGTTCATGGTCAACTTTGTGTTCGGGGAGAAATCTGGCCTCACTTGCCCGGTGACAGTCGTGTCCACCGACGATGCAACGGTGAACGTGATGTTACCCGGGTCGACAGCCGTTATCGCCCGCGGACTTGGCGGCGCCCCGTCTGCGAGGAGCTAACGCATGAGAATCAAAGTTTCCCTGAGTGAATTCGTGCGCGTAGCGGGCGGCCTGGGCAATGCGATCGCGCTGGGCGCCGGGTCCGTGGCCGTGCTGGTTTCGGGGGCGGTGGGCCTGGCGCGACTGCACCACCGGAAAACGGCGTATGTCCCGGGGGAGAAGATTGCGAGTGTGACGGAGTCGCTGGCGCGCACGCTGCCGGCCGGCTGTCGACCCGTACGGTTTAAGGACGCCACGACCGCGGCGGGGCTCAACTTCGTACATTTCCATGGCGCCCGCAGCTCTCAGCTTCCGGAAGATATGGGGTCTGGCGGCGCGTGGGGCGACTACAACAGCGATGGCTATCCGGACCTCTTCCTTCCGAACGAGGCCGGTCCGCTCACGCTTTCGCCGGCTCAGGTCCAGTCATCCCCCGCCCGGTGCGCGCTCTACCGGAACGACGGGGATGGCGCCTTTACGAATGTCACGGACGCGGCAGGGCTCGGCGGACTCCGCGGCTGGTTCATGGGAGCTTGCTGGGGTGATTACGATAACGACGGTCACCCGGATCTTTTTATTACCGCATACGGTCGCAACCGGCTGTTCCACAACAACGGCAACGGCACGTTCACCGAGGTTACAGCTCGCTCGGGCGTGGGAGGGTTAGACGGATTCTGGACCGGCGCGTCGTGGGGCGATTACGACCGGGACGGCTATCTGGACCTCTACGTCTGCGGCTACGTGAAATACCACACCCCCCGGGGCAATGAAAGCGCACTGCTGAGCAAGCAGAATGCTACCACGCAGCCGTTCACCATCAATCCGTCGTCGTACCCGCCGGAGCGGAATCTGCTCTATCACAACAACGGCAACGGCGCCTTTACGGAAGTCGCCGATCGTGCCGGCGTTGCCGACAGGAGCGGGCGAAGCTTGTCCGTGACCTGGTGCGACTTCAATGGTGACGGGTGGCCCGATCTGTACGTCAACAACGACGTCTCCATGCACGCGTTCTACCAGAATCTGGGCCACGGGAAATTCAAAGATATCGGCGCCAGCTCTCTCGCGTGCGACTATCGAGGGGGGATGGGGATTGCCATCGGTGACTGGGACAACAATGGCGACCTTGACATGTTTCTCGGCCACTGGCTTGGCGAAGAGGACGCGCTCTATGACAACACGCTCACGTATCGCTCGCGGCTGAAACTGAAGGGGGGGCCGTCAATTCAGCTTCTGGATATTGCGGACCAGGTGGGGCTGGGCCAGAGCACAATTGACTACGTGAGTTGGGGAGCAGCGTTCTTGGACGTGGACAACGACGGCTGGCCGGACCTGGTGATTGCGAGTGGCAGTACGCTTCAGAAGGATCGAGACAAGAAGCTGCTGGTACCCGAGAAGAATCAGCTCTTCTGGAACGGCGGTCACGACCGCGGATTCTTCGAGATTGAAGACCTGGCGAGTAAGAGTCTCGCGGCGGCCAACAACGGTCGCGGCGCTGCCATAGCAGACTACGACCGCGACGGCCGGCCTGATATTCTGATCACACGGAACGGCGGTCCCCCGCTGCTGCTGCACAACGTGACACGCACGGCGAACCATTGGATTGAGCTTGCTCTACAGGGGACTCGGAGCAACCGTGACGCGGTGGGCGCTCGCCTGACGATTCTGGCCGGAGGGACGCGGCAGATGCGTGAGGTGGGCGCTGGCTCCTCGTACCTGTGTCAGAACGACCTGGTTCAGACTATCGGATTGGGCAGGGCAGCTTACATCGATAAGCTGAGCGTACGGTGGCCGAGCGGTCTCCATCAAGTGTTCCGCCATCTCGCGTCCGGGCAGTTCCTCCGGATTGTTGAGGGACAGCAGCCAGTACCGATGAAACTGACGCCGACACACCCCAACCCCCCGCATGCGGGGGGTTGGGGTGTGCCGAAGGGAAGGCGTTCATGAGGTGGCCCGTAGTGGCGGGAGCCCTGGCAGCGAGTCTTGCGGGCCTGACAGCGGCCTTGACGGCGCTGCATGTCCCGCCGCATCCCGCTGCCGGGCCGCACGCGACCGCAGCCGCAGCCCAGAGCCCGGCGCATCAGCGCGAAGTGGATTTTTGGGCCGTGTACGGCCGGGCAACCGACGAACGGCTGAACCACCAGTGGGATGCTGCGGCGCGCGATTACCGCCAGGCGCTGGCGCTGAATCCGAACCACTGGGATTCTCTCTACTACCTCGGAGGCGTGTTGATGGAGTTGGGTCATTATGCCGACGCGCGTGATTCATTCATGCGCCTGGCGAATGCGAACCACTCCGCGCGGGCACACGCACAGCTCGGCGCGCTGTATGCGACACCCGCGGCGGGTTCACTGTTCGATCTGGGCCGCGCCGCGCGCGAATTCCGGCTGGCCCGCGCCTCCAATGGGGACGAGAGCGGCTCGCTGCTCGAACTGGGAGAGGTGGCGCTCGCGGCAGGCCATGACAAACAGGCGCAGGAGCTGCTGGCGGACGCGGGGCGCACCGATTTCAGGAGCGTTCCCGCGCATTTTCTTCTCGGTTACGTGCGATGGAAGCATGGTGACGCAGCGGGAGCCAGGGAAGCGATGATGCAGGCGCTCGCTCTGCGGAAGGGGCAGAAGCCGCCGGCGGGGGCGCCTGGTGAAGGTGATACAAGGCTTCCCGGACACGCCAGCATGTCCGAATCCCAGAAGGGCGAACTCTTCACACCTGTGATGGCCGCTTTCTGGCGGGCGAAGGGCGTGGGGGAAGAGCGGCCGCTATACGCGGGCGTGGAGTCCTACATCCGGAATCTTCCCTCCCGCTCTCGTTTCAACGCCAATTAGCTGTTTCTCCGTAAATCTCTGTGGAAGTTCTGATCACAAACCGTGCTCCCGGGGATCACATCCCATAAGAATGTTGCACGGGGCACTATCTTCATCACCTGCCTCACCACGACAACCTGGGTCAGTTCACAGAAGCGAAACATCATCTCCAGAAGCCCAGGGGTCCGACAGGAGGGCATCGACGCCTTAACGCCAACCTGCGGCAAAGAGCAAAAGATTTCAAGGAAAAAGCGGTCCGCCGAGTAAGATTCTTATCTGAGGCAGCGAACGCCCGAAAGAAAGATTCTTACGTAAGGTGAGATGTTTCGACCCACGATCTCAGGGCGAAGGAGCCATACGCCCGCGCCCCGACCGAATGAAATGGCCGGCAATCGATGCTGCGCTCGATCTGTTGATGAGCAGATCCGGCGCGGGGCCTGCGATCTACCGCGCATTCGCGACGCTGCTATTTCCCAAAAAGTTGAAAACCCTCCGCCGCGTCTGTTATCTTAATCCTAAGTTTTCTGTTGGAACTTTTTCAAGTCACCCGGAAGTGGCTGTACTTCCCCCGCTCCATTCAAGGGAATGACATCCCATGTTGCTCCCCGGCTCCTCGCATTCCCGCTGTCTCGCGGGCTCCGCAGTTCTTCGTTCCCCTCGCCACCAGTTCATGACGACTTTTCTCGTCTTGATCGCTCTCTTTGCCCTGTCCTCTCCCGCACATGCCCAGATGGGCGGTTATCCCGGCGGTGGGAGCGGGAACTGGCAGATTGGCGTGACTTATAGCGGGCCCGGCTCGATCACGCAGAACAACTCCAACTACACCGGCTTTGAGAGTAATATCAACAACGCCGAATACGAGCAGGTCAACACTACCGACTATCTCCAGAGTCCTGCCGTTGACAACAACCCCACTTCCACCCTCTCCGGAGGAGTCACTGCGCAGCTCTCCGCCAATAATAGCTTTCAGGCCGCGTGGGGCGACTTCTCGTCCGACGAGGAGTTCCAATCCGGCGACACCATGACCCTCACATTAACCTGGCAGCCCGGCACTGGCAACATCCCCGCTCCCAGTCACGTCAAGATTCTCTTCCGGCGCCATGCGGCCATTACGCTCAGCAGCGCCGGAACATCCACCACCGGTATCACGCTCGCTCTTTCGGGATCCTCCAGTGTCGATTCCCTGAGCACTCCCACATACGACCTGCCCCTAACCGGTCCCTCCAGCGGTGGCAGCGTCTCTCCCCCCTCCACCGATGACCCTGGCTTTACCCAGGAGACGCTCACTGTCACCAACGGGGTCGCTACCCGGACGTTCAACGTCGGATGGTCTCTTAAGGTCAACGTCACCGGCCCCAACGACCCCAGCCAGCATTTCGGCACGATTGTGACGAATGCCATCATGAAGCTCGATTGTTGCGTCCCCGGCTTCAACATCGGCCGCTTCGGAGGGCGGCTGCGAGCCGTAAGCGGTACCCACGTCAACCGGGCCACCGATCCCAGTTTCACCCGCTGGCTGCCTCTCTCGTTCTCTCCGATGGTGGACAGCGCGCCTTTTAGATTCCAGGCAGGCGCGCTGCCGCCTCCCTGGGGCAATATCCACTGCTTCTATTCCATCGCGCTCAACAAAGAACCCACGACCCCGAACCCCGATCTCGACGGACTGCTCCTGCTTTACCAGCCCAGCCCCGGCGCCGATGGCACGTACAACTCCCCCGGTCCTCCCTACTCCGTCATTCCCGACGTCGATTATCTCACCCCCGCCTTTGCCATCACCGATGCGAATGGTGACCGGTTGGTGTTTGATGGGAGCCTCCATCCGTTTGGCGACATCCATTCCACGCTCGTCTCGCTGCA
>DASRZA010000053.1:0-22228 GCA_035686845.1 Armatimonadota bacterium | reverse complement strand
GGCGACGCAATCGCTCACGATTCCGGTCGACTCGACACCGCCCGCTACTACTCTCTCTTTCTCCGGGCCGGCCGGCGCCGATAGCAGCTCGTTCACCGGGCCGGTCGAGGTGAAGCTATCCGCCGCGGATAATCTCTCCGGTGTCAGCGCAACTTACTATTCGCTCGATGGGGGCGCACAGCAGACATATATCCAACCGGTCACAATTGCTGCGGATGGATCGCACACGATCAAGTATTGGAGCGCGGACCTGGCGGGCAATGTTGAGGCCGCACGTACGCAGACGGCGCTGGTGGATACATCGCTGCCGTCCATCACCATCACCTCGCCGCAGAACCAGGCTTATCTCCTCAACCAGGTGGTGAATGCCTCCTACTCCGCGGCTGATACGGAAGATGGTGTTGTCTCCCTAACCGGGACCGTTCCCTCCGGCAGCCCGATTGATACGGCGTCGGTAGGCACGAAGAGCTTTACCGTCAAAGCGAGCGACACGGCCGGAAACAGCTCGCAGGCGAATGTCAGCTACACCGTCTCGTATGGTGTGAAGCTCCTTTACGAGCCGACGATTGCGGCTGCTCCGGGCCAGCCGCTGGCGATTTTGCTGCAGTTAGTGGACGCTTCCGGCGCAAACGTCTCTTCGGCAAGCATCACCGTGCACGCGGTGAGTATCACCGGGACTGGCGAGCCCGCCTCAGCCGGAACAGGAACCGGGCCGGCGTTCACGTTCGACTCGTCGCTCGCACATACCGGCGGCTACGTTTTCAATCTTAGCACCAGAGATCTGCCGGCCGGCAGCCTGAACCTCAACTTCATCGCGGGGAATGATCCAACGGTTCACCAGGCGCCCTTTACGAGCGCCGGGCCGGCGGCGACCATTCCTGCCGGAGTCTCGATGGTCAGCGTTCCGTTCGCGAAGTCCGGGGACCTGGCGGGTCTCTTTGGCGTCCAGGTTTTCCCGAATGGCTCCGCCGACGTAGCAACATACGATCCAATATCGAGCCAGTATCTGCTCTATCCACACCTGCCCGGTTCAAATGGGAAGTCGGCGCTCCCCGGCCGGGGTTATTGGGTGATGGAGAACAGTCCAACAAAGGTCCGGAGCAGCGTCTCGGCAAAGCCGAGTCCGTTGGACATCTCGCTTTCGCCCGGCTGGAACATGATCGGCGATCCCTACGCCGCGCCGCTTGCGTTAAGCTCGCTGCAGGTGGCGCTGAGTACGACGGTGGGAGGCATTCCCGCCAATCAGTTCATGAGCGAGCAGGACGCGGGCGCGGCCGGCATCGTTGGCGCTACGATCTGGACGTATGACACGGCCGCCAAACAGTATGCGGCGGCGGACACCCTTGCGCCGTTTGTCGGGTACTGGATTTATATCGACCCGGTGGCGTCGGGTGGTCAAGCGGTAACGCTGCGGTTTACGCAGCCGGGTTACCAGGTAGTTCTGGCAGGCGGGTGATGGAGGACGGTGAGGGGGTGAGTGTGTGAGAGGGTGAGTGTGTGAGAGGGTGAGTGTGTGACAGGGTGAGTGTGTGAGAGGGTGAGACAGGGGCGCAGAACGAGGGGCGGAGCGCGGAGGACTGAGAGTTGGGAGCGGAGCGCGAAGTGGGAAGGATAGAGATCTTGGAGGCGCTCTGGATCGCGCTTAAAGACTATTATCCGATGATGGAGTATGTTGGCGCCTGGGATGATGATTGGCTGGATGAATTCCGCCCGCTGGTGCGCGAGGCGCGTACCTCCGAGGAAGCCTACTGGCTCATGGACGAACTGGTCTGCCGATTGAACGATTACCACACGACCTTCGCATGGCCGGGAAGGCAGGGGCGCGCCAACGGGCTGGAGAGTCCCGCTGTACGCGCCGACGTCGCGTGGGATGGGGACCGTGCCGCGGTTGTTATTGTGGAGGCGGCGCCCGGGTTGTCAGTTCAACCCGGCGACGAGATTCTGGCGGTGGATGGCGTGCCCATTGACATGGCGCTCGCCGAAGCGTTGAAGCACTCGGTCGGTTCGACGCCATCCGCTAAGAATCGAGCGGCCTGTTGGCGCATGCTGCTGGGTCCGCGCGACCAGCCGGCACCTCTGATTGTTCGTTCGTCGTCATCGGAAGCCGGTCGAGAAGTATCTCTGCCGCGTGACAGCCATTTTCCCGACCGGCGGGTAGTCTCCGACCGGGAAGTGGATGGCACGCCGGTTATCCGGATTACGCAGTGGGGAGATAGGCCGCAAGAGAAGGTCGTTCCCGAATTCGACCTTCTGCTTGACCGGTATCGCATGACGCCCCGCCTTGTGATCGATGTCCGCGGAAACGGCGGTGGCCTCGACGCGATGGCGGAAGCGGTCACCGGACGATTTCTCAAGAGCCGGGTTATCAGCAGCATTAGCTTTTACCGCGTGGTACCATCGCTGAGCTATGAGCGCACGATAGAATGGACCCGGCCGCGCGGCCCGTGGCGGTACGAAGGCCGCGTCGCCGTGCTCATAGACGAAGGCTCCAAGAGCGCCTGCGAGCATTTTGTCTCGGGAATGTTAGAAGCCGGCGCCTTTCTGGCCGGCGCGCCCACCGATGGCTCATGCGGCTTGAGCCGGCATGTTCAGCTCCCTGGCGGCGCCCACGTCTCCATCTCCCGGTCTTTTCCACTGCATGGAAAAGACCCATCGGCGCTCCACGGCATCCGGCCGCACGTTCATACCCCGTACGAACTCGCTGATCTGCGGGAAGGCCGCGACCCGGCGTTAGAAGCGGCGCTCGACTGGCTGAAATCCAACAAATCGCTTCCCAATCACCCGCAGAGGCTGAGCGCCTGCTGACGTGGGAGGAGGGGTGAGGCAGAAAGGGGGCGATAGTAAGGCGGAACCCGGTAGGAAAGAAGGAGAATCCCGAGTCAATGTCATAACAATCAAACAGACTAATTCCTATTCTTGCTGAATCGATGCCAAAGCCGTCATGACGACGCCTTACCACTCTCAATACTACGCGCACGCATTGACCCGGCGCAGTGCCTCAGACAGCCTGCTGAAGTTGGGGCAATCTCTTATGAATGCCCGGGTCGATCTCAATCCGCACCAGATCGACGCCGCGCTCTTCGCGTTCCGTTCACCCCTTTCTCGCGGGGCGCTCTTAGCCGATGAGGTGGGGCTGGGTAAAACTATTGAAGCGGGACTGGTCGTCAGCCAGTTATGGGCTGAGCATAAGCGGCGGATCCTGATCATCGGGCCGACAACCCTGCGTAAGCAGTGGGCACAGGAGCTTTCCGACAAGTTCTATCTCCCGGCCGTGGTCTTGGACGCGCGGGAGTATAATGCTTGCCAGAAACGCGGGGATCCGCCGCTTCGCCCACGAGATCGCGTTGTGATCTGCTCCTATCATTTCGCCCGGTCTCACACTGCTGAGATTGCGTCTACCACGTGGGACCTCGTTGTCATCGACGAGGCGCACCGACTTAGAAATGTCTTCAAGTCAGGCAATAAGATTGCCGCGGCAATCAAGCAGGCCGTTCGTGTTCGACCGCTCCTGCTCCTCACAGCGACGCCTCTTCAGAACACTCTTACCGAACTGTATGGGCTCGTAAGTTTCATTGACGAGCATCTATTCGGGGATCTGGAGACATTCCGAGCCCGGTATATGCGCGGCCCAATCGAGCAGCGGCAGATGGAGGAACTCAGGCGGCGTCGCCGCCCGGTTTGCCAGCGCACACTGCGACGACAGGTCACCGAGTACGTCCGATTCACCAATCGGATCTCCATCATGCAAGATTTTACGCCCACCCATGAAGAGCAGCAACTCTACGACAAAGTTTCGGCATATCTCCAGCGCGAGACCCTCACCGCTCTTCCTGCGAGCCAGCGGAAGCTGATGACGCTGGTGTTAAGAAAGCTGCTGGCATCGTCCACCTTCGCCATTTCTTCAACACTCGCGGCTTTCGCAAGCCGGCTCGCCCGCCAGCGGGACGCGCTGAACGCCGCGGTGGAAGAGGATTTTGAAGGCTTCGGAGAACTCGCCGAGGAGTGGGCGGAAGGCGCCGATGATGGCGCCGGCGAATCAGAATCGCCCACTAACACTGATGCAATTATGCTTGAGGAGATGGCCGAACTACGATCTTACAGCGGCCTCGCCGCATCCATTACCACCAATGCGAAGGGGCAGGCCCTCCTGACCGCGCTCAAGACTGGATTTGGCAGGCTGTCCGATCTGGGCGCTCGTCCAAAAGCGGTGATCTTCACTGAATCCCGGCGGACGCAGGCCTATCTTCATGATCTTCTGGATCGACATGGTTACTCGGGCCGAACCCTTACCATCAATGGCGTGAACGCGGACGATCGCGCCGGTACGATTTATAAGGCGTGGGTGGATCGCCACCGGGGTGATCCGGTTGTGAGCGGCAATAAGGCAGTGGATCTGCGGGCCGCGCTGGTGGAGCATTTCAGGAACCATGCCGACATCTTGATCGCCACGGAGGCTGCGGCCGAAGGAATCAACCTCCAGTTTTGCTCGCTGGTGGTGAATTATGACCTGCCCTGGAACCCTCAGCGTATTGAACAGCGTATCGGCCGCTGCCACCGCTACGGCCAGGAATATGACGTGGTGGTGATCAATTTCCTGAACCGGGCCAACGCCGCCGACCAGCGGGTCTTTGAGCTGCTTTCCCAGAAATTCCGCCTCTTTGAGGGTGTCTTTGGATCCTCTGACGAAGTGCTGGGAGCGCTGGAATCGGGGGTGGATTTTGAACGTCGCGTCGCTGAAATCTACCAATCTTGCCGCACCGCCGACGAGATCGACACCGCATTCGCCGGGCTGCAGCGCGATCTAGAAAACGAGATTACTGCCCGGATGGCCGACACCCGCACCAAACTGCTGGAGCATTTTGACGAAGAAGTGCACAGCCGCCTTCGGGTGAATCTGCAGGAGAGCATTGAGCACCTGGACAGGCTGGGCCGATTTCTCTGGAAGCTAACGCAGCACGAGCTTAACGGCGCCGCTCTTTTCGACGATAAGACGCACGAGTTCGCTCTTCTGGAGAATGGCGGCCTGTGGCCGGCGCCGGCGGGCCGCTATCACCTCCAGACCGCGGGGCAAACACACTCCGGGTGTATTCCGTACCGGCTCGGCGATCCGCTGGCCGTCGCCGCCATTGCCCGAGCAAAGGGGCAACGGCATCCTCCCGCTCGTGTGGTCTTTGATTATACGGCGCACGGCGCCAAGATCGGGCTGGTAGAGAATCTGAAGGGGCGTTCCGGCCGGCTCACCCTGGCCCGGCTCACCGTCTCAGCGCTTGAAACCGAAGATCATCTCCTCTTAGCCGGCCTCACCGATGAGAGAGAGCCGATCCACCCGGACGCCTGCGAAAAGCTTTTCTGGGTGGATGGTCGAGTAACCCGCCCTGCTAATGACGCGCCCGCGAGCGGGGATCTTGCTGCTCGCCTGGCCGAGTTGCAAACAAATGCCCTGGCTGAGATCGAGGAGCGCAACAGCCAGTTCTTCAGCGAGGAGATTGAGAAGCTGGATCGATGGGCGGACGATCTGAAGCATGGGCTTGAAACCGCCATCAAGGACGCTGACGTTAGCATCCGGGAGACAAGGAAGGAGGCGGCTCGGGCGCCAGATCTGCAGTCCAGGCTGGTGCTCCACCGGAAGGTGAAAGATCTGGAGACCGAACGGATGCAAAAGCGCCGCGATCTCTTCGAAGCGCAGGACCAGATCGATTCCGAGAAGGAATCTCTTCTCGCCAGTGTGGAAGCAAAGCTCAAGCAGAGGGTTGAAATGCAGGAGTTATTCACGATCGAGTGGAGTGTCGTCTGACTTTCGCGGTAAAGGAGATGAAATATCATGCCATCGCAGGATGTTCGAACCCCAAACGAAAAACTGGCAAAGTTGATCGCTGCGGCGCTGATCGGGGAGGGTATCATACCGGCGCGATATGCGGGCCCGCTGGAGCAAAAACTGAAGTCGGGCACAGCGAAGCCAGAAGACTGGCGGTTCTGGATCGAAGACATTCTGCCCGCGAAGCCGGAGGTAGAGCATGAGTAAGGGTATTGATCGGCTGAGCATCCGACGATTCCGCGGCGCCACTACCTCCACCGAACTCCAATTTGATCAGAGCAAACTGGTGGCTATGATCTTCGGCGAGAACGGCTCGGGAAAAACCACCATTATCGACGCCATCGACCTGGTCTGTAACCAGACAGCGGGGAGCCTTGACGGCCGAAGCTCCACCAGCGCGAAGGATCATTTGCCCGCTATCGGATCCGTCTCCGCCGATATTGAGGTTGAGCTTTCATGCGGCGGTAAGATCTGGACCGGGACCCACTCGGGCAGGAAAGCGGTGGTCAAGGGTTCCAATTCCCCGCCCCAAGTTCACATTCTCCGCCGGAGCCGGTTACTTCGCATGGATGAAAACCAGCGCGCGTCCCTTCTTCAAAGCGGCTACTTTGAGGGCCACAGCGGCGTTCCCCCTCAGGCATACTTCAGCGAAGCGCACCTGGATACATTCGGATTCTGCCTGTTTCTTTCGCTGGCACGGCCGCAGAGCGGTGGCGACGCGGTCATAATCCTGGACGATGTCTTCAGCTCAGTGGACCAGGCCCATCTGGCCCGAATTATCGATCGTCTCGCGGACGAAAGCAAATTCTTCAATCAGATTATTATTACCACTCATTACAGGCAGTGGCGCGACCGGTACCGCTATCTCAAAGGTCCCGGCGGTAGCGTGGACCTGATTGAGCTGCACGGCTGGTCAAATCAGGGAGGCATCCGGCATCACCGCACACAGCTCGCGGCCGAGGAGCTTGCCACCCTGCTCCAGGCAGATCCGTTCAGCCGGCAGGCAGCGGCGTTACAGGCAGGGATTCTTTTGGAAGCCGCGCTCGATCACCTCACGTTACTCTATCGCTGCCGGGTTCCGCGCACCGTCGATGGCGGCTACACCATCGGGGAGCTCTGTGACGCCGCGTCGAAACTCGCGCGCGCTATAGAGATTGTACGGCCGACGCGCGGCGGCGATGGCGTAGAAAAGACGCCCCCTGAAACCGAGAAGATGTCGCTGAAAACGCTGCTTGAAGCGCTGGCAAGTACGGCGTTCATACGGAACAGCGTCGGCTGTCACTTCAACGCGTCCGGCGCCGATATTGCTGACGACGATGTGCGCCGGTTCGTCCAGCAGACTCTCGATCTGGTGTCGGTTCTCGTTTGCGCCGGCTGCGGTGAGCTCGCGCAGCGGCCCAAAGGGACTCACTACGAGTGCCGCTGCGGCAAACTACAGATGGCGCCGCTTCAGTTTCAGTCCTGATACGTTTCGAGATGGCGGAGGAGAGCGTTGGCGAATAAACCCCGGCTTGAGCTGACCTGGATCGGCAAAGAGAATCGGCCCCGTCTGGAGCCCCGGATCCTGATGGAAGACCCGGAACGGTCTTACCACGCGCCCCACCGTGTCACCGAAACCGACCTCTTCGACAATCGGCTCATCTTCGGTGATAATCTGCTGGCGCTGAAGGCGCTGGAGCAGGAGTTCACTGGCAAAATCAAATGTATCTACATCGATCCGCCCTATAACACTGGCTCCGCCTTCGAGCATTATGATGATGGCGTTGAGCATTCGATCTGGCTGTCGCTGATGCGGGATCGGCTTGAGCTCCTCAAGGATCTACTCTCGAATGTTGGATCGATATGGATCAACGTTGATGACAACGAGGGGCATTACCTGAAAGTTATTTGCGATGAGATCTTCGGGCGAGCAAACTTTGTCGCCACAATCATCTGGCAAAAGAAGTACACCCAGGCGAATGACGCCGTTTTTTTTAGCGACAATCACGACTTCGTTCTTGTTTACGCGAAAAACAAAACTGTTTGGCATCTCGAGCGTTTGCCACGAACCGCTGAGCAGGCGAGAGCCTACAGGAATCCAGACAACGACAGCCGCGGGCCCTGGAAGTCTACGCCGCTTCACGCTAAGAGCGGGTCGAATCGTTCCCCTTTCACGTTCAGGAATGGCGTAACCTGGACTCCCCCTCACGGGACTTTTCGACGCTTCAATAGTCAGAGCCTACAGCGGATGGACGCGGACGGCGAAATCTGGTTTGGGAGGGACGGGAAGGCAATCCCGTCGCGGAAGTCCTTTTTAACAGACGTTCGGGATGGGGTGACGCCCAAAAGTATCTGGCTCTTCGACGAAGTCGGTCACAATCACGAAGCTCGTGATGAGGCGAAGAAATTGGTAGCAGATAATCCGTTCTCCACCCCAAAACCGGAGCGTTTACTTCGACGTATACTGACTATAGCAACGAACCCGGGTGACTGGGTGTTGGATTCTTTCGCCGGCTCCGGCACCACGGGCGCAGTCGCCCACAAGATGGGCCGTCGATGGATCATGGTGGAGCTTGGTGAGCACTGCCACACGCATATTATTCCTCGACTGAAGAAGGTGATCGACGGCACGGACCAGGGCGGCGTCAGTAAAGCGCTCGATTGGAAAGGTGGCGGCGGGTTCCGGTACTTTCGACTGGCCCCCTCGCTGCTGGATCGGGATCGATGGGGCAACTGGGTGGTGAGTAGAGAATACAACGCCGCTATGTTAGCCGAAGCGATGTGCAAACACGAAGGGTTTGTCTATTACCCCAGCGATACGGTTTACTGGCAGCAGGGACGCTCCACCGAGCGGGATTTTCTGTACACCACGACGCAAACGCTCACTCATGATCAACTGGCCAGCCTCAGCGAAGATGTCGGCGCGGAACGCACCTTGCTGATCTGCTGTATGGCGTTCCGGGCTCGCGCCGACGCCTTCCCCAGTCTCACCCTCAAAAAGATCCCGAATGCCGTACTCAGCCGCTGCGAATGGGGCCGGGATGATTACAGCCTCAATGTTTCGAACCTGGTCTCGGCGCCGCCTGGGGAGACCGCGGCGTCGGAGCGATCCCTTCAGGGCCGCAGTAATAAAATTGCCGACAACGGCGCGCCGGCGCTGACGCTTTTTGATGCGCCAGATGACGCCGTGGAGTCGGTGGTAGACGATGAGACCGCGGTGATAAACGAGGACCTGATATGAACCGGCACGTAAATGCCATCAGCGGCCGGTTGAGTCTTCGTCCACCGCAGCGTGATTCGCTCGAGATCCTGGCCGGGGTGGTTGATATCCTGCCGCCGGATCGAGAGCGGGTCCCGGCCGAAGCCCTCGCCATCATTGAATCGGAGTTTCCCACCGTCACCGACTTCGAGCGAGATTTCCCCTCGCTCTGCTTTGCCCTGGCGACCGGTGTGGGGAAAACGCGTCTCATGGGCGCGTTCGTCGTCTATCTCCACCTGGCGAAGGGAGTTCGCCACTTCTTTGTGCTCGCGCCGAATCTAACGATCTATAACAAGCTGATCGCCGACTTTACGCCCGGCACGCCGAAATATGTACTGGAGGGAATCGGCGAGTTCGCCGCCAATCCGCCCGAAATTATTACCGGCGACAATTATGAGAGCGGGCGGGGCGTCCGCAGGGCGAGCCTTTTTGGTGAAGATGGTGTCCATATCAACATCTTCAACATCTCGAAGATCGATAGTGAGGTGCGCGGGGGCGCCGCGCCCCGGATCAAACGGTTGTCAGAATACATTGGAGAGAGCTATTTCGATTACCTGGCGGGCCTGGACGACCTGTTTTTAATCATGGATGAGTCGCATCGCTACCGGGCCACTTCCGGCATCCGGGCGATCAACGAACTCAAGCCGACGCTGGGCCTGGAGTTGACGGCGACCCCCTACACCGAGAGCGCCCGCGGTGTGCAGCCGTTTAGGAATGTGATTTACAGTTATCCCCTTTCCCCGGCGCTGTCCGACGGCTTTGTGAAGGAGCCGGCCGTAGCGACCCGCGAGAACTTTAACCCGCATGATTACACCGAAGCCCAATTAGAACTGCTGAAGCTGGAGGATGGGGTTCGGGTACATGAAAGCGCGAAGGTTGAGCTGGAGGTCTACGCTCGCCAGAACGACCGCCCTGTTGTTAAACCGTTCATGCTCGCGGTCGCACAGGATACCGCGCACGCCGACGCGCTGGTAGCCACCATTAAAGACGACTCCTTCTTTGGAGGCCAGTACCGTGAACGAGTCATCACTGTCCATTCCAATCAAAAGGGCGAGGAGCGGGATGAAACGGTGCAGCGCCTGCTGGGCGTGGAGAAACCGGGTGAACCAACCGAGATCGTGGTCCACGTTAATATGCTCAAAGAGGGATGGGACGTTACCAACCTTTACACCCTCGTCCCGCTCCGAACCGCGAGCGCTCGGACGCTGGTGGAGCAATCGATCGGGCGAGGGCTCCGGCTGCCGTACGGCCGGCGAGTGGGAGTTCCGGCCGTAGACCGGCTGACGATTGTGGCGCATGACCGGTTCGAAGCGATTATTAACGAGGCGAATCAGCCGGATTCGCTGATCCGGACCGGCGTGGTGATCGGACGGGATATTCCCATCGCCCGCAAAGAAATGGTCGTGGCGCCACCGGTGATAGATGAGGTTGTTACGGGATCTGAAGGCCGCACTTCGATTCCATTCTCCACGAAGGGCGAGCAGTCGGCGGCCCGTGCCGTATTACAGGTCGTGCGGCAGTTTGAGTATCTCCCGCAGTCGGCGGATCTCAGATCGCCTGAAATTCAGGCTAAGATTGTTCGCGAGGTGGCAGAGGCCCGTCAGGATGAGGAGTCGCTTCTCAGCGGGCTGGAGGAGCCACTCGATTATGCCGCGATTGTGGCGGAGACAGCTGCGCCCGAGCAGCTTTGCCGCGGCGAAGCGCGAGAAGGCGCGGGATTTCCGCGCGCCTCTGCGCTCTCGGATATCCGTAGAGCGCTTTTCTGCGGATTTCGGTGCTGTCTCTATCCGCTGCAGAAGTTCGATTCCGATCCCGAGCGTCGTTTCGCCGTGCTGCTGGAAGACGAGCCAGGCGATCTCAAATGGCTCCGGCCGATGCCCGAGCATATTCGAATCCTTTACCACCAGGATCGTAACTACGAGCCGGACTTTGTGGTTGAGGCAGCTTCGGATAAGTTGATCGTCGAGGTGAAACGCGCCAGCGAACAGGATGATCCTGAGATGATAGACAAAGCCCGCGCCGCTATTACCTGGCGCCGCCATGCCACCGAACACGCGCAGTTGAACGGTGGCAAGCCCTGGTCCTACCTCCTGATACCTCAGGACGCTATTACAGCGAATCGGACTCTCGCTTCTTTAAGGGCGCAGTTTACAGTGCGGTGAGGAGGACGCCTGACGAGGGACGCTGGGACGAAGAGAGGGAGTGTGTTAGAGCATGATAGATCAACAGCGAATTAGTGAAATTCTGGATTTCTGGTTTGGGGCGCCGGAGAGCCCGGAGCTTGGACAATTTCGACCGAAGTGGTTTGAATCGACCCCGGAGTTTGATGAGGAGATCCGGCGTCGTTTCTTCGCGGATTACGAACGGGCTGCCGCCGGCGCCCTGGAGGAATGGAAGCAAGAGGCGCGTGGATGCCTGGCGCTGATCCTGCTTCTGGATCAGTTTTCCCGCAACCTCTTCCGCGAGGACGCGCGGGCCTTTGCCACCGATCCGGAAGCGGCCGCCATCGCGGCTTACGCCGTCGAACGTGGGTATGACAACGAGGTCCCGGCATTTCAGCGGATGTTCTTCTACCTTCCCTTTGAGCACAGTGAAGATAAAGATGTGCAGCGTCGATCGGTGGAGCTTTTTCAAGCTCTCGCCGAGGATGCCGGCAGCGACAGCGGCCTTGAATACGCGATTCGGCATCAGCGCGTCATCGAGAGGTTCGGGCGATTCCCCCATCGCAATGCCGTCCTCGGGCGGGTGAATACCCCCGCTGAATCCGAGTTCCTTGCGAGTCCGGAGGCGCCGTTCTGATGGCGGCGCATTAGCATCTCAGAGTTTGTGAGAATCAGCCGGCGAAGGAACAGGACATCGGCGCTGTCGAATAACATACTGAAAAGTTGACAGCATATTCCAGCGATCCGGCGACGTGAAAAGAGAGGCCCAATGGACGCCAGTCGACCAAACGTTCTTGTATTCTTCACCGATCAGCAGCGATGGGACAGTTCGGGCCTTCATGGGAACCCGCTGGATCTGACCCCCAATCTGGATCGGATGGCCCGGCGTGGCGTCCACGCGGCCCGGGCTTTCACGTGTCAGCCGGTTTGCGGCCCGGCGCGATCATGCCTGCAGACCGGGCGATACGCCACCAGCACCGGGTGTTATCGCAACGGCGTTCCACTGCCCTCCGGAGCACGGACGCTGGCGCATCATTTTCGAGAAGCCGGCTACGCGACCGGGTACATCGGGAAATGGCACCTGGCTGCGAAAGAGCCGGTCCCCGAGTCGATGCGCGGGGGTTATGAGTACTGGCTCGCCTCGAACGCCCTGGAGTTTACCTCAGACGCGTATCGCACCATCGTTTACGACAATCAAGAACAGCCGGTACGCCTTCCGGGCTACCGGGTTGATGCATTGACCGACGCGGCGATCCGGTACGTCGATTCGCATCAGGCAGATCCGTTCTACCTCTTCCTCTCCTTTTTGGAACCGCACCATCAGAATCAGCGGGACGACTATCCTGCGCCCTACGGGTACTCGGAGCGATATGCGGGCCGCTGGACTCCCCCCGATCTGGCGGCGCTGGCCGGATCGTCGCAGCAGCATCTCGCCGGCTACTGGGGGATGATTCGCCGGCTCGATGAGGCGCTGGGCCGGGTGCTCGACGCGCTCAGCAGCCTGGAGCTCCTGGAAAACACGATTCTGCTCTTCACCTCGGATCACGGCTGCCATTTTAAGACACGGAACAGTGAGTACAAGCGATCGGGGCACGACAGCTCGATTAGAGTTCCGACGGCGTTCCAGGGGCCCGGTTTCGATGGAGGCGGCCAGATTCAGCAGCTCGTGAGCCTGGTGGACCTGCCGCCTACCCTGCTGGATGCGGCCGGACTGCCTGTGCCGGACGAGATGCAGGGTCGATCCCTGATGCCGCTCCTTCGCGGTCAGCCGGCCGGGTGGCCCGAGGAGGTTTTTATCCAGATCAGTGAATCACAGGTGGGACGCGGCGTGCGTACAAAGCGGTGGAAGTACGGGGTCTCAGCGCCGGATAAGAGTGGCTGGAAAGACTCCGCCTCCGACCATTACCTGGAAGAGTACCTCTACGATCTGTACGCGGATCCGTACGAGCTGGCGAACCTGATTGGATTCGAATCACACCGCCGGGTGTCAGATATCATGAAAGATCGGCTGCTGCGCCGGATGGCGGCGGCTGGCGAGGCTGAACCGGTCATCGAAATGGCGGAATCGAAGCGCTCCGGGCAGCACCGGGTATCCGAGGAAGAGGCTCAGCAATGACCGGCTTTCGAGGAGAGCCGGCGCCATGAGACCCGAGGACATGGCGCCTCCATCCAACGTCTTCGATCGATCTATCAAGCTGATCTTTCAGGATCTGCCAGCGGCGGCGTGCCGGCTCGCGGGCGCGGGCGCTGATCCGTCCGAAATCACTCGCTATGACACCGCCGTCAATGTCCCAGAGCTCCGAACGGATCACCTCTTCTATATAAAGCGACCCGGGAAGCGTCCGTGGGCGCTGCAGCTGGAGTATCAGCTTACCCCGGACCGGCGTCAACTTCGCGGCTGGATCATGAAGAACGCGGCGCTCAACCACCAGCTTGGGATCCCCGTCGTGCTGGTCGTCATCTATCTTCGGAGAGGCGGCCGCAAGCAGTTTCCCGACTCGTATCTGATTCGCGGAGAGGGACTGCAAAACCTGCATCGTTTCGAAACGGTGAAGTTGTGGGAGCACCGGGAACGGATCCTGAACGGTGACCTCAAGGAGCTTGCGCCACTTTTAGTTTTGTGCGAAGATAAGCCATCGGAGGAAACGCTCCGGCAAGAGCGGCGCATGATCCGGGAGCTTCCGATAGATCCGAACAAAAAGCGCTCGCTGCTCGGCCTTGCGGCGATGCTGGGAGCGCGATTCTTTCCGGATGAACTGCTGAGAGATGTGTTTCGGGAGGACCTCGACGTGTTGAAAGAACTGAGTTTCGTAGACGAATGGCTTGCGGAACGCGAGGCCAGAGGTGAAGCTGCAGGGCGAACCGCTGAGGCAAGGCAGTTGGCGCTTCAGGCTCTGCGCGCGAAGTATCATGATCTGCCAGAATCGCTGGTGACGCAGTTGGAGAACGCTGATCCTGCCTGGTGCGAGAAGCTGGTCATCGGCGTGATAACTGCCGAGACACTTCAGGATCTGCTGGCGCAGCATCCGGCGCCGCGCGGCGATAGCGGCGCATAGTGTCTTCCGAGCCGCGGATTGACTGATCACCACGCAGCGCGCAGAGCGGTCACCCGTATTTTCCTGGCGGTTCTAACGGCGCTCATCGTATCAGCCCCGTCGCTTCGTGCCGCAGCCCCCCCGGCCCCCAATAATGGGGGGGCACTCGCCCGGTACCCCCGCGCAACTCCGGCCGACCATTCTCCTTCCGTCCCAAATCCGGGCGCTCAACCGGGACAGATCTCGATTGAGCGGGTGGACGAGATGCCGGACCTGCCGACCCCGTTTGAAATGAAGGACTGGCGGGCCGAGGCGCTGGCTTACGACCGGTTTGTCTTCGATTTCCACACGCATGGTCAATATTTGCCGCTGATCTGGTGGGATACGACTCATCACAACACCACTCACCCCACGTTTGGCCTGCCGAGTTACGTGGGAGACCTGAAGGCCTTCGGTGATAACCATGAAGGCGTCAACTGCATGGGCGCGCTTTTAGGCGCCGCGATCGCCGGCATCGACAAAAGCAAAGGCCCCCACAACTGGCTGCTGGACTGCGAGCAGTATTATAATCCAGTGGAACGGATCGTTCTGAACCGCCCCCTTCAGCAGAGCGGTGGATCGTTCTGGTACGATATCTGGCCCAATATCCTGTTCTTTGCTCTGAGTGACCACTATCCCGGCGCAGGACAGATGGACTCGATGATGCGGGCCTCGGCCGACCGGTGGGCCGACGCCTGCGATGCCCTGACCGGCCCTGATGGGCTTGCCAACTTCGACCACACCGCGTTCCGATTTTCCGACATGAAGCCGGTTGACAACGGCCAGTGGAGGGAGCCGGACGCTGCGGGCGGAATCGGCTGGCTGGAGTACATGGCATGGGTGAAATGGAAAGACCCACGTTACCTGAAAGCGGCGGATCTCTGCATGGAGTTTCTGCAAAAACGTGGCGCCAATCCGTTTTACGAGGTGCTGATGCCCTACGGCGCCTATATCGCAGCCCGGATGAACGGCGAGCAGGGACGCAGCTATGACGTTCAGAAGTTCGGCGCCTGGTGCTTTGGTATTAGCCAGAGCCGGGGCGGCTGGGGCGTCATCGTGGGTCGATGGGGTGGTTACGATTGCTCCGGGCTGGTGGGCAGCGTAGATAATCTCGGCGGCTACGCGTTCATAATGAACAGCTTCGCAACAGCCGGCGCGCTGGTTCCACTCGTTCGATACGATCACCGGTACGCCCACGCCATTGGCAAATGGATGCTCAATCTAAGCAACGCGGCGCGGCTCTTTTATCCCAACGCTCTCCCGGCGGATCATCAATCGAGCGCATTCTGGACCGGGGATCCCGGCCATGTCATCGCGTACGAAGGGCTGCGAAAAGAATGGGACGGAAAAAGGCCCTACGCCACCGGAGATCCGGTGCGATTTCACTGGGGGCCGCAGACCGATCTGGGATTATATGGCTCCTCATACGTCGGCCTGCTGGGCGGGATCATCAGCCGCACGAATGACGAGAAGATTCTACGCCTCGACTGCCTGGCGACTGATTACTTTCACGGCCCGGCTTATCCAACCTTTCTCTATTACAATCCGTACCCTAAGCCCCGGCGTGTTCGGGTTGATATTGGACCCCGTCTCACGGATATCTACGAAACCACGACCGGGCGATTTCTCGCAAAGAGTGTCCGCGGGCGCCGGTTCATCACTATCCCGGCCGACACAGCGTTCGTTCTGGTCCTGGCGCCGGCCGGAAAGAAGTTGACATACGACGCGAACCGGACACTGATTGGAGGCGTCCCCGTTGATTACGTCCGGCAGCCGGACCGGTCACGCCTGACTCCAGGAACGACCTCTTCGGCGCGATAGTGAAGTACTTCCGCGCAAGAGGCCGGGGCTCGCGGTAAGCCCCGGCAGAGCGGCACCCTCCGAAAGGGACTATTGCCCCGGTGGCGGCCCGAATCCGGGTCCTCCTCCGGGCGGTGGCCCAAACCCCGGTCCTCCAGGCGGCGGCCCAAACCCCGGTCCTCCTCCACGCGGTGGCCCAAATCCAGGTCCTCCCATGGGAGGGCGTCGAGGACGCATTTGCGACTGCAGCGTGTCGAATAACTGCCGCTGGTCTGCGGTGAGCGAGGTTCCGACCTCGGCGTTCGACTGAGCGTGGATGGCGTTGATCTGGCCCATCTTCGCGGGCGGGGGAATTGAGTCATCTTTCAGCACAGCTTCGGTCTCGTCGTACTCTTTCTGCAAGACCGGTTTGATCGCGGCTTGCTCTTCGGCAGACAGCCCTAAGATCGTTTTCCAGAGCGGCAGGATCTGCGTGGGACTGGGCGGCGCCGGCGGCTGTGGTGGAAAGGCGCCCGGTCCGCCAGGTCGTGGCGGCCGCGGACGGGTGATACCCATCAAAGACTGCAGCGCATCGAACCGCGGCTGTTGATCGGTAGTCAGCGCTGCCCGTACCGCGGTGTTCGCCGCAGTATGGATCGCGTTCATTTGCGCCATCCGATCCTGTGGCGCCAGATTCGGGTTCTGCATAACGCTGCGACTATCGTCCTGCTCCTTCTGCAAGATCGGCTTGATAGCAGCCTGCTCGTCGGTTGAAAGTCCCAGCACGCTCGTCCAGAGTTGCAGCGTTCGCGCCGGAGAGGGCGGCGGTGGTCGCCGCGCGCCCGGTGGGGGCGGCGGGGCCCCGTACTGCGCGAGGGCTGGATGAAGCCCCAGCCCGAGTGTTGCCAGCAGCATCATTCCACCAAGGGTGAATCCCATTTTCCACATTGTGAATCCTCCAGCCGGGCATGTCTTGGACCAGCGCCGGCCGAACCAGGGGAACAGCCTCTTCTGTCCCCCACGTTTCTCTTCACGTTTCATCTTACCGACGAGTTATTAGCGAATCGTTAGGGGGCATCAAAGATCCCCGGTCAATTGATGGCGTGGATCTGATAGAATCACGTCAGATCAAATCGATGTCTCCCTTTCACCTCGCGCACTGCCTCGCTCTTTCCGGGGACATCCGGAGTCAACAATGACCCGAACCAGCGCCATCATTTTATCACTGCTGAGTGTCACCATCCCCGTATCCGCTCAGAAGGCGGTTCCCACGCGGCCGCAGCCGGCGCCGGCCGCAGTTAAGCCATTCGACCTGTCGGAAGTGCGTCTTCTGCCTGGCCCCTGCCGGGACCGGATGGATGCGGATCGCCGCTATCTGCTGAGCCTGGACCCGGATCGGCTGCTTTATAACTTTCGGGTTAACGCCGGGCTTCCGGCCCCGGGAAAGCCACTGGGTGGGTGGGAAGCGCCCGATTCCGAGGTGCGAGGTCATTTTGTGGGGCATTATCTCTCCGCGTGCTCCCTGATGTATCGCAGCACGGGCGACCCGGTCCTGAAAGCGCGGGCGGAGCTGATCGTTCGCGAGTTGGCGCGGTGTCAGCAAGCGTTCGGAAGCGGATATCTTTCCGCATTTCCCACCAGTTTCTTCGACCGGCTGGAGGCCGGCAAACCGGTCTGGGCGCCGTATTACACCATCCACAAGATCCTGGCCGGCCTGCTGGACGTTTATCAGCTATGCGGTGATCAACAGGCCCTCGAGATCGCCCGCCGCATGGCTGACTACTTTAAGCAGCGCACCGATAAGCTCTCCGATCAACAGATGAACAAGGTTCTGCGGAACGAGTTCGGCGGCATGGCAAACAGCCTTTACGATCTCTACGCGGATACGGGAGACACGGCGTACCGGTCGCTCGCGCATCGCTTTGAGCAGGCGTCATTTCTCGATCCCCTGGCTCAGGGTCAGGATGATCTCACGAACCTTCACGCCAATACGCATATTCCTGAAATCTTAGGAGCGGGCCGTAGGTACGAGCTTATGGATGATCCCAGCTCCCGCGACATCGTTTCGTACTTCTGGGATAGGATCGTGGATACCCGGTCGTACGCCACGGGCGGAAGCAACGAGGCCGAGCACTGGGGGGCGCCCGACGCGCTGGCGCACACGCTGGCCGCGAATAACGAGGAGACCTGCACCACTTACAACATGCTCAAGGTCACGAGGGATCTGATCCGGTGGACGGCCGATCCGAAATATGGGGACTTTTATGAGCGGGCGTACTTCAACGGCATCCTCCCCGCGCAGGATCCATCCACCGGAATGATGATCTATTACCTGCCGCTGGCAGCGGGTCATACCAAGCAGTGGGGCACGCCCACCCACAGCTTCTGGTGCTGCTATGGAACCGGGGTTGAATCGTTTGCCAAGCTGGGTGACAGCCTCTATTTCCACGACGCGAACGGGCTGTACGTGAATCTCTACGTCGCTTCCGAGCTCCGCTGGGCTTCGAAAGGCGTTCGCGTGACTCAGATCACCCGGTTTCCCGAAGAACAGGGGACGACGCTCGTCATCCACGCCGCGCGGCCGGTTGAGATGGCGATCCATCTCCGGGTTCCGGCCTGGGCCGGAAATGGCTTCCGGGTGAGCGTCAACGGCCGTAGAGTCGCAGGCGCCGCGAAGTCTGGGACCTATTTTACCTTGCAGCGCCGCTGGAGGGAGGGCGATCGGGTGCATGTCTCGATGCCGATGAGCCTTCACACGCAGCCGATGCCCGATAACCAGGACATGGCGGCGGTCACGTATGGCCCGCTCGTTCTGGCCGGCGTCATGGACCAAGACGACGCTCCGCTGGTTGATAAAGGATCGCGGGCCGGCTATCTTTTTGGCAGCGCCAAGAACATCGATCATTGGCTCAAGCCTGTTCCCGGAAAGCCTCTCACATTCCGGACAACCGGGCAGCCGCATAAGCTGACATTCGTTCCACTCTACCAGGTGATCCATCAGCGATATGGCGTCTACTGGCTCTTCACGCCGCCCGGGAGCAGCCAGTATCAGAACATCATCGCGGCTTTCGAGGAACAGCGGAAGCAGGATGCCCTTGTCGTGGACCGGGTGATACCGGGCGACACCGGAAACGAGCAAGCCCATCATCTTACCGGCGAAGCGACGCACACCGGATCTTTTGAGGGAGAAGGATGGCGGGACGCGGGCCAATCGTTTTCCTGGGATCTGCAAGTGCTGCCCGATTCCCCCATGACACTCGACTGTGAGTACTGGGGGGATGAATCGGGACGACGCACGTTCGATATCAGAGTGGACGGCCAGAAAATAGCGACGCAAACCCTGCTCCATAACCGGCCTGGCGAGTTCTTCCACGTCCGGTATCCGATTCCTGCGGAGATGACTCGCGGCAAGAAGAGGGTGACGATTCAGTTTGTCGCGCATGACGGGAATACCGCCGGCGGGGTCTTCGGCTGCGCCACACTCAGAAAGGCCCCGTGATTGAGAAAGCAATCCGCTCCACGGTTGAAGGCGGTCTTTGACCGTTCCCTCCGGATAATCCTGATGGCCATCCTCCTCGCCGTAGGATGCGGCGCGGCGGCGCCGGCCCCCGAATCGCCAGCGATCACCGTCACCGTAGACGATGCTCGAACGTTCCAGACGATGGATGGGTTTGGCGCTTCGCTGACGGATTCTTCGGCATGGCTGATCGCAAAGACGCTGTCGCCGCCGCAGCGCCATGATCTGCTCGAATCGCTCTTTTCAGCCACGGCCGGCGCCGGCCTCAGTTATCTGCGGCAGCCGATGGGCGCCAGCGATTTCGCAACCAGTGAGTATACCTACGACGACGTGCCGGACGGGCAGACCGATTTCAATCTGAAACGATTCTCAATTGCCAGGGACGAGGAATACATCATTCCACTCCTCAAGCAGATCCTGGCCATCAATCCTAGCCTCAAAATAATGGCGAGCCCCTGGAGCGCGCCCGCCTGGATGAAGGAGAGCGGCCGTTTGAATGGCGGCCGGCTTAAGAATGAGGACGCGATCTACCATTCCTATGCTGAATATTTCGTACGCTTTATTCGCGCCTACGCCGCGGATGGGATTTCTATCGACGCGGTGACGCTGCAGAATGAACCGTGGAACGAAACGGACCACTATCCGAGCATGAGAATGCAGCCGGAAGATGAGGCGCGAATAGTCCGGGTATTAGGGCCCATGCTGGAGGCGGCGGGTATTAAAACGAAGATCGTGATCTGGGATCACAACTGGGATCACCCGGAGTACCCCTTGAGCGTCCTGAAAGACGCCGCGGCGCGGCCCTATATCGACGGCGTTGCGTTCCACGGCTACGCCGGCCGCGTCTCAGCCCAGTCCGTGGTCCACGACGCTTTCCCGGATAAGAACATCTACTTCACCGAATGCTCCGGCGGTGATTGGTCCACTGATTTTGCCTCCAATCTTATCTGGGACATGCAGCATTTGCTGGTGGGCGCGCCGCGCAACTGGGCACGGACGGTGATCAAATGGAACCTTGCCCTGGATGACCAACATGGTCCCAGGCTGCCGGGCGCCGCCAGTAACTGCCGCGGCGTGGTGACAATCCAGCGAAAGACCGGCGCTATCATGAGGAATGAGGAGTATTACGCGCTCGGACAGGTCAGCAAGTTTGTGCAGCCCGGCGCCCGGCGCATCTTCAGCGACAACCCGTCGAGTGTGGCTTTCGTCAATCCGGACCGATCGCTGGCGCTGATACTTTTCAACGCGGGGCACGAGGCGCAGTCGTACTCCATTCAGTGGCGGGGCAAGGCCTTTTCGTATACGCTGCCAGCTCGTTCGGTCGTGACGTTTATATGGCCTCCAAAGACAGGCGCCCTGGTCCATTCGTGGATGACAACAGGAGATCAAAGCCGGCTCCTCGCGATGCAGCCGGATGTTCGCTTCCAGTGACACATGACTGTGAGATCGGGAGTATGATGACCAGCGTGTCCACAACTTTACCATTGACCGAAGAGCAGGTGCAGGAGTACTTCCGGGAGGGGTTTCTGATAGTCCCCGGGATGGTCCCTCACGAGTCGATTGACCGGGTGCTTGAAGTCGTGCCGACCGAGGGGGCGAATGGGGGCTGGACGCCGGTGGTCTTTGATCACGACGCTCCCACCCGCGACGCCGCGCTGCACCGTCTACTCATCGAGCCGTCAGTGGTCACCGCAGTGGAGCAGATCTTTGAGGCGCCGGCGCGAGTCTATTACGGCATGCTTGCAGTCGTGCCGGCTCACGGTGGAAATGGTCTCCCCTGGCACCAGGACAATCAGTATAACCAGGTGCTCGGGAATGCGCTGAACGTCTTCATCGCCCTCTGCGATGTAACTCCCGACAAAGCCATCTTATGGGTTGCGCCTCGCAGCCATCTCAAGGGCGTGCAGCCCTCGCGCCCCAGCGATCTGTACAACGGCGGGCACCGGGAGGCCGCCGTACCGCCCGACAACGGCATCCCGTTGCCCACGCTAAAGAAGGGCGACGCGTGCATCTTCGACCGGTCGATGTATCACCGGTCACTGAAAAACGAGACGGCCGAGCCGCGCTACGCGTACGCGGCGCAGTACGTGGCCGAGTACTCCCGAATGGCCGCGACCGGCGCCAAAGATCCGCGCAAGATGCCCGTGCGGGAGCTGCGAACGATGTGGGAGAGGACGGAGGACGGAGGAAAACAAAAGCAGTAAACCACGGGGGACACGGGAAAAAGCGGGCAGGAACAATAACCCAGGCGTCGAATCGATGACAACATAAGCTTCATACATCTCCCGCGCCGCGTGAAAGGGAATGTTGTCAAATGCCATCCACACCCTCCAATAACCTCGAGACCGCGCACGTCTTACTCATGGATATTGTCGCCTACTCACAGCTTACGATGGGCGAGCAGTCGGAATGCATTCATGCGCTCCAGGACATGGTTCGTCGTACGGCGGCTTTTCAGAGCGCCCAAGCTGACGGTGATCTCATTATTCTGCCAACGGGAGATGGGATGGCGCTGGTCTTCTTCCGGAATCCCCTCGCACCGGTGGAGTGCGCGTTAGAAATCGCGCGTATGCTTCAGGACTCCGATGCCTTTCCCCTGCGCATGGGCATTCATACCGGCCCGGTGCTTCGTGTGGAAGACCT
>DASRZA010000052.1:0-3765 GCA_035686845.1 Armatimonadota bacterium | reverse complement strand
TGAACGGATGGCTCTGGGTGTCACCGGGGTTGCTGAAAGTGCCGCGGCCTGGCTCGATCATCAGCTCCGCGAAGGCCCCGGATCGCGGGTTCAACGCGTTGTCACGGGTGTTGATGATACCCCGCAGCGCCACGGTCGTCTTGAGGCCGCTCTGGAGCAGGAATGGACTGACGTTGCTGCTGGATGAGTTTACGGATCCGCCGGTGATTGAGACGACGTTGCCATATATCTCGTCACTATTGATGTTTTCGTTCGTGAAATCGAGCAGCAATTGCCTGGTTTCGCTGAGACGCTTGCCTAAAGTGACGCCTGCGCCGGTGTCGGTTTCGAAGTAGCGCCCATTTACGCCATTGCCGCTGCTGCCGGGTACGATGCGGTCAACCTGTGTCTTAAAGACGTCGGCGCCCGCTGAGTATTGCGACGCTCCCAGATACGGCTCGAAAAAGGAGAATTTATAGCTTCCCCGTATACGATATCCGCCAAGCTCCAGGTTCGCGTCCACACTCTCCGCGCGGCCGCGAAAGTTGGTGTCAGCGAGATCGAGGAACACCACCCCTCGTTCCCGGGTGTTGTAACCGAATCCGAAATTCACCGTGCCGGTTCGCTGCTCGGTAACGACCAGGTTCAGGATAATCTTTCCCGGTTCGCTCCCCGGCGCGACCGTGAAGTGGAGATCGCTGAAGATGTTGAGACGAGCGATGGCCTTGAGGTCATCCTGCCACGTTTGCTGCCTGAAAACAGATCCCGGCTTCGTTTTGATGGCGCGAAGTATAACGAATGACTTCGTCTTCTTGTTGCCTTCGATGTTGATCTTCTGAACAATTCCTTCGCCGATAATAATATGCAGCACACCGGCAGTGGGTGGCGGCACGTCCAGCACCTGGCCGTAAACATAGCCTTTTGAGCGGTAATAATCCCGGATCTTGCTCAGATCCTGTTGAAGGGTCAGCGTGTTCAGCACCTGGTCCGGCTTGGTGCCCAACAATCCAAGCAGGGTGGCGGTACTCACAACTTTATTACCGGTGATGTCTATGGAGGTGATATACGGCTGCTCGACCAGGTCGAAGATGACGGTGATACCGGTGGGTCCCACCTCGGCGCGGGGCCGAACATTGTAAAAGTAGCCAGTATTAAAGATCATCTGGGCGTCTTGATCGATCGCTGTTTCGGAAAACGGCGCGCCAACCCGTGTCTGAAGCCGCGAGGCGAATAGGGCGGGAGCGGACTCTTTCAAATGATTCAAACCGTTGAACTGAATCGCCACCACCGTCCCGTGCAGCGCAGGCGGGTTGGCCGGAAGAGCGAAGGCGCTGTTGTCGGGCGCCGGCATGGTTTCAGGCAGAGCCGGAACAGCCGGCGATGTAACGGGCGGGGCAGGCGCCGCCGGGGTCGGAGGGGCCGCATTGGGGGGCGCGGGAGCGGCGGTTTTCGGCGCGGGAGCGGCGGCTTTCGGCGCGGGAGCGGCGGGAGCGGCAGTTGGGGGAACAAGCGCCTGGCGTGCGGCGATTATTAAGAAAACGGACAGGGGCCCCAGGACCTTCGGACAAAAACGTTGACTCATTAACCCACTTCCTCCAGATTCAGGTTCATATTTTTCTCGCTCATCCTTTCTAATGGCCGGCGCGTCAGTCGCCCGGTCAAGGGCGCCGCGCCGGCTCATCACCCTGCGCCTCGCAGCCCGCGTTACGCCGTCGCTCACTAAAGACGGAGTAAAACAGGGCGGCGTTTAAGATGACGCGGCGCGCCCCGGCGAGTGATTGGCCGGCAAGGAGTGAGCGGAGCGGCTGGCGAAATCCACGTCACGTCGGCCTGTATCAGCCCGTAACGTAATCTGCCAGCCTGCCGCGCAGCGCCGCGCGGCCGCGGAAGATGCGAGTTTTGACCGTTTCGAGCGGAACTCCGACGATGCTGCTGATCTCTTTGTAAGTTAAACCCTGGAGATCTCGCAGGATGATGACGATTCGGTAATCGGGCGGGAGACTCTGAATGGCTTCATGCACCTGCTCGCGTAATTCCTGCCGTTCCAACGCCGGTTCGGGGGCGTAGCGCCAATCCGGGATCTGCATTTGCTCCGACGTATCATCGTCGCGAAGCGTCTCCAGAGAGTCAATGCCATATCGACCGGCCCTATCCCGATCCTTTAGCCGATTTTTGCAGCAATTGGTGACGATACGGTACAGCCAGGTGTAGACGCTGGAATCTCCTCGAAACCGGCCGTATGCCCGGTAGGCCTTTATAAACGCCTCCTGGGTAACGTCGGCCGCGTCGTCATAGTCCCCCAACATTCGGAAGGCGACATTGTAGACGCGTTTCTCGTACGCCAGCACAATCTGGTCGAACTGCTCCGCGAGTGTACGATCTGCGTTCGCGGCGCCAGAAAGCGGTTGTGCGCTGGCCTTGATCAATGCCTCACTCCTACCAGCCGACTCATCCTCGTCATCGAACCATTAGACCGCTCAAGTTTGCAAAGGTTCCTGCGCCACCATGCGCGAGGATGCGACTCAGGCGAATCTTGCTCCCGGATCTATTGTACAGATCACCCGGGAGTTTCGGCACTCAGCGAACCAATTATAGATGGGTCGCTCCTGCCAAAGGTTCGAAATAGGCGCTCCGGTCGGTAGGGATTACAGTCCGTTCGGTAGAGAATACCGTTCGCAGACGGAATCTGAAACCGCCGCTATTCCCAATCGCGGTTCCATCGATCGCGGTCACGCTCCCGTCCGCGTCCACCGTCTCGGGAACCGTCGCGTCCGCCATCCCGGTACCCATCGCGTCCGCCATCCCGGCTCTTCCGACGGCCGCCACCGTCCCGTAATCCGCTATCTTTGGTGAACTCGCGACTGTATTCGCGGCTGCCGCGACTGCCGGCGTCGCGGCCGGGTCGAGACTCGGCGCTCCGGCCGGCATCACTTCGCACCGGAGAAGCCGAGGGCGCCGATATACCGGGCTCTCGGGGTTCCCACGGCTGCTCGCGCTCAGGGCGCGCGTTCCTATTTGGCTCGAATGGCCTCTGCTCCCGCGGCCTCGCTTCCTTGACGCGGAGCGGCCGTCCTTTGAATAGCGTCCCATTCATCTGATTGACGGCGTCGTCCGCCTTCTCGTCGGCGAGCTGAATGAACGCGAAGCCTTTACTCTCCCCGGTTTCGTGATCTGTGATAATCGCTACCGATTCAACCGGTCCCCACTGCTCGAACGCCGCCGACAACTCCTCCCGAGTGACAGCATATGGGAGGTTGCCGACGTAGAGCCTCTTCGACATGAACTCGTTCCTCTGTGGCGCATCTCCCGATGCGCCCGTTGTCTGACCCTGGCTTATCCGGCACGGATTGCCTGCTTGCCGCGCGATAGAATTGAGCGGGCCCATTTTTACCGATAGTTTTGTTCGCCCCCCGCCGCGATGTTCCTTCTGAGTTTCGGGTGCAGGTCAGGATCTCGCTACTGCAGCTCGAGTGCGGCCTCGACAGGCGCCGATATCCTGGGCTCAACGCCCGTCACCAGGCAGAACTGCAGGCAGCGCCCCCGTCGAGTGTGCTCCAGCCTCTATCGGGTCAGAGCGTGTCGGGATCGATGCCAAGGTCCCGCAGCTTCGCCCACGCCCGCTCCCGGGCTTCGCGTTCCGTTTGAGCTTCCGCGCGCTGCGCTTCGGCTTCCTTCCACGCGGTCTCGGCGTCCATCTCCCGCGCTTCCGCCTTGGTGAGGCGCCGCTCTCCCAGCGGGTCGTACAGCCGCAGCGCAGCGCCGTCAGGAACCAGCCAGCTATCGAGC
>DASRZA010000051.1:0-15368 GCA_035686845.1 Armatimonadota bacterium | reverse complement strand
AGATGGGGGGGACGGTGAGTCGGGGGGACGGTGAGTCGGGGGGACGGAGGACGAAGAAGAGGCGCGGGTGCGGGGTGCGGGCTATGCCTGCATCGACTTCTGACCGATGATCAAGAGCAGTCGGTAACCTGCCGGATCTGATCGGGTTCGGCCATTCCATTCGTTTCGAGAACTCCAATGTTCCTACGTCTTTCTGTCTGCTTGTTCTTACTTTCCATGGCGCTGGCGCCGGCCGGCGCTGAAGGGCTCTTGGTGGCGCCGAATCGCTACGGCGGATTCTACACGGCCGGCGAGAAGGTCGTTCTGGTGGCGCAGCACGCGTCCGGTCCGATCGAGTACCAGGTTTCCAACGCGCAGGACGCGGTGTTATCCGTTGGCGAGGCGCGTCCTGACCGGGAAGGCTCGGCGAACGTGACGCTGGACAGCCGAAAGCTCGCAGGATGGTACTCGGTCACGGTTCGGCAGGGCGGGCAGAGCGCGGCCGGCTCGTTCGTGGTAATTCCTCGCTCACACGACCCGGCGCCAACCGGTCCATCGATATTCGGGGCAATCGTGACACTGCCACCGGACATGAGAGAGATGGACGGGATGGCGAAGAGTCTGCGGCTGGCGGGAGTGCGCAGCGTACTGATTGCCGGCGGTTCCGGGGCGAATTCTGGCGCCTTTGCCGATGCCGCGCTGAGAGAAGGGCTGCAGATAGCGCCAACGGGCAGCCCGGTTCCGGCGCGCGGCGCGATGCAGTTGTCACCGGCGAAGGCGTACGCGACACAACTCGCTCTGAGCGGCGGACAGGTTTTATACTACCCGTGGAATCTCGGAGATGCGGCTTCGCTTGTTACACCCGATGGTTGTCCGCGTCTCGCAGCCATGGAGTACCGGCTGGCGGCGGAGCAGCTTGATGGCGCAAAGTTCGTGCGAAAGCTGAAACTGGGCGCGGATCTGACCGGGTTCGAGTTTTTGCGAGGCGACGACCGGTTCGTGGCAGCGTGGTCCGATACGGCCGGCCGCGCCGCTGAAGTTAAGATTACTTCAAGCTCTGATCTGATCGCGGTCGACGCGTTCGGAAGGATCCATTCAGTTCCCGAAGATCTCGCCACCGTCACCCTGCATCTGACAAACCAGCCGGTGATGTTCCACGGTGTGGACGAGGATTTCTGGCTGGAAGGGTGAAGAAGGGGATCAGGTTACACCCATCCTCGGCGGCGGTAGAGATACCAGGCGATTTCTTCGTGCAGCCACTCACGAAAGACCCGCAGCCGGTCCCATGGGTTCAGATGATCGAGATCATAGTCCCGCACGGCACAGGCCCGGACAAGAACGGGCGCCCCCATTTTACGGAAGACCGCCCGGGCGCGCCGCGTGTGAAGGGGAGCGGTTACGAGCAGCACCTGGCGCCAGTGGCGCGTACGGCAGAGCAAGCGCATCGCAACGCTTTCGTCGTGCGTGTTCCTGACGGATCCCAGATCGTCTATCGGCGGGACGGGGAAGCGGAGCGCCGTAATCTGCCGCCGGATATCACCCTCGGGTGATGGCTTTGGCGGCGGGAAGTGATCGATCACCAGCCGCGCCGCCATTCCCTGCCGGATCAGATCCAGCGCGCCCATCAGCCGCTCCTCCGATTTCGATGACATCAAGCCGTCAGGGCTAACACTCGCGCAGAGGGATATCACCGCCGGGCACGGGTGTACCGGATCCTGTTGGACCAGGCTTCGCGCTCGCCTGTCGATGAATGGGGTAAACGCAACCAGCAGGAGGATGATCCCGAGCGCTGCGGCGCCGGTCCAGGGCAGCCATCGCAGGCGTGTGAGGGAGAGCGCCGCACAGACCGCAGCGAGACCAAACGGATAAACCGGATTCCCGAGCGAGATCACACCACCGGGATTGAGCGCCTCCATCGCCAGCCAGATCGCGATCCCGGCTGCGAAGCCAGCCATTACCAACTGCCACGACGGAGGCGCATGATGGTAGTCGGGGACGGTACTCTTTCTATGGACGCCCGGACGATCGCTCTTCATAACTCTATGTTAGTCGCTGCGGAACGGAGGACGGGGCCACACACAGGCGCCGATCGGTCCGATATGATAGTCCTGGCGTCACGCTGTTCGCTTCTCGATGAGCTGACCCTATTGGCTCTGAACGATCCACGTGCCCGGATGGGCTCGCGGGGGTCATGTCATCTATCGACCGCTCAACTCCTTCGCAGCCGTGGAAACAAAGTTGGTACGCTCGCAGAACCGGCTCTGTATAACGGCTGCGGCCGTTGGGCGACATGGCAGTGGGATGCCTGTGCTCATCATCAATATCTGCAATATCTGCGCAACAATGGATGCCGGCCGTGATGCGACAACGTCGTCTGCTGGAAGCGCACGGTTTGGCTTAAAATCGCGGACACAATGCGCCCATTCTCCGCGTCCGTTCTCGGTTCCTCGTACCTCGCCCTCCGCCCTCCGTCCCTCGTCCTTCGCCCTCCGCCCTCCGCCCTCCGCTCATCGTGGTATAATAGGCATTGCGAGAGCCCCATATTCGCGTTTCTATATCGACCATTGCGCCGGCCCTTCGGAGCCGGCGAGGATTGAAATTAATGTCTTTTTCTCCTGGCGCCAGCTTACGAGCAGCGGCGTTTGCCGGAATCGGTTTCGCAGTTCTTACACTCGCTGGATGCGGACAGAGTAATATCACTCAAACCACCACCTCTACGACGACGAGCGCCAGCGCATCGCCGGGCGCCACCAAAGCCGCGGGCCAGGTGCTTTTCGAGAGCTCCGGATTCAACCACGCTTTAGCGACCGCCGTCCCGCCGGACAAGGTTCAACTGAGCCCTGACTCGGCGCTGACCCAACAACTGATGGCCCGGCGGAGCGTAATGTCCATGGCCGAGCAGAATATAATCCAGACGTATCCGAATGCGGCTCAATTCTGGCTCAAGGGCGACAGTTTTACCCGCGCGCACGTGACGCCGCTCGTGACCGTAAAAACGAATAAGGGATCTTTCGTCATCGAGATTGAGCCGCGCGGCGTCGAGATCACGGCGGGGAATTTCGTGAGCCTCGTTCAGCGGCATTTTTACGATCACCTCACGTTTCACCGGTATGTGCCGGGCTTTGTAATCCAGGGGGGTGATCCAAAGGGCGATGGAACCGGCGGACCGGACTATACCATTCCGGATGAGGCCGGCCCGCTCCTTCATGACACCGGGGCGGTCGCCATGGCAAAATCCGGCGCCAACACGGCCGGCAGCCAGTTCTATATCACCCTGGCTCCGGCGCATCAGCTGGATCATAAGTACACGGTCTTCGGAAAGGTCATTAAAGGCATGGACGTGGTGGATAAACTGCGGCAGGGCGACGTGATGGAGAAGGTCACCGTCTCCGATCTTCCCCCCAACGATCATGGCCCCGTCGTACCAAAACTGGCGCCCGCCCTCAAGCGGAAAACTTTGATGCCGCCGGGTCTGGCCAACTCCTCTTTGAAGCCTCGCGTAAATCGTGTCCAGTAATCAGGAGGGGTTATTGACGGAAGTGAAGCATTCGGACGGCCCGGTCGCGTCCACCATTCGCAACATCGCCATCATCGCGCACGTTGACCACGGCAAGACAACGCTGGTGGATGCCATGATGCGTCAGAGCGGCCTGTTTCGTGAGAACGAGGCGGTTGTCGACCGCATGATGGATACGATGGATCTGGAACGAGAACGCGGTATCACCATTATGGCGAAGAACGCCGCGGTTCACTATCGCGACGTCAAGATTAATATCCTGGATACACCGGGCCACTCGGACTTCGGCGGAGAGGTCGAGCGTGTGCTCAAGTTAGTGGATGGCGTCATGCTGCTGGTTGACGCTGCCGAAGGTCCGCTCCCGCAGACTCGCTATGTTCTGAGCAAGGCGTTCGAAGCCCATCTGCCCCCCATCGTGGTGATCAATAAGATCGATCGTCACGAGGCGGAGCCAGAGCGGGTTCTGGATGAGATCTACGATCTCTTTATCGATCTCGACGCCACCGAAGAACAGCTTAATTTCCCGGTTCTCTACACGGTTGGCCGGCAGGGTATTGCGCGCCGGAGCCTTGATGATCCGTCTCAAGACCTACGTCCGCTGTATGAAGAGATCCTGCGGAGTGTGCCTGCGCCGCCGGTGGATGTCGATGCGCCGCTCCAGCTCCTGATCGCAAACCTGGACTATAACGACTACGTCGGCCGCCTCGGCATTGGACGGATTGTGCGCGGCAGGATTCACGCCGGTGAGACTGTGGCGCTCTGCAAGGCGGATGGCGAAGTCTCGCGAGTGAAAGTAGCGCACGTTTACGTATTCGATGGCCTGAAGCGAGTCGCCACAGAACTCGCCGAAGCCGGAGATGTCATCGCCATCGCCGGTATCGCCGAAGTGAATATTGGCGATACGATCGCCAGCGTCGAAAACCCTGAGCCGCTTCCCCGCATCCGGGTTGATGAGCCAACGATTTCGATGGAATTCTCGGTGAACAACTCGCCGTTCGCCGGCCGGGAAGGCAAGTTCGTCACCAGCCGTAATCTACGCGAGCGTCTCTTTCGCGAGCTGTTAGGGAATGTCTCCATCCGAGTTGAGGAGACCGATTCGCCGGATACGTTCCGCGTTACCGGCCGGGGGGTGCTCCAGCTTGGCATCCTCATTGAAATGATGCGCCGGGAGGGATACGAGCTGCAGGTCGCCCAGCCGGAGGTGGTCACGCAGACGGTCGACGGTCACCTGATGGAGCCGATCGAGCAGGTCTTTATTGACGTGCCCGAAACCTTTGTAGGAGTCACCACGGAATCACTGGGCCGCCGGAAAGGCGTGATGTCCCGGATGATCAATCATGGCGCCGGCCGCGTTCGAATGGAGTTTGAGATTCCTTCGCGCGGACTGATCGGGTTTCGTTCCGAATTCCTCAGCGCCACCAAAGGCACGGGCCTCTTCAACACTCTCTTTGACCGGTTCGATAAATGGCAGGGCACGCTGCCCGGCCGTCTCAGCGGCGCCCTCGTCGCCGATCGTGAGGGTTTAACCACGCCCTTCGCGCTTTACAATCTCCAGGAGCGCGGGATGATGTTTTTCCCGCCGAGCACACCCGTCTACGAGGGCATGGTCGTGGGAGAAAACTGCCGTTGGGATGACCTCAACGTGAACGTTTGCAAAGAGAAAAAGCTGACGAACATGCGGGAGTCTACCAAAGAGGACACGGTCAAGCTGGTCCCGCCTCATACGATGTCGCTCGATGAATGCCTTGAGTTCATCGACTCCACCGAGCTCGTCGAGGTGACACCCAAATCGATCCGCATCCGCAAAAAGACCCTTCCGCAGCATCTCCGCCTCCGCGAGATCTCCCGCGAAAAAACCGAACGCGGCTAAATAAGATCGGAGAACAGCGCCTTGCCGCCGTATACTAGTACCGCCCGGACGATCGGGCCAAACGGTTTTTTAGGGAAGGCGGCTGTTGTCCTCACGCTTGCCGTCATCGGAATATTGAAGGCTGCGAGCGGGGCGCCCTATTGCAGCACGACGACGTGGTTTGGTTCGACCGCGCACCGGGACGTACGTTATGCCGGGCGCTGGGATAAGGACGATCGACCCTCGCCGGTCGTCGTCGGCGACCCCGCGCACCCCGGCGCGCTACCGCAGCAGGTCCTGAACGCCTACCTTGGCGGGGCAAAACATATCGTCATCAGGCCGGGTGTCTACTCTCTGCCCAACGCGGGCCGCGGCGCCATAACTCTGAAGGGCTGGCGGAACGCGACTATCAGCGCTTACGGCGTCACACTCATTCTCTACGGCTTTAGTTGGCCCGACGCCGCCTTCGATCTGCGCGGGGATAACAACGTCACCGTCGAGGGCGCCCGGATCTCGCAGGATACGGTTCCATTCTGCCAGGGACGCGTGACCGGCATCGGCAAGGACGCCGATGGGAAGAGTTACTGCGACTGGGTTCCCGACGTCGGCTACCCGACGCCGGACCTGAAGGGGAGCAAGTTCCCCGCGGCCAACGTCGTGGACGCCCACACACGACTCCTAAAGCTTGGTGTCGGCGACTTCTACTCGCTCCAGGCGGCTCCCGCGGCCGGCGGCGAATACCGAATCACCGGATTCACCGGGAAGGAGAATATCAACGTCGGCGATTGGATCGTCACGCGGCACGGCTCGCCGCCGATAAAGGTCCACCTCGACAATAGCCACAATTGCACGATCAAGGATATGACGATGATGCGTAATGGTTTTGCGCCCCTCTTCGAGACGGGCGGCGGCGGCAACCATATCCTCCACTGCAAATGGGTCCTGGGGCCGAAGCCACAAGGCGCCACCGAGGCGCCCCTTGTCACTAACGCCGCCGATGGCCTGCATTCGACCGGCGCCGATATTGGTCCCGACATTGAGGATTGCACAATGGAGGGAGTATTCCTGGATGACAACTTCGCCATTCATGGGTCGTTTCAAAATGTCACGAAGGCGGCCGGCCGCGTTCTGACGTTGGAAGGTGGAGTCGGCGCCCTGGTGATCGGCCAGCCGGTGCGCATCTCGGACAACAAGGGCTTTTACGCCGAAGGGGCGGTCACGGCGCTCAAAGTCAACGGCGACAGGACGACGACGGTAACGCTGGATAAAGATCTCCACGTCCCGGCCGGCGCCAAACTCAGTAATCCTCTGCGCGACGGAGCGGGCTACAAAATTGTCAACTGCCATCTTGGACGCACGCGCTCACGGGGCATCCTGGTCAAGGCCGACAACGGGCTGATCGCTAACAACGTTATTGAGGGGTGCGGGATGTCCGCTGTGAGTGTTGGCCCCGAGTACTACTGGGGCGAGGCCGATTATGCTCATCAGGTGACGATAAGGGACAACCGTCTCGTGAACAATGGGAAGGCCGGTTACGGCGGCGCAGCGATCCTGATTCACGGCGACGGCGCGATTGGCAACCGGGACATCATGATCCTGAATAACCGGATGATCTCGGACTACCAGGGCGAGATTGAGGTAGAATGGTCGGACAATGTGACCATCGCCGGCAACATCATCGCTGGAGCCTCCCCGTGGACCGCAGCGATGCGCATGCCTTCCCTCATCACCCTCTCCAACTGCCACCAGATCTCCTTGCGCGGCAATGTCGTCCGGTACGCCGGGGTGTACAAACCTGTTCTCGTTGACATCGGCGCAAATGTCGCCGGCGTCCGGAACAACGATGCCACCGGCGTTCGCACGAGGTAAGCGGCCTCACCCGATCGCTTCGTCAATCCTCATACGGAACGGGAACCGGCTGGCCGGACCGGGCCGATTCCTCGGCGAGCTGAAGGACTGCGATCACCCGGCGGGCCGATTCGGGCGTTACGGCGAGTGGTTCGCCGGCGAGTAGATGATCGGCCACGTTATGGTAATAGGAGTGCCAGCTCCCACCGCGAATAAGCGGGACGGCGATCTCCTCCCGGTGCCCGGTTCGATAGCTCGTTACCTTGATCTGGTCGCCGGAATCCTGCAGAATTCCACCTTTCGTTCCGAGGATGCGCCACTTGGCCTTCCCCACCGCGGCGATGGAAGACTGCTGCAGGTCCGCCGTTCTTCCCCCTTCGAACCGGATGAGCGCCTGGCAGTGATCCTCATTGGTGACATCGTGCCAGACCCGCTTGTGGAAAATTCCGTAGAACGTTTCCATCTTATAGGGCATCAGATTCAGCGTCCAATCGGTGAAATGGGCGCCCCAATCATAGAACGCGCCGCCCGAAATCGGCTTATGGCTGCGCCACCAGTATCCCGGATGCCCGTACCCGCCAAAATAGGCCTCAATATGGAATGGATCCCCAATGGCTCCCTCCCGCAGGATCTGACGGATGGTCAGGAAATCATCATCCCAGCGCCGATTGTGGAATGTTGAGAGCATCAACTGCCGGGCGCGCGCCGCCTCAATCATGTCCGTAGCTTCCTGAATATTGAGGCAGAACGGCTTCTCCACCACGACGTGCTTGCCCGCGTTCAACAGCTTCATCGCCGTTGGATAATGATCGTTGTGCGGCGTCACGACCGTCACCATATCCACACCATCGTCCGCCGCCAGAGCGTCCACGCTGCTGAACGTCCGGATGGAGGGAAAATCGTCCTTCGCCTGCGCTGCGCGCTTCGGGTCCAGATCGCAGACCGCTACGATTTTCAGCCCGGGAACGGTGTTGATACTCTCCGCATGGTGCTTACCCATGTTGAACGATCCACCGTATCCGATGACCGCGGCCCGGATCGTGCCCGTCTCAACCTGGCCGGTAACATACCGGACCGCGCGGTTGACCAGTCTCTGGAAGCCGGTGTTGGAGAACGCGCGCTCGTCATGGCCGTTGGCCGTGTAGAAGACTTTACCCCGGCCATAGTCTCGCACGTACGCCATCGGATGCGTCTGCCCGCGCCATGATCCCGTGGCCAGAACGTGGAACTCCTCCGTTTTCTTCTCGAGAATATAGAATTCATCGGTAATCCGGAAACTCTGGATGCGCCGTGTTACGTCGTGATCGGGATCAGTGATGGTCACGGAGAACTCGGTCACCGGCCCATGCCCAATAAAATGACTGCCGACCATCTCCATATATTGCGCGTTATTCACCCACGAATCGGAGGCGCAGTGGATCCCGATAAAACCGCCGCCATTGCGCACAAAAGCGCAGAGACCGCTTTCCTGTTCGGGCGTGAGCGATCCGCCCTGCGTGTAATCGATCACCAGATCAAAGCCGCCGAGGTCAAGGAACTGATTGCGGTCTTCGGTCGCGATAGGCTCGCAGGCGCCGGACGAGCGGAGAAAATCAACGAGGATTTTTCCGCAGGCCTCAAAATTGTGGAAACCACCGCCGAGCATCAAGAGAGCTTTCTTCATGATCCGCAATCACCTTTCCGATTCTGATCCGACTCTGATTTTGAACGGCTGAAATTGCCGCCCGAGATTATTGTAGACGGCCGTGCGGCTCTCCGGGCGTTCTCTTACACACCGCGAAGGAATTGCTGAAGAAGCGTCCCTCATAATCCTCGCCGGCGGTATAGATCCCGCGCAATCCGCCGAAAATAGAGACATAGCGGCGCTGTGAGGATGGCGCGCCGCAGCCATTTTCGCGGCTCTCAAAGCCATTTCTCCTGCGCATCGCGCCGGCAGCGGCCGGCGCATCCGGAAGCCCGGCTCGTCGGCAAAGAAAACGTCGGACCCGATAAGCATTATCAACTCGATAAATGTTATCAAGCGAAATTTGAGGCATTCTTATGCAGCGTGATCGTTCGCATAACGTCCAGCATCCACGGGATGAGCCTGCACGCAGCCCATCCTCGGGACACACGAATCCCGCGCGCACTCTTCAGCTTCGGCTTAACCCGACGTCGGATTGCGGGGCGCCTGGCCTGGTGGATCTGAGCCGACCGGGGGCGCGGCGCTGGCTTGCGGCGTTCCGGATAGGCGCCCTTTTCCTCGTGCTGATGTCTCTTCCGACACAGTGGGACACCGCACACCTCTGGTTGGCGCTGCCGCTTTGCCTCTACTGCGCTATCCCGCTCTTTCCCGATCATTGGCTTCAATGGCGGCAGCCTTTTACCCACCTGTCGGTAGCCATCGATATATTTGTTGCGGCCATTCTCATTCACGTCGCCGGAGGTCTTCGCACGCCGCTCCTGCCGCTTCTTTATCTTCCGGTGCTCGAGGCAGCGGCCGTTCTGTCGCTGCCCTGGGCGATGGTAAGCGCTGTTGGCAGCGCGCTGCTCGTGGGCTTTTTGGGAACCTGGCCCCAATTGGTCCGGATGACCGACTCAGCCGTTTACGGTCCGATTATCACCTTTACGGTGGTGGCTCTCTTCCTTGTTGCCACGCTCAACGCCGGCCGTTTATCCATGCGGCGGCAGGTCATAGCCGCGCGCAGCCTTGAGGAAGATCTGAGCCGGTTAAAGGGCGTGGTTCAGGACCTGGATCTCAAGGTTCAGAAAGACCCGGTCACCGGGCTAATGGGACGTGTACCGTTTAGGGACGAGATCAAGGACAAGCTCATCCTCGCTCTGCGGCATCAACGACTTGCCGCAATGCTGCTGCTGGATCTGGATGGTTTCAATCGTATCAACAACGATTACGGCAGCGAAGTCGGCGACTTGCTGCTGAAGACCGTGGGGGAACGGCTGCGCGAATCGATCCGCGTGGGGGACTCGGTCGCTCGCCTGGGTGACGACGAGTTCGCGATCGCCCTGTTTGAGCTTAACGAGATGCAGAACGCGATGGCGGTGGCGGCGAAACTGATCAGCGAAGTTGGGCGACCGTTAATGCTTGGCGAAAAAGAGATCAGCGCCACGGCATGCGTCGGTATCAGTCTCTTTCCGACCGATGGCCGCGATCCCGACACCCTCATCAAATACGGGCAGGTGGCTCTCCGGCTCGCCAAGCAGCAAGGTCCCAACAGTGTCCAGATTCACGCGCCCAAGCTTGCCGGGAACCAGGTGGAACGCGGCGCCCTCGAACGCGACCTCTACCGGGCGCTCGATCAGGAAGAATTCGTGCTCCACTACCAGCCGCAGGTGGACCTCGAAAGCGCAAAAATGGTGGGTGTCGAGGCCCTGGTTCGCTGGATGCACCCGGCGCACGGTCTGCTCTCCCCGGGCAAGTTTATCGCGCTTGCCGAGGAGAATGGCCTGATTCTGCCACTCACCGAGTGGATCCTCCGTAAGGCTTGCCGCCAGAACATGCTCTGGCAGGCCGCCGGTCTGCCGCCGTTCCGGGTTTCCGTTAATCTCTCAGCTCGCCAGTTCCAGCGCAAGACGGTGATCCCTTCCGTCGTGGACGCGCTCAAGGGCGAAGGATTGGATCCCTCTTACCTTGAGGTCGAGATCACCGAGAGCCTCGCGATGCATGACCGCGAGAATACCGTTATGGTGCTGCGGCGACTCAAAGAGATGGGAGTGGAGATCGCCCTGGACGATTTCGGCACCGGCTTCAGCTCGCTCAGCTACCTCAAACATTTTCCGTTCGACACCATCAAGATCGATCAATCGTTTGTACGCGACGTGGCTGAAGATTCGGCCAATGAAGCCATTGTGGCGACCATCATCAGTCTGAGTCACAATCTCGGGCGAAAAGTGATCGCCGAAGGCGTGGAGACCGAAACCCAACTGCTCCGCCTCCGCAAACATGGCTGTCACCAGATCCAGGGCTACCTGATCTGTAAACCCGTGCCCGCCGAACAGATCACGCGCCTGTTTCAGGCGCGCCGAACGAATGGGGTTCAGAAGTACTCTCGCTACAGCGAAATCGAAGATGGGCTGCCGGAGATCATCGCGAAGTACGCGTACAGCCTTCCGCCGCGCCCCATCGTCTGACGCTCCATCCGTCATTTTCTGCCCACGAGACCCAGATCCCTCTGGCAGAGCTCGATGGCGGAGGTCTGGCCGGTATGCTTTCCAATATCATCGGAGAGTTTTACCAGGTCATGAAAACCCACGCCAAGGTCGGCCGCGACCAGTTTAATGACCATGTTGAGTGGCCTTGCGCCGCAATCGTTGGTTAAGAACGTGCCGATTCCCGCAGTCACCATGCAGCGGTCGGAAAAGCGGCGGTGCAGCGCAATCGCCCGCTCGTCGTCCAGACTGTCGCTGAAGACGAAACGCTTGCTGCGCGTGGGAATGTTCATCGAATCGTAATGCGCCAGCACCATTTCGGCGACTTCCACGGGATCACCGCTGTCGATCCGGACACCATCGAATAGCTTGGCGTGGAACATATCGAAGTAGCGCAGAAAAACGGGTGTGGTGAGCGTATCGGTGAGCGCGATGCCAAGATCGCCGTTGTACTCGCGCACCCACGCGTCCATCCAGATCCGGCTGCACATGCGGGGGCCATAAAGGCTTTGCATTGCCATCGGTCCCTCGTGCGCAAAGGTTCCCATCGGGGTCAGCCCGTGGCGTTTACAGATGTAGGGGTTGCTGCTCCCGAGAAAGAGACCGGGGAAGGCCTTCATGCGGATGTTGACCTCTTCCTGCACCGTGAGCGAAAAGCGGCGGCGGGATCCGAAGTCGATCCAGTGGAGTCCGGCGTGCGCCATCCGCTTTGCCTTCTGTTCGGCCCGCTGTTCCCACTCCGCGTCCGGCTCAATGCCGCTCAGCCGGTAATAGAGCTCGCTGATGAGACTCAAAAGCGAGACCTCCCACAGGATCGTCCGATACCAGGGGCCCTCGATCGTTACCCTGAGATCGCCGCCCTCCTGCGTTATCGTCACCTCGTCGGGGTTGAAGCGGTAACCCTGAAGCCATTCAATATAGGTTGGCTTCAGGTATCGCACCGCGTCGCGATACCACTGCGCTTCTTCACCGGCGAGCCGCAGCGCCGCCATCATTTGAATCTGAGCGCGCAGCGCCTTATCGAATCCCGGAGGGAAGGACGTCTTACCGCGGTTAATGAACTCGTAGCGGACAAGGGCGTTAGGGAACTGGTTAAAGACAACCTGACCCATAGTAATTTTGTAATGGTCGGTGTCCAGGATGCTGGGGATGATGGGATTCATGCGTTTCTCCTAGATGAGGCATTATAGGCGCGGGCCATCCAGTCTTGCGCCGCGGATTCCCCTGCCACGCAGCCCGTGCTCCAGGCGGCCTGCAGGTTATAGCCGCCCACCGGTCCGGCGATATCCAGGATCTCCCCGCAAAGATAGAGTCCGGCGGCTCGCCGCGAGCGCATCGTACGGGGATCCACCTCGTCCAGGGCGACTCCGCCGGCCACCACTTCGCCTTTTTCGAGCGGAACGTGCTGCACGCTCCCGATCGGCCATGCTTTGATCTGCTGCGCCAGCCGGCTGCGCGTTTTCTGTGGAAGATAGGCGGCGAGGAGTCCCGGTTCACATCCGGCGGATTCTAAAAAGGCCGGCGCCAGGCGCGCGGGCACGAGGGAATCGACAAAAGCCCCTGTGGGACGGCGCGGATTCTGCCGCAGCCATTGGTGAAGCCCGGCGATGATAGCCTCGATGGGACTCGATGGCGCGAGGTCCACTTCGAGCGTGACCGGTCCAGCGGATCGGCGCTCTGCGACCTCGCGGCTGATACCAAGCGCGCACGGACCGGATACGCCGCGATGTGTGAAGAGCAGATCACCCCGCCATGACGCGAAGACCTTTCCGGACTGCCGTGCCCTGAGCATACAATCCCGGAGCGCCACGCCGGCCCAATTCGGAATCTGAGATTCCGAAAACGGCTGCGGGGTTTCGAGGAAGAGGGGCGCCAGCGCGGCCCGGATCTTGACCAGGCTATGGCCGGCCGCCTGAACCCACGGCCAGCCATCACCCGTGGTTCCGGTTCCCGGGTACGATGAACCACCCACGCAGAGAATGAGATGATGGGTGGGAATCCGTTCCGTTCCCAGGAGCACGGCGGCGACTTCTTTCGCAGGATGCAGCTCATCCGTGGGTTTTTGAGATTCCCGGATCGCGCCAGGGCCGATCTCTCTGAACTCAATTCCCGAGACGGCGGCGCCGAGCCGGATAGACACGCCGGCCGCTCGAAGGTGGGCCTCCAGCGCGGCGACGACATCCCGGGCCGTGCCGTCTACGGGAAAAATGCGGCCATCCGGTCGGGAATAGAGCCGGATGCCGCGGCGCTCCAGCAGTTCAATGACGTCGTGATTGGTGAAACGGTAGAAGCTGGGTTTGAGGAAGCGAGCCTCGTTCGAACGAAACTGCGACCGGATCTCGTTCATCTCGCCCTCATGCGTGACATTGCATTTGCCACCACCGGAGATCAGGATCTTCATTCCGAGGCGATGGTTCTTTTCGAGCAGAAGAACCGGGGCGCCGCGCGAAGCCGCGCGCCAGGCCGCCAGAATTCCCGCCGCGCCCCCACCCACGACAACAATGGGATAGCCCGGGGCGGATCGAGCGAGAGACCGGTCCACTGGATTTTGCTTCAGCTTGCCGAGGGGACCGGTGGGCGGATGGCGTAGACCTGGACCGGCTGGACACGGTTTTTGACGATGATCGGCTCCATACGTATGGCGGGAATACAATGCTTGATCTGCTCGTGGGTAGCCTCGCTCACCAGGACTTCACCGGTCCGCGCGTTTGTTTCGAGGCGCTGCGCCACATTCACGTTATCCCCGATAACGGTGTAATCCATGCGAGTTTCGGAGCCCACGTTTCCCGCCACCACGTCGCCAGTGTTCACGCCGATGCGAACTCTAACTTCCGGGAGCTCGGGACGCTCGGTGCGCCAACGGTCTCGCAAATCCGCCAGCGCCTGCTGCATGCGAATCCCGGCGCGCACGGCCCGGATCGCGTGATGCTCGGGATAGGCTTCACCGGCCAGAAATATCGCCATAATCGCATCTCCTATGAATTTGTCTAAAATGCCGCCCTCCTCCTCAATGACGTGGGCCATCGCCGTCATGTATTGATTCAGAAAGCTGACGACGTGAGAAGGCGATAGTGATTCAGAGATCGCGGTAAAGCCCTCAATGTCGGAGAAGAGGATCGACGCATGCGCCACCTTTCCGCCAAGAGCGAGCGTCTGCTCCCGGTTACGAGAGATCTCATCTCTAAGGTGCTTCGGAATATACGCGCCCAGCTTCTCCTTTTCGATGGAGAGCCATCGTTCCTTCTCCAGGGCGTTCCGCAGGGCTTCAGCCATCCGCCGCGTCTCATCAAATAGGCGGGCATTATCGAGCGAGATCCCGGCCATTCCGGCGAAAGACTGGAACAGGTCCAGATCGTGCTCATCAAAAGAGTTCTGGCCCTGCTTATTGATCACCTGAACGACACCGATAGTCTCGTCTTTCACCTTTATGGGAACGGTGAGAAGGGATCGGGTTCGAAACCCGGTTTTGCGGTCGTAGGTTGGGTCGAACCGCGGCTCCTGGTAGGCGTCGGGCGTTAAGAGCGCCTGGCCGGTCTGAGCCACCCAGCCGGCGATTCCATGGCCCATTTCGACGGTGAAGGATTTGATCGCTTCGCCGGCGGCGCCTCGAGCTACGTGGAACTTGAGATCGCCGCTCTCCGGATCGAGCAAGAGCAGAGAGCTCGCCTCGGCGTTCATGACTTCTTTGCTCAGATCCATAATCTGGTTGAGAAGGACATCGAGATCAAGCACGGAGATCATCGCGGTCGAGACGTCGATCATGGCGCCCAGCTCTCGAAGCCGGCGTTCCAGGAAGCTGCTATTCTGCCGGATTTCGCCAGTCGCTTCGGCGATGCGGCGCTCCAACTCGACGTGGTGGGCCTTCTCCTGATCCCGGAACCGCTTTTTTTCGAGGCAGGCGCTGACGCGTGCCTTGAGCAGCACCAGGTTAAAGGGCTTCTCCAGATAGTCCTCGGCGCCCATTTCAATACATTGCACGATACGTTCCATGTCCTGGGACGCTGAGATCATGATGACCGGAATATGCTG
>DASRZA010000050.1:0-8954 GCA_035686845.1 Armatimonadota bacterium | reverse complement strand
TCGCAATCTGGGACGCTCTTGGAGAGGCCGAGAGCGCCAACGGGGCCGCAGCGCTTAACAATCTCGGAAGGACTCTCCAGGCTCAGTTGAAGTATGAGGCCGCGGAGCCACTGATCTATCGAGCGCTTGAGATCACGGAGCGGAGATCGGAGCCCGACGATCAACGGATCTGCGTGTATCTTAAGAACCTGGGCCGTCTGCGCGTGAAAATGGGCCACTATACACAGGCGAAGGAATTACTCCGCAGAGCGCTTGAGATACGGGAGTTGAAATCCGACGATTCGCAGACCGCCAGCGCATGCAATGATCTGGCATTGGTTTTAGGGGAGATCGGCGATCTCGACGGATCCGAAGCCCTATTTCGCCGGGCGTTCGGGATCTGGGAAAAGATCTACGGTCCCACGGCGCCGGTTACCCTTTCGGCCATTAATAACCTCGCGCTAACACGACACCGAAGAGGCGCGTACGACGACGCGGTCCGAATGTACCGGCGTATGCTGGCGGCATACGAGAAGGATAACGAGCAGGGTCTCGCCACCGCGACTTTACTGGGGAACCTGTGCCTGGCCCTCTTGGAGCTTGGCGAACATGGCGAGGCGGAGTGTCTCTGCCTGCGCGCGCTCGCGATTCTAGAGGCCCAGGTTGCGCGAGACGACCCGCGCATTGCCAGGGCGTTTTCTAACCTCGCACGGATCCGGTATGCACAGGGGAATCTCACTGCCGCCGCTGATCTGGACGGGGGCGCCCTCGCTATACGCGAGCGAGTTTTGGGACCTGCCCACCCGGATACGGCCGTCACCCTGAATAACATCGCGATGACCCGGCTAAAACAGGGCGATCGGCAGTCCGCCGAGACACTTCTGCGGAGGGCGGTCTCAATTCTTGAGGAAACCCAGGCTATCGGCCCGTCCACTCTGTCGCGATTCCTCGGGAATCTGTCGGCGCTGCATCAAACGCGGGGCGATTATGACGGCGCTGAGGAGCATCTGCGCCGGGCGATATACCTTCTCGAACAAGCGAGAGGCGCCGATAACACTGAAATGGGTGAACTGCTCAATCGACTCGGAGGACTACTCGAAGTGAGGGGCAGTTACACCGAGGCCGAATCCGTGGTGCGCCGCGCGCTCGATATTCTGGAGCGTACGCTCGGCAGCGACCACCGGACGACCGCGGGCGCCGAGCAGCGCCTCGCATGGCTTTTGCAGCTCCGAGGTCGCTTAACGGACGCCGAAGCCCTGCTTCAGCACGCGCTTACGGTGATGAAGACGAAACGTCCGTTGGATGCCGTCGCCGCTCGTGCAACCGGATTGCTCGCTTCGCTCTACTTTGAGCGGGCGGATTATGAGCGAGCAGAGCCACTGTTCAAGAGCCAGATTGCGATTCTAACCCAGGCGCCGGGGGATCATCCAATCGCCCTGACAAGGAGTCGTCTGGACCTGGCCGCGCTGCGCCGGAAACAGGGGCGCCTCGACACCGCGGAACAGATGGATCGGGATGCGCTCACCGTGATCGAACGAGAATGCGCCGCCGATGCCCGCCTCGCCGTCCGGACGCGCATGGATCTGGCAGAGACGCTGCTGGAACAGGGACGAAGCGCGAAGGCTGCGGATCTGCTGGCGCCTGTCCTCTCCATGATCGAGTCCTTTCGGGACGGACATCAATTATTGGAAGCACGCGCATGCCGCCTTCTGGGCCGCGCCCGGATGGAGTCAGGAGAGACGCAGAAGGCCGGGCCCCTACTCCGTCGGGCTATGGAACTATCCCAGCAATCCTGCGCGCCCACTCGGACCGCCAGCGCGCTCCACTGGCTGGGTGAATTCCTCCGCCGATCCGGTCGCGAAGACGAAGCGCTGGACGCGTTCCGCGGCGCCCTTGAGATTCGCGAGCAAATCCTCGGCGCAACACATCCCGATACCTGCGCAACCCGCGAACGACTCGCGGGAGCGCCTTCGCCGTGAAAGGCTGATACTCCCCCGACCGTCTCCGCACCACCAAAGTATCGGCAAACCTCGAGGAGAGGAGGGCCTACCCCGCCGACCTCATCGACTCCTGCTCATCCCACGTATACATTCGTTCCTCAATAACGGGCTTCCATGCGGACAGTCAGGCGTCAGACAATATGCGCGCGGCCATCTCGCGAACCCGGTGGTACGGGTCATCCAGCATTGGGGTAACCCATTCCTTCAATTGCGGTCCACCCACCTTCGCCAGCCCGGTCAGGCAGGCGAGTCGGACATCCCTTTCGGGATCCTTGAGTCCGACCAACAGCGGCGGTATCATACGGGGATCATCGAACCGGGCGAGCGCATACGCCACGATATGCCGCACACGCCACTCACCGTCGTCCGGCCTCTGAAAAGCGGCGATTACGGGCTCCACCGCCGCGGTGTCGCCAATGCTCGCCAGCGCAAGAGCGGCCCTCGCTCGCAAATGCTCATCCGGACCGAGCAGCGCAGCGATAAGGGGTCCAACCGCGCGGCGGTCGCCAATTGAGCCCAATGCTCTGGCGGCGTGATCGCAAACGACGCCACTCGGGTCGTCGAGACGGGCGATCAGCGGCTCGACGGCGCGAGGATCACGGAGCGCAGCCAAAGATCGCGCGGCGGAGAACCTCGGGTTGTAATCCGGATCCTCCAGGCATCGGATCAACGGTTCCACGGCGCGGAGATCATTCAGCGATCCGAGCGCGTAGGCTGCCTGCCCGCGCACCTCCGGTGACGGGTCGTTCAGCGCAGTCAGCAGGGGATCGAGGGAGCGCGGGTCAGCGATTCGTCCGAGGGCATCCGCTGCGCCGGTTCTCTTGAGCGGATCCGGGCTGGACAACGCCTCAAGCAGCGCTGTCGTCGCGCCGCAGCCGGCTTTTCCAAGCGCCCTGGACGCCCACCGACGCACGTACTGTTCGGGATCGGCCAGCGCCTCTATCAATGGCTCAACCGCGCGCGGATCCGGAACCAATTCCAGCGCCTGCACGGCGATCGATCGCACTGGCGCCCGATCGTCTTTCAGCGCCGCAATCAACGGCTCGAGAGCCGCAGGCCCGATACCGGAAAGCGCCGTCCGCGCGCGGGTCGCTGCATCGCGCTTGCGCCGCGAATTCGCCGCGTCGATGATATCGATGAGTATCGGTACGGCGCTGGCGCCCCTGCTCGCCAGCGCCCCCAGGTCACCGGGCCATTCCTCGTCTTCGGTCACTCGGCCGGTATCGTCTGCCACACGATCTTCATTCTCGATCCTGTGTCTGCGACGGGCCCACGTCGAGCGGTCCGTGCTGACCGACAGGTCACGATCTATCCCACGCGCGGCGCTGCGTCCCCTCAGTTCCGCTGCTTGATCGCGTTCCAGGCATCACGTGCGGCGCCGACGACGATGGCGTTGCTGTCTTTCGACAGCGCCTCCAATGCCGGAATCGACTTGCGGGTACCTACTTCCTGAAGTACATGGCACACCGCCATCCGCGTTTCCCACGCGGGATCCTGTAAGGACGGGATCACAGCGGGTTCGGCGGCGGGACCAAGCTTCTTGAGCGCCGGCTCGACAAATCCCCGGTCCTCCGAATCGAGACGCCGGGCCATCGGTTCCGCAGCCCGCTCGTCTTGCAGGGCGCCCAGCGCATCCAGCGCCGCCCATCGAACCGAGTGCTCCGGATCAAGGAGGGATTTGATCAGCGCAGGGATTGAGTCGGCTGTGGCCCACACTTTGAGAGCGTCGACCGCGGCCCACCGCGCAAAGAGACCCTGGTCGTTCAGGAGCGGCACAAGCTCGTCATCGATTTCGGACGCGTCGTCGTCGGGAGCCGCGCGCTGCAAATCGTGACACGCGGCAACCCGTTCGTCACGATTCTGCGATCGCAGCCTAAAGAGAATAGCAGCCCGCTGTTCATCGGTCAGCGGCGCCATGCGCGGCTTTGGCGCCGCCAGCGGCTTTTCCATCAGCCGGGTTGTGATTTTAACCGGTGTTTGCTGCGTTCCATTTGCGCTGGCGCTGGTGAGCGTGCCCGCAAAGCTGGTCATCCGGGGAACGCCCTGGCGCGTATCGACAGCCAACTCCCCGCTCCTCTTTCCATGACCCCCGACCCGGGTCGCGTCCTCCGCTCGCCGTCCTCCATCCGCTGTTCCCCGTGTCTCCCGTGTCTCCCGTGGTTCTTTTGTTTTCGCTTTTCTTCTGCGGCGCTCCGCGGATCTTTGCGTCTCCGCGGTGAGCTTTTCCTTCGTCCTCCGTCCTTCGTCCTCCGTCCGTGCCTTCACCCTTCATCCTCGCATTCACCTTCGCTCGTATGCGCCCGGGCCATGAGCGCGGATACGATTTCGCGAGGCGAGGCGTTTTCGAACAGGATCTGGTGGAGACCACGGGTGATTGGCATTTCGACGCCCGTTTGGGAAGCCAGGAGCAGCGCGGCATCGGTGGTGAGGACACCCTCGGAAATCTGATCCATCGATTCAAGAATCTCGGAGAGTTTGCGCCCGCGACCCAGCTCGAATCCAACCTTATGGTTCCGGCTCTTATTGCTGGCGCACGTGGCGTAGAGGTCGCCAATCCCGGAAAGCCCGCTGAACGTGGCGTCAACGGCGCCTAGCGCGCGTCCCAGCCTGCGAATCTCGGTGAGACCGCGGCTCATCAGCGCCGCCTTGGTATTCTCGCCGTACCCCAGCCCATCGGTAATTCCAGCCGCGATGGCGACGATATTCTTGAGCGCGCCGCCGAGCTCCACACCCACCACGTCCGGGTTGGTGTAAATACGAAGCCGCGGTAGGGAAAGGGATGCCTGGATCTGCCGGGCCGGACCCGGCGTGCGCGACGCCACGACGGTAGCCGTGGGCATATCCGCGACCATCTCCCGCGCCAGGTTGGGACCCGACAGCGCCACCAACCGGTCCCCTACCCCCGGTATACACGCCTCCACAACCTCCGACATCCGGCGGCCGGTGGAGCTTTCCAGGCCCTTGGCCCCGCTGATCACCAGCGTGTCCGGGCCAATGTACGACGCTATCTGACCACACGTTTCGCCAACGGCAAACGAGGGAGTCGCGATCACAATAATGGAGGCCTCTGTCGTAGCGCGACAGAGATCCGCCGTTACTTCGATATTGTCCGGAAGCCGGAAGCCGGGCAGGTAGCGGTCATTGGCGCGAGTCTGCTGGATAGACCGGGCCGAATCGGATGACCGGCTCCAGAGCGTAACACGCCGCGCCCGCCGGCTGAAGAGGCAGGCGAGCACCGTTCCCCAACTGCCTGAACCGAGAACCGCCAGTGAACCGACCTTCTGGTTCTCAGCATCCAGGCTCATCGAAATTCTCTAGAAATAGGCCTGCTCGTCCTGCCCAAAAAGATGCGCCCGGGCCATGTCAACCACCATGTCAACGCTATAGCCCTCCTGAACTTCGGTTTCAGCTTCAACACTCGCGATCACCTGCGATTTCCCGACCGTGAGATAGAGAAGTGAAGTGGCGCCCATCGGTTCAACCACGTCTACCGTCGCCCGGAATACATTCTCATCGGAAGAGGTTGGCGCCGAACCCTGGCGTATCTCCATATCTTCCGGCCGGATGCCAAATTCCACTTCCCGTACAGCGGATGCTCGGCCGTTCAGCGCGGAAGCCCGCTCGTCAGGCACGCGCAGCTTGATGCCATCGGTTACAACATACACTTTGCCGTCTTCGCTCTGCAGCGTCACGGGCAGGAAATTCATCGCCGGACTTCCGATGAATCCACCAACAAACTTGTTGACCGGGTGATGATAAAGACCAAGCGGCGTGTCCACCTGCTGGGTGACACCATTTTTCATAACAGCGATTCGATCCCCCATCGTCATCGCTTCCACCTGGTCGTGCGTCACGTAAATGGTGGTGATCCCGAGCCGGCGGTGGAGTTTGATCAATTCGGCGCGGGTTTGAACGCGGAGCTTCGCATCCAGGTTTGAGAGCGGCTCATCCATCAGGAAGACCTTTGGCTCCCGCACAATCGCCCGTCCGAGTGCCACGCGCTGCCGCTGGCCGCCGGAAAGCTCCTTCGGTTTTCGCTTCAGCAATTGCCCCAGATCCAGGATATTCGCCGCGTCCGTGACCCGCTGCCGGATCTCCGTCTCGCGGAACACACGGCCCCCGAACAGTCCGGGCTTACGGCGCAGCCGCAGCCCAAACGCCATGTTATCGTAAACCGTCATGTGCGGATAGAGCGCGTAGTTCTGAAACACCATGGCGATATCACGGTCTTTGGGTGAGACATCGTTCACCAGGCGATCTCCAATACGAATCTCGCCCGACGTCGCTTCCTCCAGCCCGGCCACCATCCGGAGCGCGGTCGTCTTACCGCAGCCGGACGGACCCACGAGAACCAGGAATTCCTTATCCCGAATCTCCAGGTTCACGTTGTCGACCGCCACTACCTCCTTAAAACTCTTGCACAGATCTTTGAGTGTTACACTCGCCATAGTCTAAAACCTTCTCCAAAGCAGGCGCGGGGTTCGAGTCGCGAGGCGCGGGGTTCGAGGCGCGAGGCGCGCCTCATGACCCCCGCCCGTATCTTGTGTCCGCCCACCCGGCTGAACCCGGCGGCTACAGCCGAACGAACCCCGATAAAGCGTGCTGCCGCTGAACCGGGCGACGATGTACGTGAATCTGATCCCGCCGCGATTATGCTCGAGTTCTCTTGATTCATCCTTCATCCCTCGTCCTTCATCCTTCCGAGGTCCTCCGTCCTCCTCACATCTTTATCGTTACGTTGCAATCGGCGCCCGGAACAATTTCGGCCTGGATCTTCGCGCTCTTGCGGTTTGCGGTCGCCTCCAACGTGTGCTCACCGGCTTTGAGGTTTGCCAGGCGGAAGACGGCGTCGACGCCGGTGCGAACGGAGAGGCCCCCGCATTTCACGACAGCGTCAGACACGGCCACACCCCGACTATCCACAACCTGGCCGTAGAACGATCCAACGGTCGTGGAGCGCTTTCGATTAGCGATGGCGCTGCTGAGGTTGACCCTGCCATTACCGAACTGCATCTCCCAGCCGCCGTTAGCCGTCCCGGCCGTATTGTCAGCCGTCTGCTCGATGCGTTGAATCGCCTCCTCCGGCTTGAGAGACGGCTGGTACGCTATCAGCGCTGTCACCATGCCCGAAACCACCGGGCATGCCATCGACGTGCCATTCAATGCGTCATAATTCTGCTTATAGCCATAACGGGTCGTCAGTTCGCAAGGATAACCGGGCGTGGTCGATAAGATGTCGACACCGGGAGCGCCAACGGCAATGGGGGCGCCATAGTTGGAAAAACGGGCGAGCCTGTCCAACTGATCGGTTGCGCTAACGGCCATCACGTGGTTGCATCCGGCCGGATAACCGGGCAGAGCTGAGGCGGAGTTACCGGCGGCTGCCACAACAATCACACCCTTCGACCATGCGTAATTGACCGCGTCCTGGATTGCCTGCGAATAGACGTTGGCGCCCAGGCTCAGGCTCTCTACACGACAGCCATTATCGGCGCACCAGGTGATCGCATTGCAAATCCAGCCGTACTGGCCCGACCCTCCTCCTGTGAGCACCTTGGCCGCAACGAGCTTGAACGAATTGAAGCCGACGCCCGCCACTCCAATTCCATTATCCGTTGAGGCCGCCGCGATCCCGGCGCAGTGAGTGCCGTGCCCATTGTCGTCTAAAGGCGGCTTCTTCGGTTGGATGAAGTTTCTCCCTATCGGGTTTCCCTTCGAATCCCGCGCCATCGCGTTCTTCAGATCCGGGTGCGTATAGTCGATGCCGGTGTCGATAATCGCCAGACGGACCTCCGATTTTACGCTTCGAAGCGCATCCCACGCCGCAGGGGCATCGATCTTCTTCAGAAACCATTGATCGACCGACCCGCTCTTGGACGAGTCGTAGGGCTCGTCGAAATAGGTGTCGTTGGGCGTGTGCAGCGCGTGGCAGATGTAGTCCGGCTCAGCGAAGACCACGCCTGGCTCGGATTTCAAAGCGCTAACCACGGCCCGGACCGAAATCGACGGGTCGAACCGGATCGTAACGTCGTGCGTATCCCGATCCACATCTTCCGCGACGCTCCGGGATTCGAGGCCGGCCAGACGGAAGTCTGCCTGAACGCGATTACGATCGGCGCCATTATCCGTGAACCGCGCCAGTACCACGCCCGGCGCGAAGCTCTCGTCATCCGGCGCGCTCAGCTCGGGATAGCCGTGGGATGCGGCAGGCGTCCGGTGAGCCATTGACCGGGTGCTCGGATGACTTACCGGAACCGCGATCTGGATCATACCCGCAGCGATCAGCCCACCCATAATGAACGGCGACATTCGACCAAGCCGGGTCTCCGCATCGCCGGTCGGAAGCATGGCGAGAACGCCCAGGACGACCACCGCAATAGCAGGCGCCGGCTGCGTTATCTTCCAGAGCAGGAAGCAGGCGACCACCATCACGCCGAAGAGGAGCACCAACCGGGTAATACTGCCGCCCCCGGATACCATCGTATCGCTTTGGGCGCTGCCTTCCGCGGCTGGCGCCGGCAGATGCCGGCCGCAGGCGGGGCACCAGCGAGCGTCGGCGGGACAATAAGCGCCGCAATGCTCACATTTAATCGCTTGCCCGGTCGCCCCGCACGCCGTACACGTCTCTTCGGTGACCGTGCCGCCGCACTTGGAGCAGCGAATAACATCCTCAGACATAACCATCTCCTTCACTCTGCGCCGGCCTACCCATCCCCGCCCGGCCGCGCAAACTTACACTCGTACTGTTTTGAGGTTCGACCCGCATCCGGGTACTTCCTTCCGGCGCGCGATCAGGTAACGGTTCACAGTTGATGAGAGAAATTGATTCGCGGGTCAGCTGGGTGCGCGGGCGGCTCCGCTGGCGAGCATATGCTGGCAGGCATGGAGGGCGTCCTGATTGCGCAGTTGCCATGTACTGAACAGGCTCATCAGCACCCCTTGAGTCTGCGACCCTCTGCCCGAACGTGTCCCGCC
>DASRZA010000049.1:0-5401 GCA_035686845.1 Armatimonadota bacterium | reverse complement strand
CGCGCCGGCGTTCCGCTCCCGCCGCTTCCCTGCCCGCCCGGTTCTCCATGAGCGAAGCCGGCCGACGCCGAAGCCGCCAGCGATGATGCCAGAAATTCCCGCCTCTTCATAAGGTGCCTCCCTGATCGCTCGAATGCCAGCCAACCCCTGATTTCCGTGACCCCGTTATTGTATGGCATTCCGTCAAGAATCGCTCAGCCGAAACGCAGCGCCGCAGCGCCGTTGGCAAGGCAGGGTGGTCTTCTAACGCCTGCCATCGCGAACCCCGATAAAGGAGGGTCTACGCCACCACGGTAGCGGCGGCTTTACACCGCCACGGACCAGAGAGAAATGGCGGGATAAACCTGGAATCGCATCGCAAGACCCGCGACGTATGCACCCGCGAAAGCCTGTCTAATAGATCGCGCTTCTCCGACGCACTGGAAGAATCTCAGGCCCCGGCGAAGCCCGCCACAAAAACGCAGCGTCCCGGAATTTCCTTTCACTCCCGCAAGGGCCACCCCGAACCTTGGTACTAGAACCAGGAGTCCTTGATCCTGGCACCCCACAGCTGTAGTGTACCAAGTGGCATCAAACGGGGCAAAATCCGCTTGACAAGGGATTTGCCAGGTATTAAAGTCCGGGTCCAGGTATTATCTGGAGATATATATCTTTAAGGTAATACAGTCGAGCCCTCCATCACGCAAGAATTAGGAGCCGCTCTGCATCGCCCTGCCAGGAGAGGTGAGAAAGCTCATGCGCACACAGAGGCGTTCTTTTATTCCCAGCCACCCAATCCCTAAGGTCTTCCTAACACTTTCTTTCGTCTGCGCGCTTGCCGCGTTGCCTGCGGCGGCGCGGTCCGGAATTGCGCAAAAGGGTGGTCAGACGGCCGGAGCCCAGACCGCCGTGACCAAGGCAGCGCGGACGGCAGCCCATCCAAGCCAAAGGCCCAACCAGCCGGTGGGAGCAACGGTGGAGGCAGAAGCCAGGGCCGCCAGGGCGTCCCGGAGCACGGCCAAGAATCTCCACTTCGAAAGCCTGCCGCTGGCTTTTGAACCGAACCGGGGGCAGACGGACCGCCAAGTCGATTTCCTGGCGCACGGCCTCGGTTACGCGCTCTTCCTGACCTCCCGGGAAGCGGTGCTCGAACTACAGCCGGCGGGCGGCAAGCAGGGAGCGGTGCTGCGCATGAAACTTTTAGGCAGCCACCCTGCAACGTCCCGGCTGAACGGCCTGGGCGAGCTTCCCGGGAAGAGCAATTATCTGATCGGCAGGGACCCGTCGAAATGGCGCACGAACGTTCCCAACTACACCCGAGTGGCGGAGCGAGGGGTCTACCCCGGCATCGATCTGGTCTATTACGGTCATCAGCGGCAGCTGGAATACGACTTTGTGGTCGCGGCACACGCCGCGGTCAGCGCGATACGGCTTCAGGTGGAAGGCGCTCAGAAGCTGCGCCTGGATTCGGCGGGGGACCTGGTGGCCGGGATTCCGGGCGGCGAGCTGACTTTCCGCAAACCGGTGGCATACCAGGAGACCCACGGGATGCGACGACCGGTCGAAGCCGCCTATGTCCTTGAGGGCGGGGACCAGGTGGCGTTTCGTGTGGGCCGCTATGATTCCAGGGCGCCGCTGGTCATTGACCCCATCCTGGCCTACTCAACCTACCTGGGAGGCAGCAATATTGACGGCGCGAACGCCATCGCCGTTCTCTCGAGCGACGGGACCGCCTTCGTGACCGGCGGAACTTTTTCGACCGATTTCCCCACCGAACATCCGCTGCAACCGAACGCCGGCGGCTCAAATGATTTTCCCACGGACGCCTTTGTGGCTAAGCTGAGCGCCGACGGAGGGACCGTCCTCTATTCCACTTACCTCGGCGGCGGCCGGGAGGATACCGGGAACGGAATTGCGGTCGATTCGCTGGGCGACGCCTATGTGACGGGCACGACGCTTTCGGACGATTTCCCCGTCACCCCGGGTTCTTTCGATCCCAACTGCCCGCCGGACGGCCAGTGCGGCGCTTCCGTGTACCTGAACGGACTGATTAATTCCGCGGGCTTCCTGAGCAAGCTGAACCCGGCGGGATCGGCGCTGGTTTACTCAACCTATTTCGGGGGAACGGGCAACACGCGGGGCCAGGCGGTGGCGGTGGACAACAATCAGAACGCCTATGTGACCGGCTCGACGCAAGCCGCGGATTTTCCCTACATCGTTCCGCAGTGCCTGACCTTCACGAGTCCGCAGAATGCGGTTCTGCTGAAAATCGACTCAACGGGTTCCCGGGCCTTGTACTCGGGGACCATCGGGGGCAACGTTCAGGACAGCGGGCTTGGCGTAGCCGTTGATGGCAGCGGGAACGCCTCCGTGACCGGCATCACTTATTCGGCGAATTTTCCGGTGAGCGCAGGCGCATATCAATCCACTTACGGAGGGGCCGGCGACGCCTTCGTGACCACGCTCAACACCAATGTTTGCGGCGCTCCCTCGGTGACTTATTCCAGCTACCTGGGCGGCAGCGGCCTGGACCAGGGCAACGGCGTGGCCGTGGACAGCTCCGGCAAGGTGTACGTCACGGGCCTGACGAAGTCGTCGGGCGCAAGCGCGTTTCCCACCACGGCCGGGGCCTACCAGACGACCTGCAAGCTGGACAGCCAGGGCGCCTGCAACGGCGATGCTTTTGCAACCAAGGTTGATCCCACCGCGTCCGGAGCGGCGTCGCTCCTCCTCTCCACCTATCTGGGAGGAAGCAGCGGAGACAGCGGCAACGCCATCACCGTCGATCCGAGCAACAACATTTACATTGCGGGCTCCACCAACTCGACTGACTTTCCGCTGACCACCGCGGTGTTTCAGTCCAATTACGGCGGCGGCAACGCCGATGCGTTCATCACCAAGCTGGACCCCGCCGGCGCAACCCTCGATTACTCCAGCTATCTGGGAGGAACCAATACCGAATCGGGAAACGGCGTCGCCGTGGACACCAGTGGCTCCGCCTACGTGGCCGGGCAAACCTGCTCCACCGATTTCCCGCTGTCGAATCCGGCCCAGTTGACTCCGGGCGGAAACTGCGACGCGTTTATTTCCAAGGTGATTGTCTCCGCCGGAATTGCGCTCAGCCCGTCCGGGCTGACCTTTGCGCCCCAACTGGTGAATACGTCGAGCGCGCCCCAGACCATCACCCTGGATAACGGCGACGCGCCCCTCACCATTACGAGCATTTCGGTCACCGGCGCCGATACCGGCGATTTCACGCAAACCAATGACTGCGGAAACTCGCAGCCCGCCGGCGGGAAGTGCACCATTTCCGTGACCTTCATGCCGACGGCCTCGGGGGTTCGCAGCGCCTCCCTGACCATCGTCGACAGCGCTCCGGGAAGCCCGCACGTGGCCAACCTGAGCGGCACCGGCAATCCCACCGGCATTCTGACGTTGTCACCCACCAGCCTCACGTTTGGCAACCAGCCCGTGGGCAGCCCGTCGCCCGCGCAGTCCATCCAGGTGACGAACACAGGAAACGCCGCACTTACGATTTCGAGCATCGTGGCCAGCGGGGACTATTCCGAGACCGATAATTGCACCAAGGCGCCCCTGCAACCCACCACCACCTGCTCCATCAAAGTAACCTTCACGCCAAGTTCCTCCGGGTCCAGCGTGGGGGCCCTGACCCTCACCGACGACGCACCGGGCAGCCCGCAGGTCATTCTGCTGACCGGGGACGGCGTGCTCCAGCCCGTCGTCACGCTCTCGGCCAACAGCCTGGACTTCAGCAGTCAGGCGATCGGAACTTCCAGCGCGGCCAAGCAGGTTACCCTCTCGAATACGGGATCGGGGGCCTTGAACGTCGCGAGTATTGTGGCCACCGGTGACTTTACCGCGAGCAGCACCTGCGGATCGAGCATTGCGATCAACGGAACCTGCACGATCAGCATCGTGTTCGCGCCCACGGCGGGAGGGGCCCGAACCGGCAGCGTCACCATCACGGATAATGCGCCGGACAGCCCTCAAGTCATTGCGCTCTCCGGCGGCGGTTCAGATTTTTCGCTTTCGAGTTCGACGCCTTCAGCGACCGCCTTTGCCGGAACCCCTGTGCAGTATTCCGTGGCCGTCACCCCCGCCTCCGGGTTCGACTCCCCGGTATCCTTGAGTTGCCAGATACCGTCCGCCCTGGGGCAGACCACCTGCTCGGTTTCGCCGGCTACCGTCACACCCGATGGCACCGATCCCGTGCAAGCCACGGTAACGGTAAGAACGGCGGCGCGCACTTTGCTTCCGCCGGGACCCCAAATGAATCTGCCCTTCTCCCATGCTCCCGGGCTCCCGGTTGCCGGGCTGGTCGCCATCCTGGCAACGGCGCTCCTGGCGCTTCTGGCGGCGAGGCGGCGGCGCATCCTGCTAAGCTTTGGTCTCCTGGCGCTTTTCGCCGTGATCTGCGCCGGGTGCGGCGGCGGCCGGTCCTATAACCCGGCCGGAACGTCGGCCGGCACCTACACGCTGACCATCAATGGAACGTCAGGGAATGTTATCCATAGCACCACGGTCCAGCTGACGGTGAACTGAAGCGCAGCCCGTCGAGTCCCTCCGGCGAACAGCCGGAATGGCCTGAATCAAGCTCAATCAGCTCCGGGGTAAGTGGCAGAAACAGATCGGCATATCTGAGGAGGTTCAATGCGAAGGTTTAGTTGGTTCGTCGTGGTTTGGCTGTTGCTGGGGGCTTCAGCGTTCGCGCAAGACATCCCCAAATTCGAGCTCTTTGGCGGCTACTCGCACCTCACCGCCGACCTGGGCAACACGAGTTTCAACCTGGATGGCGGCGAAGGATCCGGGGTCCAGAACGTCAACAGTTGGTTTGGCGGCATGCTTGACTTTGCCACCCAGTTTGGGACGCGGAATGGCTTCAAAGTCAATTCACAACAGATCATGTATGGTCCGGTATTCTCTTATCGTAAATCCTCCGCGTTTACTCCGTCTGCTCATGTCCTTTTGGGGGCGGTCAGGGGAAGCCAGGGCTTCGCTGGCATTTCGCAATCTTCGACCCGGTTCGGAGCAGCCTTCGGCGGCAGCTTTGACTATAAGCTCTCCAAAGCGGTTTCCATCCGGGTGATTCAAGCGGACTTTCTGGTCACCAATTTTCTGGGGACGCATCAGAACAGCCTCCGGCTGTCAACAGGATTGGTGTTCACCTTCGGCAGCCTGAAGTGACCCGCCCCGGCTGAGGGCGGCACCCCCGTGCCGGCCCCGGTCAATTCCAACCCCAGGGCGTACGGCGGGCAGCGGGTCGCCACGGCCTCGGCTTTGTACCGTGCGCCTCTTGCGGCCCAAGCCTCTGATAACCGACAGAATCGAAGATGAGGGGCGCGGACCGCCGCGCTCGCTGTCTGCGCCCCATTGCATCCCCGCCCTCAGGCACAATAATCTT
>DASRZA010000048.1:0-5265 GCA_035686845.1 Armatimonadota bacterium | reverse complement strand
GCGACTTCCATGACACTCAGGGCCTTTATGTCCTCTACTAACTCATCTACAGAACGTGCCATTCTTAATTCTCTCTTTCTTGTTCTCTTTCGATTGATTTACGTCTAACTGATGGTGAAGCAATCGCATCCGATCTCTGGCGCGTGAAACACGTGTGGCGAATGCTTCGCCCCTACGCGGCCTGTCCTTTCTCGGCGACCGCCTGCAGCGTGAAGACCAACTGAGCCATTGGCGCCTGAAGCATTCCGACCAGGTTCGCCGCAGGGGCCTGCAGGGCGCCGACGAGGGCGCTGTAGATCTGATCGCGGGGAGGCATCCGGGCGATCGCTACCAGTTGATCGGAATTGTAGCTCCGACCCTCCACAACCCCGGCCTTCATGAGCAGGTGACGGCTCTCCCGCATGTAGTCGTTGACCGTTTTCACCGCCGCGAGGGCATCGCTGAAGGCGAAGACCACCGCCGTTGGACCCTCAAGATGAGGTTCCAGCGCCGAAACGGCGGACCCCTGCACCGCCCGCTTGATCAGCGTGTTCTTCGCGACTTCCATCTCGGCGTCGATCTTCCTGAGCCGTGATCTGAGCTCCGTGGTCTCCGCCACGGTCATCCCGCGGTATTCAATGAGCACCGAAGCGCTCGCGCGGCCCAGTTTCCCTTTGAGATCCGTGACCTGCTGCGCTTTGCGCACGTATTGCGCCTTGCGTAAATCGGGAGTATGTTGACGCATATTCATTCACCTCCTCTCTCGAAGGCCGCATACTGAATGATGCGGCCAAAAAAAACGCCCCGGCCAAAGCCGGGGCGCACGCGCGGTCCGCACGCGCGGTCCGCATCGCAATCGCTCCTGACCTCGGCAGGCAGCGCCGTAGCGCTTTTAGCTGCGGTTTCTACCGCAAGCGGCCTGCTGTCTCTGGCAGGTAAACTTAAAACATCGTTCTGATTATACCACTGTTCGGGTTCTCAGGCTGCACAGGCGCAGAAGCCCTCGCCAGCGTCATAGTACCGGCGGCGCGGGCGTCCGTGCTCGTGTCCCGCGCAGCACAGGCGCGGAGGCTAGCGCCACTTGCCTGTCCCATTAGCCTGCGCTAAATCAATGTCTGCGGTGGTCGGCAGCGGCCAGAGCCAAACCCGGATCTACTTTGACTGCCGGACCCATCGTTGACGACATCGCCAGGTTGCGGAAGTACTGTCCCTTCGCGCTTGCCGGTTTCGCCCGCTGCAGAGCGCCCATGAGCGCATTCAGATTCGCTATCAGATTCTCCGTCGGGAATGAGACCTTGCCGATAGGGGCGTGTACGATGCCCGCCTTCTCGACCCGGTACTCGACCTGTGCGCCCTGCTTGATATCGCGGATGGCCCGGCCAACGTCCTGAGTCACCGTGCCCGATTTTGGGCTTGGCATCTTGGGGCCCAGCACCCGGCCAAGCGAGCGTCCGAGCACCGGCATCATGTCGGGCGTAGCGATTAGCACGTCAAACTCGCGCCAACCGCCCTGGATCTGCTGGATGAGATCGTCGGATCCCACCACGTCGGCGCCGGCCTCTTCCGCTTCCGCCACCTTGTCACCCTTCGCAAACACCGCTACCCGGCGCTTGCGCCCGGTGCCGTGCGGCAGCGTCACAATGCCGCGGACCATCTGATCGCCATGCCGTGGATCGACGCCCAGTCGAATCGCAACGTCAATCGTCTCATCGAACTTCGCGTTGGAAGACTTCTTGATCGCCTCAACCGCAGCGCTCGGTTCGTATACCTGACCTTTATCCAACTGCCCCGCGGCTTCGCGGTAGCGTCCCGTTCGTGCTTTCATCTCGTCCTCCGCCTCCCTCAGATCGTCCGGTCCTCGACCGGGCGGCAAGGTTCAAATGGCTCGAATAAACTCAGTCCTGGACCTCAATACCCATACTGCGCGCCGTGCCTTCCACCACTTTCATGGCGCCTTCGATATCAATCGAATTAAGGTCAGGCATTTTAATCTCGGCGATCTCTTTTACCTGCGCCCGGGTCACCGTTCCGACCTTCGTCTTATTCGGCACGCCCGATCCCTTTTCGACGCCGGCGGCGCGGGTCAGCAGCGTAGCGGCCGGCGGTGTCTTACAAACATACTTGTACGACCGGTCGTCAAAAATGGTAATCTCCGCCGGAATAATCATGCCAGCCTGGTTCGCCGTCTGAGCGTTGTATGACCGCACGAACTCCGCCATGTTGATGCCGTACTGGCTGAGCGCCGGTCCCACCGGTGGCGCCAGCGTGGCCTTGCCCGCCGCCAATTGCAGGCGCACCACCCCTGTAATCTTTCTTGCCACTCCAGATCCTCCCCGCCACGAAACGAACGTGTCTCTAAACCGAATGTACAAATAATAAGAGATGCTCACGCTGAAGCGAAGCATCTCCTGAATCTACGAAGGGCTCGTGCAAAGCGCCGGGACCCAGCCGGACGCGTTCACAGGTGATGAGCTTTCAAATGTGAGGTATCGCCGTCCGGTATCTGCCTTTCCGCTCGCCTTAGCTGATCAGACCGGATCGTAAACGTCGCCGGCTGACCCAGTACCTGCATCTCCACCCGAAGATGCTGCTGATCGACCGATTTGACAATCGCATGGCCGCCCCGAAACGGGCCGGCTGTTATGACAATCTTGTCGCCTACGTTGAGAGCCGGCTCTGCCATTGACTTATAACTTCTCCACCTGGTTAAACTCCAGCACCACCGGCGTGTCACGACCAAAGATCTCAATGAGAACGGTGAGCTTCTGGCGAGGATGATTGACTTCTTCCACCCGGCCGGTCGCCTCGGCGAAAGGCCCATCAATGACCCGAACAATATCGCCCTTCGACCACTGCGGTATCACCGGTTCAACAGGGGTGGTCATTCGGCCGAGCAGGCGCTCCACCTCCGCCGGCTGAAGCGGCTGCGGCTCATTGCCGGAACTCACAAATCCCAGCACTCCCGGCATACCGCGGATAATATGCCATGTTTCGTCGTCCATCTCCATCTCGACGAAGACATATCCGGGATAGACTTTCTTTTTGATGGTTCGACGCACACCGCCGCGAACAATCTGTTCCTCTTCTTCGGGCACCAGTACGCGGCCGAAGCGGTCGCCCACGTGCTTCGAATCCACGTATCGCTCAATACTGGCGCGGACCTTATTCTCCTGCGCGGAGTACGTGTTTACGATATACCACTGCTTTTCCGAAGCCTCGTAGGTTTCCGGCTCCGGCGCCGGCGTTTGATCATCAGATAGGGTGGCGTTAATTATCCGGCGCCTCCAGGCGTGATGCCGAAGAGGCGATCGAAGCCCAACGTGAATATATAATCCAGGCCACCAATATACAGGGCCATGAAGATGATCAGGCAGACACAGATGATCGTGTGCTGCGTTACAGTCTTCTGGCTGGGCCACTGCACACGGTGCATCTCCGCGTAGGCGTCCTTAACGAACTGAACGGTGCTGTCCACGAACCCGGACCCACCGGCTGGTGGTCTCGAAGGCTGCTGCGTCTCTGATATGGTTGACACTTTGATATTCCTATTTGCCCGGAGGCTGCTAATCTGCGCCCCGGCGCGTTCACCGGCGGATACCGCTGCCCGGATAACGAGTGACCCTGCCCGTCCTTACCCCGCCATTATACCAAGCGCCGCTTCCCTGCGTCAATCACGGGGTCACGAATGGCGGCGCATCCTGCTCTGAAGTTTTCTATCCGCCGGCGGTCTAACGGACTATGCGCCGGGACTTGAGATTGACCCCCACTTTTCACTGGCGCCGGGAGATCGATCCGTAAATGAGAAGAATTCAGTTGGTTTGCTGCCTCACGGCGCTTACGCCCGTATTTTGCCTGGTGTCCGCTCAGAGCCAGGCGCCGTCTGGCGCAGGTGGGACGCCGGCGAGCAACGCGGTGATGGATCTGTCGCCGCTGGAAACCCGGGTTCTGGGGCAGAACCGGTGGCTATCGGGCGGACCGGCGGCGCTGCGTGTGATTGTTTCCAATCACCAGACCGGAAAGCCGCTCGCTGCGAATGTCACGCTGACGCTAGCGGTTTTGAAGAATGGTAAGCCTGACGCGCCGCGAACACTTTTCGCCGGCCGCACCGATGCCCTTGGCACATTGGACGCGCAGTTTATCACACCGGCCTCTGCGCCGGGGCAGTACCAGCTTGGCGTTGAGATTCATTCGTCCATTGGCGATGACTCGATTACGCAGCCGATTGAACTTGAAAACTCGTGGCAGATCCTCCTTACCGCCGATAAGCCAGTGTACCAGCCGGGCCAGACGATGCATCTGAGGGCCCTGGCGCTCGACATGGCGACCCGACGGCCGCTGACCAGGCAGTCGATCGTCTTCGAGGTCGAGGACGGACGGGGCAACAAAGTCTTTAAGCAGCGAGAGACACTCTCGCCGTTCGGGATCGCGTCCTCCGACTTCTCGCTGGCGGACGAAGTGAATATGGGCGTCTTCACCCTGCGTGCGATCCTTTCGCAGGGGCAGGCGGAGAAGAAGGTCCGAGTAGAGCGTTACGTGCTGCCGAAGTTTAAAGTTACGCTGACACCCGGCAAGCCGTACTACCTTCCGGGTGAAATGCTGGAGGGAACGGTTGAGGCGCAGTACTTCTTTGGAAAACCGGTCTCGTCGAGCGCGGTAACCCTGGATCTGAACACGGTGGATATTGGCGTCACCCGACTGTCGGAGATGAAGGGTACAACCGACGCGGCCGGGGAATGGAAGTTCAGCTACCGCCTTCCGGACTCGTTCGTCGGCCAGCCGTTTGAGCAGGGCAAGGCGGTGATCGAGATGGACGCCGCGGTGACGGATACGGCGGACCATAAACAGAGTCAAACCCTCGAGATTCCCGTCGTGAAGGATCCGGTGCTGCTCACGATTGTGCCCGAAAGCCGCAGCCTGGTTCCGGGCGTGGTGAACCGCATTTATATCGCGGCCGCGACGGCCGATGGGGCGCCGCTCGCGAACTCGCCTGTTTCGGTGGACATCAATGGTGGAGCGTCGAGCCAACCTACGACGGATAATCTTGGCATTGCCATTCTCTCATTTTTACCGGGGCCGGGGCCTGTGACCCTCCGCGCAACCGCTGCTGATAAGGAGGGTCATAGCGCGACGGCGACAGAGACGCTTTCGGCGGCGCCCGGGCAGGAAGGGATCATCCTGCGATCGGACAAATCGCTGGCGAGGGTAGGGGAGAGCCTGAATCTCTTCGCTCTCTCCTCCGTTAAGAGTGGAACACTTTATCTGGATGTCACACGCAATCAGCAGACG
>DASRZA010000047.1:0-8279 GCA_035686845.1 Armatimonadota bacterium | reverse complement strand
TATCTTCGTGCATTCGATTTGAAAGGCATCGCGATTTCACCGAGCATCCTGGACTTCGGGCGAATAAGCGCCGCTGGACATTCGCGCAGCCTTACGGCAGCGGTGTTTTCTCGCGGGACAACATTTCAGATCACGCGTGTGGATTGTGGGGATCCAGCCCTCAAAGCGCAGTTCAATGAGCTGCCAACGCCAATCAGCATGTACAACGTGGAGGTGGAGTATCGTGGCGGCTGGGCGAAGGGAGATCACAGAGGTGTGATCCGGATTTACACAGACCTACCAGCAATGCCGGTCGTGTCAATCCCTTTCATAGCGCAAGTTCCGTAGTGCCGTGAAAGCCAGAATCGGATTCTTTGATCGGATGGCGTGACCTGCCCCTCACCGAGCGGCGCCTCACCGGGTGTGCTCCCTGCTTGGGGATGGCGCTCAGCGTAGCAGGTCAGACGTTAGCATACTCCAAAGAATATGCCACGTCATCCGGATCATTCGGGCGGTGTCCGGCGACAATTGCCGCCGGTTTCTCCGAGCTTCCAGGTGTTGGCGCCGTCCATCTCTTTTCGAAAGGTAACGCCCATGCGACAGGCTTCACCGCGAACACGCTCCATTACCTGGCCGGCTCTGGCCCCGCTGGTTCTCAGCCTCGCGGCGCCGACCATCGCTGGCAGAACGCCAGCCATCGCGGCGCCACCTCATGTGCCCGCGCAATCCTCTGCCGCGCATCGGAAACCGGGGCCGGTCCGCGAAACCAGGCTGGTGCGAGAAATAATCAAGCTCCAATACATCGACTGCCACCAGGCGATACCACTGTTAGAAGCGGCATTTCAGCCCGATAGGTCGTTAACTCCCTTTAACGATCAGGTTCGAGATCAGAGCCCTCCGACAGGGCCGTCAGCTTCGGCATCGCCGGGCACGGGCACAAGAACCAAAAACGCGATGCCGGTTCCATTGCCGCCGACACTGGCGCATGTCTTCCCTCCGGGGACACAATTGATTCCCTATGCCCCACAGAACGCCCTGATCGCCATCTCAACGCCTGACGGCATCGCGCTTCTCAAAGGGATGCTCAAGCCAGTGGACGTAAAGCCGCGGTTCATTCTGTTTCAGATCGTTGGAATCGAGGCAACAGCTAAAGCGCTGGAGACCGTTGGCTTATCGCCCGAGCTAGCGACACCTTTGACATCGCATGGTGTATCGCGTCTCTCCTACCTTGGGAATAAGGTCGGTGCGGCTCTTCAGAAGTTGGTTGAAGAGAACGGTGTCCAAATCGTTAGCAAACCTCGGCTCATAGTGCCGTCGAACGTTGACGGTGGCATTGGCAGCGTTACGGTCCTCGGGCGCCTGAATTCCGACGGAACCATCACCGTCTTCGCCCGAATTGAGCAGGGCAGCAGCATTACAGGATCGCGCCATTTCGAGCCATCTAATTTACGTCAGCCCCTGGCGCCGGGAGTGCGGGCTAAAAACGGCGACACGATCGGACTGTTAATGCATTTGAACGCGCCGGGCCGGTCATCGGGAAAAGCCCCGGCTCGCACAGCTTCCCCGCCGAGATCGAGTGCAGGGCGATCGCCGGACAGCCAGTCGGAGAATTCCGCGGAGGACAAGAGCGATGAACCGCGATGCCTCGTCTACTTCATCACGCCAAATCTGGTCGATGATCACGGCCAGATTGTGCCCGGCGGCGCCGACGCCGTTCGCCGGGCATGGAAAGAGGACCATCCGGAGTAGCGCTGCCGCAAAAGGATGAAGGATTAAGGATGAATCAAGACCGCCCGAACACAAGCACGTCTTCTGTTTCGGGGAGGGGCGGGAGAGAGACCGCGCCGGGCGGGTGATGTGGTGTTCCTGAACCCTCGTAAGGAGGGTTTCGCGTCCGCAGAGCCCGGTTTCAACCGGGTCTGCAGCCGGATGGTTGCTGCTGCACAGGCGGGGCGCCTGCGCCAGCGGTCGCATTCGATAAATCCGGTCGGCCGCTGCGGGCAGGCGCCTCAATCGCCGCTTCGGCAAACGGTTGGGGATACGTCAATCGTCCGAGCTTAGGCACCTCTCCCCGAATCGGGGAGAGGCCGGGAGAGAGGTCTGCGCCGTGAGGCGGCGGCCATGCACAGGCGCGGAAGCCTGCGCCACCAGGCCGAGACGCGAAAACGCGCCCCGATCAGAAACTCAGATCGGGGCGCGCTGACTGAAAATGTCCGCGGTTTGCGGCGCTGTCAGATGTCGTAGTAGAGGAAGAACTCGTAGGGATGCGGCCGGATATTGACCGCGTCCAGCTCGGCCTCCCGTTTATAATCAAGCCACATCTCAACCAGGTCGCGGGTGAAGACGCCCCCGCGCAGCAGGTACTCGTGGTCGGCTTCGAGCGCATTCAGAACCTCGCCGAGGCTCGTCGGGGTAGACTTGATCTTCGCCTTCTCTTCAGCGGAAAGCTCGTACAGGTTCTTATCGATTGGGCTTGGCGGGTCAATCTTGTTCACGATGCCATCGATGCCGGCCATCAGCATCGCCGGGAACGCAAGATAAGGGTTGGCCGCCGGGTCCGGCGTGCGGAACTCAATCCGCTTGGACTTTTCGCTCTTGGAATACATCGGAATTCGAACGCACGCGCTCCGATTGCGCTGAGAGTACATCAGGTTCACGGGCGCCTCATACCCCGGTACCAAACGACGGTAGGAATTGGTGGTCGGCGCCGCGAAGGCCAGCACGCTGGACGCGTGCGCCAAAATCCCCCCCACGAAATGAATCGCCATCTGCGAGAGACCGGCGTAGCCGTTCTCGTCAAAGAACAGGTTCTTCCCACCCTGCCAGAGCGAGATGTGCGTGTGCATTCCGCTTCCGTTGTCGCCGAAGAGCGGCTTGGGCATAAAAGTGACCGTCTTGCCCTCTTCATACGCCACGTTTTTGATGATGTACTTGTACTTGGTGAGAGCATCGGCCATCTGCGCCATCGGCATGAACCGGATATCGATCTCGGCCTGCCCGGCTGTCGCCACTTCGTGATGCTGCACTTCTGCGGGAACGCCGGCCTCACGCAGCGTCAGAAGCATCTTGCTCCGAAGATCCTGGAACTTGTCTGTGGGGGGCACGGGAAAATAGCCCTCTTTATGGCGCGGTCGATAGCCCTGGTTGCCAATCTGGTCGCTGCCTGAGTTCCAGATACCCTCCTCGGAATCAATGAAGTAGTACCCCGAGTTGGCGTCCTGATGAAACCGCACGTCGTCGAAGATAAAGAACTCGGCCTCGGGGCCATAGAACGCCGTGTCGGCCAATCCGCTATCTTTGAGATACTTTTCCGCCTTTTGAACGATGTAGCGAGGGTCCCGGGAGTACGGCTGGCGCGTCAACGGATCGACGACGTTGCAGATTAGGTTGAGCTGCGACTCCTCCGAAAACGGATCCAGGAACGCGGTGGAAGGGTCCGGAATAAGGAGCATATCCGACTCATGGATCTTCTGGAAGCCCCGGATACTGGAGCCGTCAAATCCGACGCCATCCTCAAAAACGTCTTCTTCAAGGTCTTCCATGGGAACGGAGAAGTGCTGCCAGGATCCGGGCATATCGATGAATCGGTAATCGACGATCCGAACCTGGTTCTCCTTCGCGTATTGAATCACGCCCTGGGGTGTAGATTCCAATGAATTCTCCTCTCTCGAAAGCGGTGAACGCCAGCGCGCCCTCCGCAAGGGACGGCGCAAGCAGTCGTTACTTATTGGCTCCGTGGCGCTGCCCTGAGTGCGGGCCGCGCAGGGTTGCAGCAGCCGAAGGGTATGGCCAACTCCCTCCAAAACAGTATAAGCCGGTTTTGTTTCGGACGTGTTACCAGTTGAGTGGATCAGACCCGGATTTCCACGCGCTTATTGCCGCCGGCGGCGTCGAGCCGGCGCCGCCGGCCGCGCCTTCGAGGGTTCCGCCCGCGGGGGCGGCGAAGTCGTCATTTCAATCGGGGCGGGTGTAGGCTTCGGTTTTCGACCGGGGCGCCGGGCGACCGCGGCCGCCTCGCGTACGGGAGCGATTGTTTCCACAGGCTGCCGCCGCTTCGACCGGCCGGGCGAATTCACGAAGGTGAGAGCTTCCGTAGGAATTGGTTTGCTCGCCCCCGCACCCGATGCGGTCTTTTTCTGCGCTGCTGGTTTCTTTGGCGTCGATTGAAGCGCCGCAGACGAAGCCAAAACCTCTTTGCGCGCCGGTTTCGTCGGAGCTGCTCCCGGATTCACCGGCTTCACACTTTTATCTGCGTTGGTCGCCGCTTTCGCTGGAGAAGTCGGGGTCGTCGTTGTCTTCACGCGTTTTTCTTTGGATGCCGTTGATTTCGGCGCCGGGGATTGTGGCGTCGAATGCCTCGCTCGGCACTCCGGCGCTTTTGAAACCTTAGCCTTCGGCTTCGACGACCCCTCCCCTGCCATCCCCGCAAGCGGAGAGGGAGTTCGCCTCCCTCGCCTTGCGGTCGAATTGACCGGCGGCGCCACGGTTTGCACTCCTCCGCCCTTCGTCCGCTCCCCCCTCCCCGCACCTCGCGCCTCGCGCCTCGGGCCCGATCCTCCATCCTTCGTCGTCCGTCCTCCGTCCTTCGTCCTCCGTCCTTCGTCCTTCGTCGTCCGTCCTCCGTCCTCCGTCGTTCGTCCTCCGTCCTCCGTCCTCCGTCCTTCGCCCGCGCCGAGCGTCTCTGTCCGCGCGGCGAACGGAAGCCCGGTCATGGCGCTGATACGGTCCCACGTCGCGAGGGGAAACCGGAACTGCCAGCCCACCCGTTTACCACCCCGGAAATAGACCGCCATTTCGCGCTCTCGCGGATCGTTAGCTTCGTCACTCAGCAACTCCCGAGCGATTTCGCGATCATCCACAAATACGACGCCGTATCGAGAGCTCATCTTCCACATGGCGCTTGACATACTCCCCCTCCCAACCGAATCTGAACCATCCATATTACGAATATAAGTTTGCTTTTATAATCCTATCATTCTGAACCGGCGCCGTCAATGGGGCCTCCCGCGCCGCGCCTTCTTTCGCGCTTCACGCGCCGATTGCGGCGCCGACGAGGGTGTGGAAGCGGCGGCGCGTGCGGAAGAAGGCGCCCTTATCGGAGCTATGAACGAGGCAGTTGGTGAGGAGGACAGCGCCGCAATCGAGCTCGGGCGCCAGCACCAGGCTCGTGCCAGTGAACCCGGTGTGGCCCACGCTGGATCGGGGCAGGAGGTCGCCTCGGGGCAGCATCAGGTTCGGAAATGTGAACAGTCCAATCGAGTGGCCTCCCACTGCGGGGTCGATCTGGTTCGTGAGCATTAGATTCGCCGCCGCCGGGCTAAACACCCGCCCGATCGAGGATGCTCCGCGATCCAATAGCGCGGCGCCGAATTTGCAAACATCCTGAAGCGGAGCGAACAGGCCGGCGTTCCCGCTGACGCCGCCCGCGCCCCACGCCACCGGATCATGTACCTCTCCATGCAGCGCCTTGTCGCGGTGTGGACAGCGGCCTGCGGACGCTATCCGGGCCGGGCCGTCGGGATCGGGGCAATAACCGGTCGATCCCATTCCAAGGGGCTCAAAAACCAGATCGCTCGCCACTTTCGCCAGGCTCTCGCCGGTGATCGCTTGAATGACATGCTGCATGAGAATATAGCCGAGACAGCTATAGGCGTACTTCTCACCCGGCGCCGCCTTCATTTCCAGCTCTAAAATCCCATCCCGGATCGCCTCGCCTCCCCGACGCGTTTCGTAGAGTGGCGCATAGGGCGGAAGACCAGACGTATGCGTGAGCAGATGCCGGAGGGTGACATCGGTCCAGTGCGGCGCCGCCTCGGGAAAATAGCGGCGCACGTCGTCTCCTAACAGCATTTCACCGCGGTCAATGAGACAAAGCGCCGTGGAAGCGGTTGCAACGGGCTTGGTGAGCGAAGCGAGGTCAAACAGCGTTTCATCCGTTATCGGCAGATCATCTCCAATGCCCTCAGTGCCAAGAACACCGTTTGCCGCCAGGTTGCCGTGTCGAACGATCGCCCATGCCGCGCCGGCAAACTGCTTTTGCTCCCACGCCGTCAGTAGAAGGCGCTCCAGATCCTGCACTCGTTCTTGATTTAAACCGATATTCCCGTTAAACAATGCAGCGGCTCCTTGCTGAGCGCTTGAGAAACTTCGCCACAACGACACTCTGGTTCGTCGAGCACCCATTCACTCACATTCTCACACACTCACACACCCCACACCACGAAAACTCTCTTGTTAAGCGAGCTTCAGAGCACGAGGGGTGGGGCGTCCACGCGGCTCAGATCGGCGTTCGCCGCCAAATCACGGAGGAGGGCCTCGGAGCAAAGCAGTGTGTCGAGGTGAAGCGTGCTTCTGATCCGGGCGATGCGAAGATCCTCGAACGGGATCCGGCTGAGGGTGGAGAGCGCGGCGTCGACGCAGGCTTTTTCATCTTCGAGCACGATCGGGAGGAAACAGCGCTGCAGAAAACCGCTGACAATTCCGTTGGTATAGGTAACGTCCCAGTTAATCCGATCCACCAGCCGGCGCGGCACGAAGTCACACAGCCCGGTTCCCACGCCGTTCCCATGCGTCGCCTCGGTGAGGTCCAGCGCAATAACTCGCTCAATGCGAGGCCGATCCGGCTCGGGCTCACCCGGGATGAGCATCCGGCCGATGACTCGGGTATCCAACCCGGCGCCACTGATATCTTTCCCGATCTGCTCCACAATCAGGAGGTCGAGCGAGTCGAACGGGATCCGGGGCGCCAGTTCTCGAACCTCCTCGATCCACATCCGCTCGTTCGCCTCGATATCGGCAGCCGCGCAGGCGCGAACGGCACGAAGTCGCTCATATCCATCTTCAAACAGCGCCAATCCCATCTTGATGGGCGCGTGTTCGATCTTGTAGCGAGCCACCTCGGGGATATGGCGCCGAAGACCCGGCGATCCATACGCGTGGATACGCTCGGGCTGATCCCGCTTGCCCAGGCCGATGGCGATCATTTTCATCAGACCGCTCTCCAACGGACCGGCGTAATCCGTGTGCTGCTTGATCCGATTGACGACGATGATGCCATCCGATCCGGCGGCGTTCTTATCGAGATAGACCGGCATTCCACTCTCCGTCGATCCAAGCTGAACGGTCACCATGGAGGAGAGGATCGGCGCGCCGACGGACTCTGGCGTCACACCCAGGCCCGCCAGGGTATCAAGCTGCCCCTCACCGGTAGCGCCGCCGTGGCTCCCCATGGCCGGAACCAGGAACGGATCGGCGCCGACGCGCCGCACCGACGCCGCGACCGCCCGGAGCACGGCGGGAATGGACGCGATTCCCCGGCTTCCGGCGGTGATGGCGATCCTCTGGCCCGGCCGGATGATGGCGGCAATGCCGGCGCCGTCCAACTCCGCCGCCACCGCGGCTTCCACGTCTGCCAGCGGCGCCTCGAGCAGCTTCTGCCTCAGGGGATGGAGACGAATTGGTTGTCGTGTCATGGGAAGCACCTCAAAAAAGGGCGCCAGTTCGTGGCGCGAGGGACGCGGGCTTTCATTATTGGTTTTCGGTGGCGAGTCCGTCTTTCAGCGCCTCCCGGAGATCGCCGCCTTCAAAGAGCGCCTGCGAATCAAGCCAGAGACCGGGGAACACTTCTGATTTGAAGACACCATCGTCGCCGCTGTTGATGGGCTGGTACTGACCGTTAACGAGCGAAAACCACCGAACTTCGCGTTCATGGGGCAATACCACAATATACTCCTGAACGGCGGCTTGCTCATAGTCAGCCTTCTTTTGATTCAGATCATAGGCTGCCGACGAAGTCGAGACTTCAACAACCAGTTCCGGCGAGCCTTCCACGTAATCATCCTCGCGGACCTCGGAGCCTCCGCCATGATCCGGCAGATGGCGGAGCGCCAAATCCGGCTGCGGTTCGGTAAAGACGCCAAGAATCACCGTGGTATTGTCGAGACCTTCAACTGCTGGAGTCGAGCGCGCGTACTCGCTCAGCCACCAGTCGAGCGTAGCATGGAATCGGCCATGAGTTCGGCTTACGGGCGAAGTCATCAGATAAACTATGCCTCCGATCAGCTCCGCCCGCGCGTTCGCGGGCATGGCAAGGTATCGCTCATGGAAAGTGGGCTGGTCCAGCCGGTCGCCATTCTCCAGGCGCGGAACTTCGGGCGGCGCTCGCTGCGTTTCAATCGACCTGGCGACTGCCATTCTCTTTCCTCGCTGCGATCCACGCCTGGTGCTCAGGCGACGCGATACCCTCTCGTAGAACCTCCAGCACCCTGCGGCCGGCGCCCTTTATCATGGCGCGAGGGTCC
>DASRZA010000046.1:0-4051 GCA_035686845.1 Armatimonadota bacterium | reverse complement strand
CACAGGGTCCTGTACGGACCGGCGGCGCTCAGCGCGCTCGGCGCATGGATGGCAGAGGAGGGTCTGCCGGGATTCGTTCGAACATTTCGGGCAGATCGCCTCTCGACACCGGATGCAGCGGCCGCTAAGATAGAGCTCGGGATGGCGGCGACAGCGCGGAAACCCGCAGATCTCGTTGTAGCGCGAGCGAAGCTCCGAGTTCCGGAGGGTCTCATACGCCTCGTTAAGCGCTCTCATCCGATCATGCTGAATCAACCTCTGTTCGGGATCCGGCTCGCGATCCGGATGGTGCTCCAGCGCCAGGCGGCGATAATTCCTTTTCAGCTCCGCAGAGGTTGAGTTGGGCGTGGATCCGAGAACGCGGTAAAAGCCGCGCTTGTCGTGGTCGTACATGCGGCCGATTTTACCATTCAAACGGGACTGGTGTCAAGAAAACGGGAACATTTCACGGCACGCTGCCCGTCAAAAAAGCTCTTCTCAGCCCCGTGGATGACACGGTCATGACGCGCGCTGAGGACGTCTACGGTGACCTGAGCCGGCGAGGCCGGTTGATCGCCGATGCTGATATTCTGATTGGCGCAACCGCACTCGAGAATGGATTGGCGCTGGTAACGGACAACACCCGGCATTTCAAGGCGTAAAGCGACAGCGCGCGCTCGAACTGATCTTCCGCCTGTGCCACAACGTCGATGTTAGGATCTTGCTGCATCGCCCTGATCGTCTCGGCGACGTGCTGGCGGAATTGCTCTCCGAAGGCGGCAAAGTAGTTCAGGAACTCGGTGAGTGTAACCTGGGTGGCGCCGATCTTGCGTCCCGGCAGTGACCGGGAGAGTTCCATCGCCACAACGTGCAGGCGGTCACGCCGGTCGAAAAGCGCGATCCAATATCCGGCGTCCGCGAAGAGGTCGGTCACCGCTGCCGCGGCGCGGCGTGGTCAGGGTTCCGGCCGATGGAAGACGACCTCGATATTATAGCCATCCGGGTCATAGACAAATGCCCCGTAATAGTCCGGGTGATACTGGGGCCGCAAGCCGGGAGCGCCGTTGTCTTTTCCGCCCGCTGCTATGGCGGCTCTGTAGAATTCGTCGACCTGTTGGCGATTCTCGGCGGCAAAGGCCCAACGGCGCGAGCGCCTTGAGATAAAACCGCTTGCTCTGCTCGATATTGGTCACGCTGATTCCCACGTGGTCAAAGATCATGCCCGCCTCCATCCATCGGTCTGCTAATCGCTCATCTTGCTACACGCGGAGACCGGTTCCAGCGCCCTGGAAGAGACGACAAGAGAACTTCGCCCGGCCCGGTTTCAACGTCTACTGTAATCGATCATCGCGGTCCGTCGCGGTCGACCGTCCCGCGGTCATCTCCCCCCGACGCAACCGTAGGACCTATCATCCCAATGACGGTGGAACGGCGCCTGCGTCCGGCCTGTGAGCGTTCGAGCTCGGGCCGGTCTCCCGAAGGGTACTACGTCTGAGTGGCGATATGGTATCATGAAGCAAACCGGTAGGATGGGAGTGTCCCTGACCATCGAGGTGACCTCTCGCTCTCCAATAGAGAGGTGATTACATGAACTTCATTCAGGTCATCGCGGAGTCTGACAGTCACTACTACGCCAGTTCCGGGTATAAGCGTGCGTCCGGTGACAGCATCGGAGATGCAATGGATCGGCTCTTCCAGCAGTTGACACCGGAGGAGCAGTCAACGGCGGTCGTGGTCATACAGACTTTTCAGCCCGATGCGTTCTTCCCTGTCGAGAGGCGCAACCGCCTCATCGAATTGCTGGAGAGGAATCGAATCGCCCAGGAGGGTGGACACGCGCTGACCGCTGACGAAGGGAAAGAGCTGGATGAGTTGATCGACGCCGAACTGGAAGCAGCCACCGCACGAGCGGAGGCCATCCAGAAGCGCATCGGTAAGTGAATCCACACTATCACGAGGTCGCTCAGCGTGCCAACCATCAGTGCGAGTATTGTCATGCTCCGGAGCTTGCCTTCAATATCGCATTCGAAGTTGACCACATCATACCGAAGTCACTCGGTGGGCAAGATGATAGAGACAATCTGGCTCTAGCGTGCCACGCCTGCAATCGGCACAAGAGTTCGAGCATCGATGGAGGCGATGGCCGCCGCGCTCGCTCGGTTCGGCTGTTCAACCCGCGAAGGGATAACTGGAGCAACCACTTTTCGATCGATGTTGGGAGCGGTATCCTCGTAGCGCTCACAGATGTTGCAAGAGCGGCGATACGCCGTTTGAAGATGAATGACCGCCTCCAGATCTCAGCGCGCCTCCGTTGGATCCAGTGGGGCATCTACCCCTCGGTCGCTCTGTAGCGGATGAGAGGATGGCGATCCGGAAGGACAAGGTCACTCTCGCCGGGCCACCGGCAAGGCATACACCGCGCGGATCATCGACCCCGCGCTATCGAGATCGGGAGGCGCTGTCTATATGAACGGACCGGGGAGAAAGAATCCCGCCGGTAGACATCCAACGGCGTCGACCGGCAGTATAATTGGTATCTCATCAGCGAGATTCACCTGACGGAGGGCAGCGACCACGTCATTAAAGGGCAGCGGCCGAGGAACGGAGGAGAATACGTGACCCCTGCAGCGGATGATCGATTGATCATCAAGCAATCGCTCGCTCGCCACTTAATCAACTCCCAGTTTCCTCAGTGGCGGGATCTCGCTTTGCAGTCGATCCCAATCAACGGTTGGGACAACGTCACTTTTCGGCTGGGCGATCAGATGAAGGTCAAATTCCCGACCGCCGAACGATACGCGGCGCAAGTCGCTAAAGAACATCGCTGGCTTCCCTATCTGGCGGCCTCTTTGAAGATCAAAATCCCGTCTCCCGTCGCGGTTGGTAAGCCTGATGAACATTATCGTTTCCCCTGGGCCATCCAGACCTGGATCGCGGGTGATCTGGCTTCGTCTGAGAATGTCCCAGATCTAATATCTCTCGCGATGGAGTTAGCTGAATTCCTGCTTGCGCTTCAACGGGTTCCCGCAGGCAGCGGCCCTCCTCCGGGCGAACATAACTTTTTTCGAGGTGGTTCGCTTCAGGTCTATGATTCGGAGACTCGCGAATGCCTCGATCGGCTGAAGGGTGAACTTGATCGGGAAACGGCGACGGCCGTATGGGAAACGGCTCTTGCGTCTTCCTTCAACGCGGCAGGCTGTTGGGTTCACGGTGACGTGGCGCCGAACAATCTGCTTGTTGTGGATGGACACCTGGAAGCCGTAATCGATTTCGGATGCAGCGCGGTTGGAGATCCAGCTTGTGACCTGGTGATTGCGTGGACCTTGTTTGAAGGCGAAAGCCGTGACGCCTTCCATTCGACGATTGGCGCGAATCGCGAGATGTGGGCTCGGGCCCGTGGTTGGGCCCTCTGGAAGGCCGTCCTACAGCTATCTGCACAATCAGGAAAGGGATCTGGAAGCCCGGGTGTTGGCGCCAGGCTGCATCGCCTTATCAATGACCTCCTGTCTGAATACAGACAAGAGAAATGACCCGCACAACACTGACTGACGACTCTCCGCCTGAGCTGCGCCGGGCTTACCGCAAGCCGTTTGTCTGCCGGTCGGGTCCGGCTCTTGCCTCTCACGGGGAGCGCGGATGCGGAATGAGGCTCGTCACGCCGACAGGGACGGTCGCCTCGAAGCGATTTCTTCCAACATGTCGGAGGGTCATCCGACGAACCCTCCGGCTCGCGGTGATCCGGTAGTGGGCGCCATGGAACAGCAGGTCGCGGACGCCGGCGTACTTCATCTGCGCTGGCAGCGCCGGGTGAACGCGAAGGCCATCGACCGCCGGTTCGATACCGAGGAACCCGTAGAACATCGCCAGCGGCACAAGACCCGACTCCGGGAATGAGACCCAGACGCCGACTCCGAAAGCAGGGGTTCCCGCGGGACCATAGTGCCCCGGGGTGTCCGGCCGCAGCGAATCGCGGTGGAACGCCTTAACGATGGTGGAGAATCGATTGAAGGCGTCGTCCGGTCCGTTCACCTTCAGACGGGCAAGCACGTCGTAGTAGGAAGTGTAGAAGATG
>DASRZA010000045.1:0-5027 GCA_035686845.1 Armatimonadota bacterium | reverse complement strand
GGTGGCGATCCCGCTTTCGTTGATCGCCACATTCATCCCAATGTATTTCGCCGGATTTACGCTGAATAGCCAGACGATGCTGGCGCTTTCACTTGTGGTCGGAATCCTGGTAGACGATAGTATCGTGGTGTTAGAGAACATCCATCGCCACCTGGCAAGGGGTGAACAGCCCGCCGAGGCCGCGTACAACGGCCGATCGGAAATCGGACTTGCCGCACTGACGATTACCCTTGTCGACGTGGCGGTGTTCCTGCCAATGGCGTGGATGGGCGGTATCGTAGGCGAGTTTTTCCGAGAATTTGGTCTCACTGTCGCCGCGTCGAGCCTCTTCTCGCTGGTGGTATCGTTCTCAGTCACGCCCATGTTAGCGTCGCGCCTCTATCATGGCGTTCAGGACGTGGAGCAGCGCGAGGGTTCGATGGGCGCCAAATTTGAACGCTTCTACGGGGCAATGGACCAGGGTTATCACCGGCTGATCGGTTGGGCGCTGCGAGGCTGGACCCGCCTGCTGATCTTCATCGGGGGCATCGCCGTACTCGTCGCCGTAATGATGATCTTCGGACCGAAGCTGGGCTTCCAGTTTATCCCTGTGACTGACCAGGGCCAGATATTGGTAACCTGCGAGCTTCCCGAAGGAACGGCGCTTTCCGCCACCGATGCCGTCACCGCTAAGATTGAGCGGCGGTTGGCAAAGGTTCCGGAAGTGGACACGATGTTCACTAGCGTGGGGAGTCTAACGGGCGGCGGTCGAAGCGCTCCGCAGATCGGTGTTCAATATTCACAGATTAATATCAATCTGATCGATAAGAAGAGCGCGGTGCAGTACCTGAACCCATTCTATCATGGGCATCCGCGCGTGCGACCGGACTACGTGATCGCCGGCGAAATGAGAAAGATGCTGGCCGATATCCCGGGCGCGCGAATCACGGTTATTCCGATCAGCGGTTGGGGCGGCGCTCAGGCGCCGGTAGACATCGAGCTGCTGGGGTTCGACCTGAGCCACATGGAGCAAGTGGCGAATCAGATTAAGGAGAAGCTCCGCACAGTTCCCGGCGTCATGAATCCCGATATTTCGCTGCGGCCCGGTAAACCGGAAGCCGAAGTGATTGTGGATCGCGCCAAGGCAGCGTCGTACGGTTACAGCGTGGAGCAGATCGGGGCGGCCGTCCGCGACGCCTTTGCCGGCGATACCACATCCAAGTACCGCGAAGGATCCGATGAGTTCGACATTCGCGTGGAGCTCAGCGGCATTGATCGCGGTAACACAGCGCAGGTAGGCAACCTGATCGTGGGAAACCGGGGAACTTTCGGCGATTATCAGCCGGTCTATCTTAAGGACGTGGCGAATGTCGTCATGGGCGCAGGCCCCACCGAACTGGATCGACTCGACCGGCAGCGGGTGGTACACGTTACGGGCTATCTGCAGCCGGGCGTGGCGCTTGGAAACATCGAACCCCTTGTCAATAAGGTGATCCGCACGGTTCCGCTGGGCGACATCCGAATGATATGGGGCGGCCAGGCGGAGACGATGACGAGGGAGTTCGGCTATATGCTCAGCAGCCTTGCCCTCTCAATTATATTGGTCTACCTGCTGATGGCGGCGCTGTTCGACAGTCTCTACTATCCGTTCGTTATTCAGATCACCCTGCCGATGGCGCTGGTCGGGGCTGTTATCGCGCTGGTCATCACCGGCAAAACGATGAGTATTATCGCGATGATTGGCGTTATCATGCTCGTCGGACTGGTGCAGAAAAATGCCATTTTGCTGGTGGATTACACGAACACGCTTAGAGGCCGCGGCATTGATCGCGATCAGGCGCTTCAGCAAGCGGGCGCCACGAGACTCCGGCCGATCTTAATGACCACGGTGGCGATGATCTTTGGCATGATGCCTATTGCCATTGGAATCGGCGCGTCGTCGGAAGCCCGCTCGCCACTGGCCATCTGCGTTATCGGCGGTCTTATGGTTTCGATGCTGCTGACGCTGATGATGATTCCTGTCGTCTATTCACTGTTCGACGATGCGGTTAAGCTGCTTCTGTCGCCATTCCGCCGGCGGCGGAGCGACAGCAAGACTCGCGTCCGTCGTTACCATATCGAGGCGCTCAATGAGCCGCGCGAGTGACCACGGATTCAGATGGCGGGAGACGGCGCCAGGAGCGGGATTCTGTTCTGGCTCATGATGAATCGGAGCTTCCGGATTGAAATTGCTGACGCTGATTTACGATGCGGCCATCGACACGAGCCTGATGGAGCTGCTGGAAGAGATGGAGGTCACGGGGTGGACCAAGACGTATCAGTCGGAGGGTCTCGGCTGCGCCGGATTTAAGCTAAACACTCCTATTTGGCCGGGTACTAATAACCAGATTCTGATCGCGGGTGAGGAGGGTTACCTGCGTCAGATATCCGCCGCCATCCGGTCGATGCAAAGTGATTATAAGCTCCGACCGGGGATCTTTATGGCGCTTCAGGAAGTCGAAGAGTTGTAGGGCTCCCCGGCCGCTGAGCAAACACCACAATTGTAACCGGCGGAACCGATCGCCGGTATTCTCTTGTCTTGAAGAGTGGGTGGAGGATACCACCCGCTTTTCTATCACCCACTATCTCAGGAGGTAATTTGTTAAGTCCATTTCGTATTACACGCGCGGCGGTGATCCGTCGCGCGCTGGCGCTTCCGGTTTCGCTGTCTGTCTGCGCACTCATTACGGCGCTCGGTTATGCGGCGCTGGCGCCGCCGGCTGCGGCCGCGATCGAGCAGCCGTCCGTAGGCGCCGCGACTTCGCCGGATAATCTCCCGATCGACCACGCCCCTCCGCCGACCGTCGCTCCTACCACTCCTGCTGCAGAGGATCACGCGTTCCCGCTGCCCCCGATTGTCGCCCGGGTAAATGGGAACCCGATCACTCGTGAGACGCTGGACACACAGCTTGAACGAGACTACGGGCAGAACGCGCTACTCGGACTTATCCTGAACCAGCTTCTGAATGAAGCGGCGGCAAAACAGGGCGCCGTTCCCTCTCAAGCCCGGCTGGACGAAGCCTTCAATGCGCAGAACACCCAGGCGAGCGGACAGCTCCCGGTGCTGCTCGAACAGCATCACATGACGAAAGCGGATTTCGAGCAGCAGATTCTCAGGCCGAAGCTCGAAATGGATGCGATGACCAAGCAGGGTATCACTATTAGCGACGCCGACATCAAGACGTTCTTTGACGCGCACAAGGAGCAGTGGGCGACACCCAAGCAGGTAAAACTCTATCGTATCAAGACGGCGACGCTGGCAGAGGGCAAAGCGGCGCGTGCGGCGATCGAAAAGGGGATGACCTGGGACGCCGCCGTGAAGAAATACTCGAACGACCAGTCATACTACAAGGATCATGAAGGGTATTACGGAACGGTGGCGATCACGCTGCTTCCGCCTACTGTGCAGACAGCGGTTGCCAATCTTAAAGCCGGGGAGATCACCGAGCCCATCGAGATGGCAAAAGAGGGCGCGAACGCCGGTTTCATACTCTGGCGCGTCGCCGAGATATTACCGGCGAAGCCCGCCTCCCTCGATGCCCACCGGCAGGAGATCCAGACCTATCTGACCGGTCTCAAGGCCAAGCAGCCCGTGGACGTCGTACGCGAGCTGGTGAAATCGGCGAAGATCACCGATCTTCCGGATGCGTTCAAAGGCATGTTCGCGTCGCTTCTCAACGCGCAGCCAACCCCGCCGCGACCCGGCATCGGGGGTGGACCGAACATCCCACCGCCACCGCCGCCGATCGGTCACGCGGGGTAAGCGATCGACGGAGGACGAAGGACGAAGGACGGAGGTAAACGATCCTCCGTCTTCCCGGATGCCCTCCGTGGGATTCGAACCCACACTTTCATGATCCTAAGTCATGTCCCTCTGCCAGTTGGGGTAGGAAGGCGCTGTCCGCGCAGGTATTATAGCACCTGCCGGCGGCGCCTGTCCTGTTTCGCGCCTGGCGCGGCAGCGCCGCAGACCTCTCTCCCGGCCTCTCCCCGAAACGGGAAGAGGAGCCTGTAACTCCATTGTTTCAACCTCTCTCCCGGCCTCTTCCCGAAACGGGAAGAGGAGCCTGTAACTCCAGTGTTTCAACCTCTCTCCCGACCTCTCGCCGAAGCGGGAAGAGGAGCCTGTAACTCCATTGTTTCAACCTCTCTCCCGGCCTCTCCCCGAAACGGGAAGAGGAGCCTGTAACTCCATTGTTTCAACCTCTCTCCCGACCTCTCCCCGAAGCGGGAAGAGGAGCCTGTAACTCCATTGTTTCAACCTCTCTCCCGACCTCTCCCCGAAGCGGGAAGAGGAGCCTATCCTTGGTCGTCGGTCCCGTACGCAAGCGCCAGTGAAATGGCGCCAGAATCGGCGTCCAGTCGCTCCCGGAGAATCCACCGGATCTCTTCTTGCTTCGCCTGCCCATCCGTGCCGTTAAACCGTTCGGATACCGCAACAACATGCACCGGGCCTTTATACCCGCGCGGGTCGCGACGGTATCCTGCAGGAATTCGATACGACGGGCGTCACGCATCCGGGTTGATTCCCGCTCGAAGTTAAACACTTGCGCTGGCATAATCGCCTCTCAGATCTGGCTCCCGATCCACAACATCACTGTCGATAGTCGATGCGCTCTCCAAGGCGGTTTACCGGTCCGCGCGCCCGACCGCGATTTCGGCGTCGATGGATGCAAGTTCACTCACCTGTTAATCGATCGGGGCGTAATAGTACGGGCTGGGCGATGGATGACAAGAGAGGATTACGATGCTATCGTGGACGAAGGGCGCGGGCATCCCTGGCTGCGTGTGAATTCGAGACGCCGAGTAGACTGTACCGGCGAGGATCTCGCCGAAGCCGCGACTATTCGCGAGGAGGCCGAGAGATACTTCGTCCGCCACTTTCCGGGACATACAGCCGCTGTGAATGCGGGCTCGGCAACCGGCGGCGTCTTTGTTGTTTGCAGTCCCTTGGTCGAGGCGAGTTGATCGTCGCTGACGGGCATCTTACCGGCGGCATTAGTGGCCGC
>DASRZA010000044.1:0-21764 GCA_035686845.1 Armatimonadota bacterium | reverse complement strand
CCCGTTCTTCCTGGCGCATGACACCGATGACCGGATCTCAGAGGTGGACCACAGCGTTGTCATGTACCTGAGTTTGAAGCGGGCCGGCGTCTCCGCCGAGCTCCATGCGTACGCGGCGGGTGGACACGGGCTGGGAGTACGCCCGGGACCCCATCCGAGCTCTACCTGGACGGCGCGGTTCGTGGATTGGCTCCGGGACCGCGGCATCATCGGTGAGGCCGACGGCGCGAGGCAGCGTGGTCCAGGCGCCGCCTGAATCCAATGAGTGACGCGGCTTTGGGTTACCGCGGCAGCCGGGCCTGTAGGTAGCGCAGCGTATCCGGCTGCAGAAAGAAGCGCCGGACCGCTTCGTTGTTGAGGGCGGTCTCGGCGGATTGGCCGGCGGTAATGAGCGCTCCCGGCCCCTCAGCCATGATCGCGGATTGAGGATGGCTCGCCCTGTACGTATCGAACTGCTGAGATAGACCCACAGCAAGCTGGGCGCGGTCTGCCTGGTACTCGGCGTCGGACATCTGCCGAAGCTGGGCCATTTCATCAAAAAAGCTAACTCCGTTATTCTCGGCCGCAAAATCCGGGTCGGTAAGGCTCACACCGTTCATGTTCATCATGATGTTACCATTGGCGGCGTGGTGTTTCTGATCATCGAAATCGATCTGCGGCATTCTCCGGTAACGGTCCATCAGGTCTTTAATCATCTTCAGCGGATCGGGCGGACGAGACGTGCCACCGGTGGGATTCGCGGGTCCGCCGGCGGGAGTCGCGGGTCCGCCGGGACCGCCCGGCCCGGTGAGCATCCTGGGCTTAATAAACGAGCCGGCTCCGTTCTGCAGCGGGAGCGGCTCGGGCGGAATTCCCAGGAAACCCCGGATAGCGGTCATCTGCTGCGGCCTCAGCTCCGCCCTGATGGCATCGATTGTTTGCGTCCTAAGCCGCGCCACGCGTTCCCCGTCCGGCGCAAGTGGACTAAGAGCGGCGCCCGCCTGCGCCTCGTCGGCAGCGTCCGGCGCGCGGCCAAGAAACACGGCGTCCTCAATCCGTTGGAGCGCGGGCGCCACGCTCTTACCGGCGTCCACCTGCTTCGATGTATAATCTCGATCCGCCGCCGCGAGTTGGGTGAGCCGCCGTCCGATGTCCGAAACCTGACCTGGAGTGAGGCCGAGGGCGTTAAGCTGGCGGTAGAGCGTAATGCGGGACACTTGCTCAGCGGCGGTGGCGGGCTTTACAGCCGCCGGCGCAGGAGCTGGCGTGGGAGCCGGCGGATCCGCCAGCACCATTGCGGGGAGACCACCCAGCGCGAACGTCATTTTGGAGATTAGTGTTCTTCTGTTCATCGGGTATCCTCTCAAAGCGTTGGAAGCGAAGTGGCTCTTCCGGGAAGGGTCGACCCGTTCAGGGCGAATCTATTCTCGTGCAAAATTCTCCCTTGGCGCGCGGCGTCCCTCTAACCTATAGAGTCCCATCGGAGGTCATTGGGGAGATGATTTCTATAGAGACCATGATTCTGTTTTGAAGGGGGGCGCGATTCGCCGGATAACTCTCGGGCAATGAGATTTTCCAGCCGATCGGCCTCCCGCTGGATGGGTCCGGACTGCGCCAGCTCAGCCCCGACGAGAAAGGCCGGGACCATTTTTGTCCACACATCCCACCCGATGCGACGAAGATCGTCTACCTGAGCTAACCCGAAGGCCTCAACACCTATGCGCCCGCCAAGGCCGGCGTGCAGGTTCCTATGCACATCCTCGATCTCACCACCCGCGGGAACCGGATCGTGGCGGAGAACGCCCGGGCCTACAGTGAAGACCGTGCGGCGGTCCTGCTAGCGCCTCTTCGCCTTCCCCGCTTCTCCGGGCGTGCACGACCACTTCGAGACGGACTACGACATCTTCGTTGCCCGCACCGATCCTAACACGCTGCAGATCCAGGGAACTCCGGTCCGCTGTTTGACAAGGGGTGCGACCGGTTCCCCGACGTGTTCCTGGCTGTGCCAGGAGGTGCGCAAGTCGCGGCCAGTCCTCGACTGGCGAAGTCAAAGGCGCGGCGGTCCGGAGCCAATTGGCCGGCGAATCGCAAGGGGCTGGTTCTGATGTGGGAGCGGGGGAACAAGGCGAACATGGTGGCAGACCATGCCGGCACGAAGGGTTTTTGCGAACTGACGGGCTGGGGGAGAGCATACCTGGACCACAACTTCGCCATGCGGCTCGCCGGCGGAGCTTTCGGGGTCATGGACGCAGGTAACGAACCACCGGCGCTACGCCAGCCCCTCGCGGCGCTCCCGTACCTGGAGAACCTGCACAGCTCCCTGAGCGCCTTGCCGTACGACGAGCTGGCCTCGCACCACGAGCGGGTGAATCCCGGGTGGGGCTTTGCCTGGCGCGGCCGGGGGTATGCTACGTGTGCTATACAGCGCATGGAGCACGCATCAGCCTGAATCTCACAGCAACCCGCGCCAGCTTCCGCTCCGAATGGCTTAACCCGCGAACGGGCGCGAAGCTGCCCGGCAGCGTCGTGCGGGGCGGAAGCGCCCCGACGTTCCAGGCGCCAGACACAGGTGACTGGGCTCTGCTGGTCGATCGCGAGGCATTGATCGATCGCCCGAAATAACAGATCCGTGCCAGATTGGGGATGGGGGCCGACGAGCGGTCGCGATTCACTTTCGGAAGCGTCCCAGCAGCAGCCATGCCCCTGATCCGGCGGGGAGTGTCCGCTGCTCGCCAGCGCCCATCTCGACGTGGTCAACAACCCTGGCGGTGAGCGGATCAACAACGCGGAACGATACAGAAACGCGGGCCTGTATCTTCAGTCCGCCCGGCCGAATCCCGATGGCAGCGCAGACAAAGTCGTGTCCCCTGGATGCGCTGACCATGCGAACGCAGCCATCGCGGCTTGCCGGCGCCTCCGGCCAGGTCTTATTGGGGAGTCCCGCGGCGTAGATCGTGAACGGAGCGCCGGGATCCTTCGCGTCGCTGCGCTGCCAGCTCGGCAGGTCAGCCGGCAGCATTGCAATGAGTGGCGCGAGCAGACGAATGCAGGGCGTGTCCTCGAAACGCGTGCGCCCCATGACGCCCGCTCCGCAGTGGAACACGTACATCGGAAGTCCGGCGATATAGGCAAAAACGGGCGCCATCACCAGGCGAATGTCTGAGGTCTCCGACGCCACGGATGCCCCGGGACCAATCGGCTCGTTGCTGCTCACGGGAGGGTAACCGGGCAGCTTCCCCAGTTCCCAGCAGTCATAGACGGGCTTCCAGCCGTCATCGACGCTGCGATCGCGGCTGAAATGCCAGGTGGCGATATCGGCGTCGCTGTGGGCGTATGTGTCCGCGAACGGACGGTCGTGGTTGGACGAAGTGGCAATCGGCACGCTGGTCCTCTGCGCCAGGTAGCTCGTGAACTCACGCAGTTCGGCGAGACCTTCGTCTCCAGGGAATCCGTTCTGCCATCCCTCGTTGGCGACCTCGATCAAAATGATCTTCTGTTCCCGCCCGGCTACCACGTCACGCAGAAGTCGACGAAGGTAGTCCAAACGATCCTGCTTGCGCGGCATGAGCTGAGCGTCGGCGAACACCGTGATCTGCGTCCGCATCCCGAACCGGTCGTATGCCAGGTCGATGAGGCGCCGCATCTGCTTCCAATAGTCCGGCCATGCCGCGATATGCCGCCCGTCGTGGGTGGTAAACGCGACAGGCGCAATCTCCCTGCCTTTCCACGCCGGGTTCCATCCTACCATGGCGAGCATTCGATAGTAGTTGAAGCCCTGCCGTGATAGGAACTGCAGATCGGATTCCAGGCGTGCCGGATCGCTGCGACATCGCCAGAGGGCAGAGAAGTAGGATACGCCCAGCCCGAGGAACGGGCCGTGGCGGTCCACGAGCGAATGGCCGACGACGCGAACCGGCCCTGTCCGGTGAGACGACGGAGGACGCGGTTTCTGCGGCGGCTGCTGGGCTCGTGAAGAGGGCTGACCGCATCCCATAAGGGCGACCAGGGCGATCGTCAGTAGACACTTAACGCGCAGCAAACTGCCCTCCAGGGCGCTCGGGAGCGACATGACCGACGTCAAACCCGGCAAGCCGCGCCAGTCGACCACGCTCGGAGATGCTCGTGGGCTCGTTCACCAGCTTAGCGCGGATACCGATCGAAAGACAACGGTTGTCCGCGCTGATGACGGCGCCCCCCGCAACCTCGGTTCTGCTTGAAGGTCCATCGAGTATGCCGTCGGCGCGATTTCTTAACCGATCGGCCTCCCTTTTTCGTCTGCCAGCGACTCTATTGCCTAAGGAGCGCCGATTGACCCCTGAATGCGATGACTGCCTGGAGGATGAAGATCTCGTCGTAGCGGCGCTGCTCGGAAGCATGACGGCGTTCGACGCGCTGGTACGCCGCTACCGCGCCGCGGTGACGCTTGTCGCCGAACAGGTTATAGGGCGGAGGGATGCGGCCGAGGACGTGGCGCAGGAGGCTTTTCTGCTCGCGTTCAAGGCGCTCAATCAACTGGAGGATCCGACCCGATTTGCCGCCTGGCTCTGCGCGATCACCCGGCACCGAGCGCGCCGGGTGGCGAGTCGGGAAAGCCGGAGCTCGCCGACTGAAGAGGCCGAGATGGATCGATTGATCCTGCGGCAAAGTGAGGCGCTTACGCCGGGGCCGGAGGAGCAGCTCCTGAATACCCTGGAGCAGGCTGCGATACGCGCCGCGCTGGGGCGAACCCCGGTTAAATACCGGCTCGTGGTTGAGCTTTACTATTACCGTGAATGGACCGTGCGAGAGATTGCCGGCTTCCTTTCATTACCCCTGGAAACGGTGAAATGGAGGCTCCGGCAGGCCCGAGAACTCGTTCGACGGCAATTGCTGCAGGATCAGCTGACGCTGCAAGATCAACAGGCATTACAAAACCAGAAGCGGTTGCAGAATCAAGGGAGGAAGACTCATGGAAAAAGATCCGACGACGGCGGAGCGGCAGAGCGAAGCTCCGCAGCAGGAAAGCGGCGGCTCAAACGACACCGAAATCCGAAAACTCTCTCGCCTGCTGAGGGGGATTCTCAGCATCGCGAAGGAGGCGGGGATGATGGGGTTGTTGAAGAACGGCCGGCTTAACTGCGCCCGGCAGTATAACCGGACGCTCGCACGATTGGAGCAGATGGAGGCTGTCGATCCCGGCTTTTTTGATCCGGTTTCTGATGAGGCCGGGTTCGACGAGATTGGCGTCGCGGCGTCGCTTCTCGCTGACTATCTCGGCGCGGACGACGAAGAGATCCCCGGACCCCACGTTCTATTTCGGACCAGGCCGGGCGCAAAACGCGCGTTCCAACTGCGGATCCGCGATGAAATCGGCGACGCGGTGCGCGAGCATCTTCCCGAATGGATGCGCGAGGGAACTGTCCGGTTCAGGAAGGGTGTTATGATCGATGAAAAACCAGGCGCGGAGCCCGGAGACTAACGCGCTTTTCAGGCGACGACCTTGTGCGCCACGTTTCCGTATACGTCGGTGTATCCCAGCTCATCGGTGGCGCCCAGGGCGAAGCCTTTCTTGATTCCTCCGCCGGCCCTCCAAACGCTAAAGGCGTGGGGATGATGGTCGCGTCCTAAGAACTTGGATCCATCGCGGCCTTCGTTCATGGGTGTGCGGCCGAACTCTCCACCCCACACCACGAGCGTTGAGTCGAGCAGTCCGCGCTGCTTCAGATCCTTGATCAGCGCGGAGGCCGCCTGGTCGGTTTCGCGGCAGAGCCGGGGAAGCCCGGTGAGCAGATCATCGTACTGCGCGTCGCCATGCTGATCCCATGGCAATCTCGGGGTCGCCGACACCCGGCCCGGCGCCCCGATCGGGTGGCTGCTGGTCGGGGTCTGTTGTTAGGACTTTACGGCCGCGGCGCCATAGACCAGGTGCGCAGCAGCCGATCGGTGGCCGCACGCAGCGCCGGCGTGACAGCCGGCACTGCAGGACCGATAGACCAGGTGCGCAGCAACCGACCGGTGGCGGGGCTGAAGCACTGGATTCGCTGTCGGTTGTTATTTACGATGACCACCAGCCCCTTCCAAAGAAACAGGGCGTGGGGATAATTCGGGTTCATGAGCAGCACGCTCTTCAGCGATGGCACGCTGACCACAGCCACGCGGTTTGTGCCCGGCGCCTCTGCCAGAAACTGCCGCAATCCGGCCGGAGTGAAGACATTGCCCGGGTCCATGGCCGTCATGCCATTCCAACTGCCGGGAACGGGCCGGACGCGGCGTGTCGACAGGTCCAGCACCTGGAGCGGATGCGGGGAGTCTTCGTCAGCGGTTTACACGACCGCCCACCTGTCTGCCACGATTCCCCACGGATACAGCTCTTTCGGCAGTGGGATGATCCGCCCGGTGGGCTTACCCGAGGTGGTGAGCGGCTGGAGCCCCGCCGGCGTGTAGAGCGCCGGCGCGCCGTGCAGGCGGAACAGGCGAGGCCCGTAGTAGCCCCGATACGCGCCGAAGACGTCGGGACGAATCGGCGCGAGCAGGCGCACGACGTGTATATCCGGCTCCGGGGCAAAGGTTAGCCGAACGAGGTGCTGCGCATACAAGCTCTCGCCCACCGAGTCGAGGGGTTGCCAGTTGATGACGCCCAGCAAGCCGCCCCGTACTGGAATGGCTTCTGTCAGGTCCATGCCCATATTGCCACCGCCATGATCCAGGTAGCGCGCCTCGTTGGCCATCGCGTGATTCGTCCAGACGGCGTCGTCATACAGCCAACGATCGTGCAAATCCTTGAGGCTGATCGATCCGATCTGCTTTCCACGGCGCAGGACCAGCAGCCTTCCCATGCGTATCCTGACCTCGTGCCCATGGTCCCAGGTGACGCCAGGCCGCAGCCCGGACGGTGTCCCCCAGCCCTGAAGGAGGAGCAGCCGGCTCTTTCCATCGGTAAGGTAAATCTCTGTGCCGGCGATCTTGATCCCGAGGGCCAGCGCCTCCGGTGTGGGGCGCCGACGCGATGCCCCCGGGCTTGCGGCAGCATGAGCAAAGTGTGCGCCGCGGCCCGCATTGGCCGGTATGTGGCCAATTGCCATGGTTCCTGCCACGATCACGCCGACCACGAGAGCGACCTTACCACTGGCGCCGCGCATGACCTCCTCCACAGCTGGCTCTCGGTAAGTCACGAGAGTGATGCCTTTCCGCAGGTGGTCATGCCGGAACAGCCCATCTGCCGGGGCAGCATCTCCCAGGAAATGCCGCCCATCGTCTTACCCAATGACACGTTGTGTTAGCGTTCTTAGCGACCTCTGCTGCATGTCAGGACCGTGGCACTGCTAGCAATCCGCCTTAAGATGGGCCGGATTTCCCGTACGTAATCAACTTCTGCGGCGCCTGAGCGGCCGGCGAACGCCGGCGAGCCGGCGAGGGCCAGCGCCGCCGGCATAAGGGTCGAGGCGCAGGTGAACGCAAGATATGTACGAACCCGGGATCGCATTGCGTTTAGATTCCTCTGCGGCGCCGTTTTTCCTGCAATAAATACTCGTTAATTGAGAGATGAACGCCCGATCGGAAGAGGAAGGTTCACCATTCGCTGCGAATAACGTCTTGTATAGCACACCAACAACATTTCAGACTGAATCTGAGGAGGCAGTATGTCGTTGTACGCGGGAGTTGATCTGGGAGGCACGAGCATGATCGCCGTCATCGCCGATCGAAAGGGGAAGGTTCTCGGCAGCTCGGATTGTGTGACCGACCGCAGCCTCGACGCGGACGGAATTATTGACCAGATCGCGGAGCAGGTCATCGAGGCGGCGAAGAAGGCCGACATCAAGCTCAACAGGTTAGAAGGCGTTGGGATTGGCGCCCCCGGCGCGGTGGACCCGGAACGGGGCATCGTGGTTCGGGCGCCTAATCTGCGGTGGGCCGACATACCGCTTTCGTCGCATCTTGGAAAGCGGCTCAAGCAGGAGGTCGTGCTCGGAAATGACGTGCAGGTCGCTATTCTTGGTGAGCACGCGTTTGGGTCCGCCAGGAAGACGTCGCGCGCCGTCGGGATCTGGGTCGGAACCGGCATTGGCGGCGGCTGGATTATCGATGGCAAGCTGGATCGCGGCTTTCGCGGCGCCGCCGGCGAGATTGGCCATATTTGCCTGGATGAAAATGGTCCCGAGTGCTCGTGCGGCCGCCGAGGCTGCGCCGAAGCGTTCTCAAGCCGCACTTCGATGGAGCGTGACGTGCGAGCGGCGCACGACGAGGGCCGAAAAACCTGCGTGTTCGATCTGATGGAGGAGCGACAGAAGACCCGGATGACCAGCAGCGTCATTGAGCGAGCTCTCGAAAAGAAAGACGCCGTGATGATCGAGGTCGTCGCTCGTGCGCAGCATTACCTGGGACTGCTCGCCGGCAGCCTGGTCAATGCGATGGACCCGGAGATTGTGGTGCTGGGCGGCGGCGTCGCCTCCCGGCTTAAGGAGAGCTTTGTGGCGCCGATTCGTGAAACGGCGCGAAGCCGGTTCCTGCGCCCTGACCCATCGGGCCAGATTCGTATCGAGCACTCCACCCTGGGCGACTATTCCGGCGCACTCGGGGCCTGCGCGCTGGCTCGCAATGCCACATCCTGATCCACGCGGCGTTCTTGATCCTCCTGAGCCGTTAATTACACAGGCCTATGCCAGATAACTCCCCTCACCGTGCTCCGGAGGAGATTGAGTGGCAGTTCGACACGCCCGACCTGGATCGCGTAAAGAGCTGCCTCCAACAGTGGACTGCGCCTGACGGAACGACAATCGCTATTAAGGCGAAGCCTCCGGTTGAGCAGCGGGATACCTATCTGGACACCGATAACTGGAACTTTCACCGGGCCGGCTGCTCCCTCCGAATCCGGCGCAAGGGGCGCCGGGCGGAAGCGACGCTCAAGTCTATCTCAGCGCCTGCGGAAGACGCGCTCCGCCGCCGTCTTGAGTTCAGCGAGCCGCTGCCGGCGAGCGCCTCGGTGGAGACGCTGCAGGGGCCAGTGGGAGAGCGTGTGCGCGCGGTCGCCGGACTCCTGCCGGTACGGCCGCTCTTTGAGATCCGAACGCAACGATCGGCTTTCGATCTGCGCGCGGATGGAAAAGTGATCGCCGAGGTTGCGCTCGATGAGACTCTTCTTGTGGCGCCAGACAAATCGCACAAGGAATTGCGCTCCTACAGCCGGTCGGGGGGCGGCGCGCGGGAACCCGCGAGGCTTCAGCGCGTTGAAATCGAATCGAAGTCTTCCGGTCATCCGGCGCTAAAGGAGTGGGTGGGAAAGTTGTGGGAGGAGTGCGCCCTCACCCCGGCCGGCGCCTCGAAGTACGAATCGGCGCTGGTCGCGATGGGCCTGGCGCCTGGCAAGCCGCCGGATCTCGGGTCCACCGCTGTTCTCCCATCACTCTCACTGGGGGAGACGGCATTCGCCGTGATGCGTCAGCATCTGACGCGCTTCATGATCCATGAGCCAATGGCCCGCCTGGGAGAGGATCCCGAGTCGCTGCATGACCTCCGCGTGGCGGCGCGCCGGATCCGGGCCGCCATCAAGCTATTTGAGGAGTACCTCCCGCCGCGGATGCAGCGACTTCATGAAGAACTGGGCCGCGCCGCCCACGCGCTCGGCGACGCACGCGACCTGGACGTGCAGATTCAACAGATCGAGGGCGCGGCGGCTTCAGTATCCCCCAGGGAGGTCGCGGCGCGAACCGCTATTCTCGGTGCGCTGAATGAGCGGCGAAAAGCGGCGCGTCAGCGGATGCTTCAGGCGCTCGATTCGCGGCGGCAGGATCGCGTGATGCGCTCGCTGATACGTATTCTTTCCCGCGAGGCGCCGGCCGATTCGCCTATCGCCGTCGCCATCGCGCCGGATCTCATTGCGAAAAGATATCAAAAGCTGCGGAAAGCCGGGCGGGAAATTGGAAAAAAATCGCCGCCAGTAGAGTATCATGAGGTGCGGATACGCGCCAAGAAGCTGCGGTATGCCCTGGAATTCTTCGCCGACCTGTATGGAGAACCGGCGCGGCGGTTTATCAACCGGCTTGTGACGCTGCAAGACCTTCTTGGCAGCCACCAGGACGCCTGCGTCGCCGCCGAGCAGCTTAAATCCCTCAACGAGGCGCAGGGTCAGGCGATGGGGCCGGAGGCCTGCTTTCTTATGGGCGATCTTGCGGCCGGTTATGCAGCGGAAGCAGCTCGTAAGCGCGACGAGTTCCCAAAGGTGTTCAAAGCATTGAGCAAGAAGCAGTTTAAGAAGCTGGACGCCGAAATGACCCGGGAAAAGAGGGCGAGCCTGGCGGCGCTAATGAAACCAGCCCCAGCCGAGGGACCGCCCTTAGCTCCCAGCTCACAGGAGTCATAACATGGATCTATACGTGGTCAGACACGGCATCGCCTTTGCGCGCGACCCGAAAGAGTGGCCGGACGACCGTGATCGTCCGCTCACCTCGAAAGGCCGGAGTCGGTTCAACGCCGCGGCCCGGGGTCTCAAAGAGCTGGCGCCGCGGGTGGAGAAGGCGCTGAGCAGCCCACTCGTCCGCGCATGGCAAACGGCGGAGATTTTGGAGGAAGCGGCGGGCTGGCCGGCGGCGGCTCGATTCGAAGCGTTGGAACCGGGACGAACACCGGAAGAGGTGGTCGCGGCCCTGGCCGCTCACGCGAGCGCGGCTTCGCTCGCTCTGGTCGGGCATGAGCCGCTGTTGGGAGAGCTGATCTCCTATCTCCTATCCGGGGACGGCGCCCGCGTCTCATTCGACCTGAAAAAAGGCAGCGTCACCGCGCTCCGAATTGATACTCTCCAACCCGGATCCGCCACTCTTCTCTGGCTCGCCACGCCCAGGATGATGCGAACGCGTTTTTGAATGGTCTTCGCGCCGCTCTCTTTATGGACCTACTCTCTGTTATCGATATTGGTTCAAATACGATTCACCTGCTGGTCGGGGAGGTGAAGGGTGGAACGGTGAGGCCGGTCCGCAGTGAGTTGATTGCGGCGCGACTGGGGGAGGGGCTGGATCGGACAGGAAGAATTGATGAGCATCGATTTGCCATCGCCATCGAAACGACCGCGCTGATGACGCTCATCGCGGCCAGCGAAGGATCCCCCGCGCCGGCGATTGTAGCGACGAGCGCGGTGCGAGACGCTCTGAATGGCGCCGCGCTGATCGACGCCGTTCGAGATCGCACCGGGCTGCCGACCAGGATTCTGTCGGGGCATGAGGAGGGGCGGTTGGGATTCCGGGGCGCTTTCGCTGCGGGCGGGATTCCCACGCCGGAGCGGGCATTGGTGATAGACCTGGGCGGAGGATCCGCTCAGCTTTCGATAGGGACGCCGGGCCGCGATCCGGAAGAGATCATTTCACTGCCCATCGGAACCGGGAGGCTCATCGGGCGCTTTCTGCCGCATGATCCTCCGTCTCAGGAGGAGCTGCAAATACTCCGGCGGGAGCTTGCCGGGATGCTCTCAAAGCTCCCGACCGCAGCCGGCGCGTCGGTCGTCGCGATCGGGGGTTCGGCCCGGGCGCTTCGCAGTTTCAGCAATGAGACGCTGACGGTGGCCCGGCTGCAGACAATGGCGAGCGAATTCTCGCGCCAGCGGTCATCGACGCTGGCGCAGCAGTGGGGTCTTAACCCGGCGCGGGCGAGGGCGCTGCCGGCGGCCGCAGTAATACTCTGGGCTGTCCTGGATCATGCCGGCTTCCCGTCACTGGACGTTTCACCGACCGGTCTGAGAGAGGGCGTGCTGCTGGAAGCGCGAAGGACGGAGGACGGAGGACGGAGGACGGGGGATGGAGGACGGGGGATGGAGGACGGAGGACGAGGGACGGAGGACGGAGGACGGGGGACGGAGGATAGGGTGTATTTGGACCCTCGCCGGAGGGTTTCGCGACCGCAGCGCCCGGTTTGAACCGGGGGCTGCGGCCAGGCACGGACGGTGGATGGATGAGTGAGGATATGGGAGAAGCAATGGTACCTCGGGCCTCGCGCCTCGCGCCTTCTTGCGCGCCCGTTGGAGTTATCATAGCAGAATACGGTTAAGCAAAGGCGAACAATTTGAAAGCCGTAAAACGTAAAAAAGCGAGTGAAGCCGTGGGAATATCACCAGAAGTCAAGCTATCTGACGCGAGGTTGTTCATCAACCGCCAGATCTCATGGCTGGCGTTCAACGACCGGGTTCTGGCGCAGGCGCGAGAAACACGGCATCCCCTTTTGGAGCGATGCCGGTTTCTTGCGATCTCGGCCACAAATCTGGATGAGTTTTTCATGATCCGGGTCTCGGGACTGCAGCGGCAGGTGGCGTCCAACCGACCGCATCCCAATCCGGATGGGGTAACGCCCGAGGAGCAGTTGGTCCAGATCCACGACCATACGGAACGGTTCTTAGCCGAACAGCGGCGGATTCTGGAGGATGAGCTGATGCCGGCGCTGGAACGGGAGGGGATTCAGATTCTCACCTACTCCCAGCTTCGGCCGAAGGAGGAACGGGATCTTCAGCAGATATTCGAGCAGCGGATCCTGCCGATTCTAACGCCGCTCGCGATCGATCCGGCGCATCCGTTCCCCCATATCTCCAACCTTTCGGTAAATCTGCTCGTCTGCATACAGGATCGGGAACGAGAGGTGATGGCGCGGGTCAAGGTGCCCACGAACCTTCCTCGCTTCCTCCACCTGACACCTTTCAACGGGAGTCCGGCGCCCGGCCAGCATCGAATGATTCGCCTGGTGCGTATCGAAGACGTGATCGCCGCAAATCTGGGTGTTCTCTTCCCGGGCAAACAGGTTGTAGGCAGCTTTGTGTTTCAGGTGACGCGGGACGCTGACCTGGTGATTCACGAGGTAGAGGCGGCGGACCTGCTGGAAGCGATCGAAGACGAGCTGGATCAGCGGCAGTTCGGCGATACCGTGCGGCTGGTGATCGCGGCAGAGACGCCGGCGAGACTCCGCGATTGGCTGGCACAGCATCTCAAGGTCGGCCCTTCGGCCATTTACCAGGTTCCGAATCCGATCGGGCTTGGATCATTCAGCGAATTGACGCAACTGGATCGCCCGAATCTACTCTATCCGCCATACGTGCCGCGTATTCCGATAGAGATTCAAGCGAAGAATTCGATCATTCCGTTTATACAGGATGGCGACGTGCTGCTCCATCATCCCTACGACGCGTTTGCGCCGGTCGTGGATTTTGTGCGGTCCGCGGCGGCGGATGATAATGTGCTGGCGATAAAACAGACTCTCTACCGGGTGGGGGCGCACTCGCCGGTGGTGGAGGCTTTGCTCCAGGCCCGGGAAAATGACGTGCAGGTGGCGGCGCTCGTGGAGCTCAAAGCCCGCTTTGATGAAGAGCCAAATATTGAATGGGCCCGGCAGATGGAAGCCGAAGGCGTTCACGTGGCATACGGCCTGATCGGACTCAAGACTCACGCCAAAATCTGTCTCATCGTACGGCAGGAGCCATCCGGGTTCCGGCGCTACGCCCATCTCGGCACGGGTAATTATAATCCGTCCACAGCCCGTATCTACACCGATTTTTCCTATTTTACCGATGACCCGGAGATCTGTGAAGACGTGGCGGACCTCTTCAATTATCTCACCGGGTATTCCGAACCCCAGAGGTACAGGAAACTGTTGGTGGCGCCCGTAAACTTCCGGGACCGCATTGTAAAGATGATTAACGGGCAGCGGGATAAGGCGAAGCGGAGCGAAGCGGCCCGCATCACTTTCAAGATGAACGGTCTCACCGATCCGCAGATTATTCGGGCGCTCTACCGCGCCGCGCGCGCCGGAGTCAAGATCAATCTGATCGTTCGCGGCATCTGCTGTCTTCGCCCCGGCATTCCTGGCGTCAGCGAGAACATCCGCGTGGTGTCGATTGTGGGCCGGTTCCTGGAACATTCCCGGGTCTATGCGTTTGGGCAGGATGCCGAAGAACAGATGTACCTGGGAAGCGGCGACCTGATGGATCGCAATCTGGATGGGCGAGTGGAGACGCTCTTTCCGCTGGAGGAGGCGCTTCACCGGCGGCGAGTTCGCAGGGTTCTGGAACTTCAACTGGCGGACACCGTAAACGCCTGGGAGCTGAAGCCGGATGGGAGTTATGCGCGAGTCACCGCGGCGGAAGGGAAACCTGCGCTGGATTCACAGGCGCTTCTTATCGCCGAGTCTCCCGACGGCTGGACTGCAAACATCGCCGGCGCCAAAACCACATCACTGCCCGACAGCGCCGCCCGGTTGAGGGCCAAATGATCGCGGCTGCCTTGAGGCGCGGGCGGAGGACGGTGGGCGCGTGCGTGTGTGAGAGTGTGTGTGAGAGTGTGTGTGTGAGAGTGTGTGGGTAGGATGGTGGGACGGTGAGAGCGCCGGAACGTGGCGCCTCACGCTCGCGCCTCACGCCTCGCACCCGGGTTTTGGTGAGCGAGAAAAAGGAGCGTTACGAAGGATGGTAAACGCGCTGAGCAGTACGCGGGCCGACGCGAATCAGATCGCTCCGGAGGACCTCGCGGCGCATGATTGGTACCGGTTTGTGCTTTCGTTCCCACCGCATCTGGTACGCGAATACCTGGATCGCTTTGGCATCGATCACCGGAGCCGGGTCCTGGACCCGTTCTGCGGAACCGGGACCACGCTGGTCGAGTGCAAAAAGCGGGGTGTCCCTTCGGTGGGGGTGGAGGCAAATCCACTGGCCCACTTCGCGAGCGCGGTCAAGGTGGACTGGTCGCCGGTCCCGGCTGAGCTTGCGCGTCATGCCCGAAGTGTCGCTCTCGCGGCGTACGACCAGTTAATGGCGCAGGGTATCGATGATGATCCAATCTTGCCCAGGCCCTGTCCTTCGACTGCGCTCCGGCGCCTGCCGGATGAGCTGGCGGCGCTGCTTCTCGCCGACTCCATCAGTCCACTGCCGCTGCATAAAACACTGGTCTTGCTCGACACGCTGCGCTCCCGGGCGAGAGAAGAGTTCAACGGGCATGAGCGGTTAGCGCTCGCCCGGGCGCTGGTTAATTCGATCAGCAATCTTCACTTCGGTCCCGAGGTCGGCGTCGGCCCGGCGAAGGCGGATGCCCCGGTCATCTCGACGTGGTTGAATGGGGTTTGCAAGATGGCGCGGGATCTGGAGCATGTGCAGACAGGGCCTCCGGCGCCGTCCGAAGTTCATTACAGCGATTCACGCCGCATTTGCGAGGCGCTGGAACCGGGATCGGTGGATGCCGTCATCACGTCACCACCCTACCCCAATGAAAAAGATTACACTCGCACGACCCGCCTGGAGTCGGTTCTACTGGGGTTCATCTCAAGCAAAGAGGAACTCCGCAGCGTGAAGAAAACGCTGGTCCGCTCCAACACCAGGGGAGTTTATCGAGACGATACCGACGATGGATGTTTGGGGGTTGACAGCGAAGTGGCCCAAATCGCGGACCTGATCGAGGCCCGCCGGATCGAGATGGGAAAGACCTCGGGGTTCGAAAGGCAGTACGCGCGCGTGACCCGGCTCTATTTTGGAGGAATGGCCCGTCACCTTGCCGAGATGCGCCCGATTCTCCGGTCGGGCGCACAACTGGCTTATGTTGTGGGGGATCAGGCGTCCTATCTAAGGGTCATGATCCGCACCGGCCGTCTCCTCGCCGATATCGCCGCTTCCCTGGGCTATAAAGTTGTCGGGCTTGAGTTGTTCCGCACCCGACTGGCAACAGCGACGCGCGAGCAGCTTCGGGAAGAGGTACTCGTTCTTCGATGGCCCGGCTCCCGCGCCACGCGCCTTCCCATCCGTCCTCCGTCCTTGGTCCAATACCGTTCAAAAAAGACGCCGTTGGCCCCGTTCCAGGAGTCCACGCAGGTGGACTTGGCTCCGTTCTATCCCCTGACTTCAATCACTGGGTCCGTTATTTGAACAGTATTGGATGAACGATGAACCACGAGTGCCCGAGCATAGGCTCCTCTTCCCGTTTCGGGGAGAGGCCGGGAGAGAGGTTGTAACACCCGAGCATAGGCCCCTCTTCCCGTTTCGGGGAGAGGCCGGGAGAGAGGTTGTAACGTCCGAGCATAGGCTCCTCTTCCCGTTTCGGGGAGAGGCCGGGAGAGAGGTTGAAACGTCCGAGCATAGGCTCCTCTTCCCGTTTCGGGGAGAGGCCGTGAGAGAGGTCTCAGGGAGTGGAGGAGAACGAGTGGACGAAGCGATTGATCTGTTTCTGTCGTACCTGGAGCATGAGCGGAGCGCCTCGGAACATACACTGCGGGCCTACGCCGAGGACCTGACCGGGATCATAGACTTAATGGAAGAGATCGGCCTCTCGACGTGGGAAGAGGCCCGGTACGAGGACCTGCGGCGGGTGCTGGTGGCGCTGCAATCGCGAGACCTGTCCCCGGCGACGGTGGCGCGCCGGCTGGCCTCGCTCCGGAGCTTCTATCGGTTCCTGGTTCGCAAGGGCCGGCTGGTGTCCAGTCCGGCCGCGGGGCTGCGTGGTCCGCGCATGGCGCAATCGCTGCCCCGGGTGCTCCGCCCGGCGGAAATCGAAGCTCTGATGGAGAGCCCGGATCGAGACTCGCCCCTGGGGATGCGTGACTCAAGCATCTTAGAGCTTCTCTATGGCGCCGGCCTTCGGATCAGCGAGCTTTGCGCGCTCGACATCCCCTCAATCGACCTGGATCGCCGAGCCGTACGCGTGCGCGGCAAGGGAAACCGGGAGCGCGTGGCGCCGTTTGGGCGCGCGGCGCGTGACGCGATGCAATCCTATCTCTCGGACGCCCGGCCCCAGCTCATCACTTCGGTATCCGGAGACGCCGTGTTTCTTAATGCGCGCGGCGGGCGGCTGACCACTCGCAGTGTGGAGCGGGTCTACGACCGGCATATTGTGAATACGGCCGCTCGACTCAAGCTTTCTCCGCACGCGCTGAGGCATAGCTTCGCAACGCACCTATTAGATGGCGGGATGGATTTGAGATCAGTGCAGGAGCTTCTCGGCCATCAAAGCCTCAATACCACCCAGATCTACACCCACGTCTCCGCACGCCGGCTTCAGGAAGTCCACGCCAGGGCGCATCCCCGGTCAGGTTCAGGCCGCCCTACACGTTAAACGCGGGTGGCGCGGCCGTCGCGGCCGAGACCGCCTCGCGGCGTTTCCGGAGCACGCAAACGATCTGGTTGCCGGGTGAAGTCATCGAGACCATCTCCCAGCCGCGGCTGGAGAGCTCATTCAGCATAGAAGCGAGCGTGCCGCCGCGCGCCGGCGGCTCTGTGTGCGGCCTGTCGAACGCAAGCCGCTCGCCCACCACACCATAAATGACCCCGTACATGTATTGCTCCATCGATTGGTCCCCCGCCTACGCGAAAAAGAGTGCCGCCAGGCGCCGCCCGGCCATTAAACAGGATGGATCATATTCAGTCAATGAGCGCCGCGAGGCCCATCCGACCGGTGGCGCCATCGCGCCGGTACGAAAAAAACTGTTCGGGCAGGCATGAACTGCACGCCGGCGAAACCTCGATTCGATCGGGCTGAACGCCGGCCCCCTCCAACTGCTTCCGATTCACCGCCTTCAAATCGAGCCGGCGTGTCTTACGAACGATCGGACGTCCATCATAATTATTAATATAGCCGTTGACCGCCCGAGCCACGGTTTCATCCACCTCATAACAGCATGAACCAATGGCGGGCGCAATCCATGCGGCGAACTCTCCCGGGTCCGCGTTAAACTCCGCCGCCAGGAACCGCACCGCCTCCGCGGCAATACCGGCCGCCGTCCCACGCCACCCGGCATGAACAACGCAAAAGACTCTGCGGGCCGGATGAGCGATGAGTACCGGGACGCAATCGGCGAAGAACAGCATCAACGGTAGAGACGGGCAGTCCGTCGCCAGCGCGTCGACCCCGGTAATGGCGCTTGCGCAAGTGAGCGCGCCGCGGCCGGCGTCGATCTCTTTCACCCTGGCGATGGCGCCGCCGTGAACCTGCTCCGCCGCAATCGCACGTCCCGGATCCGCCGCCGGACCAAGAGCCGCGTGAATGAATCGCCGGCGGTTCTCCAGTACGGATGCGGCAGAGTCACCCACGTGGAGCCCTAAATTCAAACTGGCGAAGACGCTTGCGCTCACCCCTCCCCGGCGTGCGCTAAAGCCGTGCCGCAGCCAGGGACAGGTCTCGGAAAGAAGTTCGGACCGAAAGACCTCCAGCGCCGTGCAAAGTGACTTGCCGCCGGTTGACCGGGGATCATCCCGCCGCTCGGTCCCCGGATGGATCACAGCGCCGAGTTGCCCTTCTCCTGGGTTCGGATGCGAATCGCCTGGCTGACTTCCGAGATGAATATCTTCCCATCGCCAATTTCGCCCGTTTGCCCGGTTCGGGCCGCCTTCAGAATAGCGTCCACCGCAGCGTCAGCGGTCTCATCGGCGACCACCATCTCGACCTTTACCTTGGGAAGCAGCGTGACCGTATATTCGATCCCGCGATACCGTTCGGTGATTCCCTTTTGCTGGCCACAGCCGCGGACTTCAGTGACCGTCAGGCCAAAGATGCCGACCTCGTCCAGCGCGTTTTTCACATCTTCGAGGCGCTGCGGCCGAATGATACACTCAATTTTTTTCATCAGTCTCCTTCATTCCGAACTTGCGCTGAACTCGCGGATTCAGTGGCGATATCTGCTTATTCGCCGCATCAGCCGCGGCGTCCTCCCTTGATATCAATGATTGCTCATAAATATCATTCTCTCATATTCAATTTGCTTTCGCCTCTCGTTCCAAAAGTCCCGCCATCAAACGATAGCCGGCGTCGGTGGGATGAGGATCAGGCGGAAGGGTGCAAACATGCGTAAGAGAGCAGATGTCGCCGGCTTCGAAAGCGGAGTAGACATCCACAATCTGATATTTCCCGATCGACCGGTTCTCTTTGTTCGTGATGATCGCGTTCAGCCGCCGCACCACGTGATCCGCCTCGGCTTGACCGGGAATGAAAACCGGATACACGTCGTAAAGGTTGAGGACATAGAGGCGCGCTCGTGAACCGATGCTATCTCGTATCTCGTGTAAAATCGCTGGCCAGGTGGCTTCAAAAGACTTCAGGCTGGCGTCCGCGCAGGCGGTATCAACGCCTCCCTCCAGGGGATTGACGCAGGGCAGCAGGTCGTTTCCCCCGATGCTGATAGTGATGATAGTGGCAGACCGCACTGAGTCGCGAACCGCGGGTTGGGTCTGAAGCTGATGGAGAAGCCCTTGGGAGTTAAGGCCGGGCACTCCGAGATTTGTCACCATCTCGACGGACGCCTCATGCTTCAAATAGGCGGCGAAGAGTCCCGTAAGACTGTGCGCCGGGTCACTGGCGCCCCAGCCGGCGGTGATGGAATCCCCCAGCGCCACGTAACGGATCTGGGTGGGCTTTGAAGCGGGCGCGCGGCGGCAGCCGGCGGTCATCACCGCGAGCGGCATAAGCGCCAGGATGAGCGCCGCCGGCAGTGGAATGATGGTTCGTGGAGGGCGACGATGTCCCGTTCTTAAATTCATAGCCGTTGTATTTGGAGCATGGAAACGTTACCGAGCGGCGATAGATTTCATTGGAATGTCATCGCGCCGCCGACCGCGGGTTCTGGCCATAGGCGCACCAGCGGCGGATGGGGCACCGGCTGCAGTGCGGGACGCCGGGCAGGCAGATAGCGCGGCCGTGCTGCAGAAAGAGCCGGTTGCTGCCCACCCAGTAACTTCGCGGAATAATCTTCTCCAGCGCCTTTTCCGTTTGTTCGGGTGTGTTCGTGCGCACCCATCCGAGCCGGTTGCTGATCCGGTGCATGTGGGTATCCACGCAGAGCGCCGGGATCTCAAATCCATATATTAAGACGCAGTTGGCCGTCTTTCGGCCTACACCCGGAAGCTGCAGCAGTTCACCTATCTTGTTGGGTATCTTGCCGTCGAATCGTTCGATCAGGCGATGCGCCAGAGCGATCAGCCGCGGCGCCTTCGCCTCTCGATACTGACTGCCCTCTAAAGTTGCGTAGAGCTCCTTCTCATCCGCGGCGGCGAGCGCCGCGATATCCGGGTAACGCGCAAGAACTCGCTCCGTGACCGGCGTCGTCTGCTCCTCGCGAGTGCGCTGCGAGACCACCGTCGCCACGAGCACCTTGTAGGGATCGCCGAGTTCTGCCGAACCACGACCGTGATAGGTTTCGGCAAGAACGCCCATAACCGCCCGCACCGCCGCCGGTGAAACGACGCTCTCTGGCGCCGGGTCCGAAGCTAAGGATTCAGGCGCCATCCGCCCTCTTCTCCGATCTCTCCGGATTCTCCACGCTCTCCCCAGAACCGGGACGCGAGGTAACGCAGGACGCGCCGCCCGCGGTTTCATGATCGGTCTCGAGGTGGGCGCCGATCTCGTTCAGTCCGGATTCGCTGAGATTCTCCTGAATGTACGGGAAGACAATCCGCTCCTCCAGGCGCACGTGGGCCTCTAAAATCGCGCCGGTTCGTTGGAAAAACTCCGGGTCAATGCGCCCCTCACGAAGCTCATCCTCGATGGCGAGAACCGCGGCGCGGATCCGAATATGGTCCGTGAGCATCTGCCCGATCGCCTCGGTGGCGACATTACCGCCGTCGCGGGCAAAGATCGGCAGAAGAATCGTTTCTTCTTCACGAAAATGACGGCAGGTTTCGTTTTTCCAGAACTGCAAGAAGGCCGCGGCAGTCTCTCTGGTGGGGTTCGACTGCATTCTGGCCGCCTGGACCAGCGCGTGATGATGATCCACCGATAGCAATCTCAATCCTAAATGGCGTCGCACCCTTTCTGCTCCTCGTTGACCGATGAACTCTCACGCTATCCTGTAATGAAAGGGCGTACCGGTTCTTTTCGTTCGCCAGTTCTGGGATACCGGAGCGCCGCGCCCGGTTCCGTTTCTTCCCGACCAACCGGGTTCCAGAATCATAGCATAGACACGTCATTGAAGGAGATCGTAATGACCGATTCTTCGACGCCGGAGTTGAAGCGCGCCGTTGTACGCCGCGGCGCCGCGCCGACCGCCGCGTTCCCCTGGGGCGCCATCACCTGGATGGATTGCGCCGAGATCACGGGCAGCGAGACTCTCACGTTTGGCGTGGTCCGTATCGACGCCGGGCAGTCGAACCCTGCGCACCGGCATCCGAACTGCGATGAAGCGCTGCACGTCTTAGAAGGCGAACTGGTTCACTCGCTGGGTGATGAGGAGTACGTGCTGAAGGCGGGTGATACCATCCATATCCCTCAAAACATGGTTCACCAGGCTCGCAATCCGGGCACGATTCCCTGCCGCATCGTGGTGGCCTATAACACCGGCCGGCGGCAGGTTGTCGGCGAGTTCGGCGATCCGGCGCCGGCCGACCCTTACCGGGAACGCTGATGCCGCAAACGCGAATCCCACGCCGCCGCTTTCTCATCGGACTGCTTCTTACGGCGAGCTCCGCGATCGCGGCCCCGATCGATGCGCCGGCGCCGCCGCGACGTTCACTCTCGTTCGATCTTGAGGATGACGGCGCGTGGACACTCCACGATTCGAATGGCGCGCTGATCGCGCAGAAACCGGCCGGTCCATGGCTTAGCATTCTATTCGCGGACACTCCCTACATCTGGAAAGCGCAAACGTGGCGTGAGATTCAACCCGATTCGATGTCGATTCGACACCGCGGCGATGGATCGATGACGCTGGAAATCCGGTCCTTTGGGGGCGTACCGGTACGGGTCGTGATGACCGGTCAGGTGGATGAGGCCCGAGATGAGATCGCCTGGAGCATTCATCTTACGAACCACTCGCACGGAACCGTGGTCGGCGTGAACGGGCCGGGCCTTCAAGGTATTGAGGACCGGGAGGGCGGA
>DASRZA010000043.1:0-3959 GCA_035686845.1 Armatimonadota bacterium | reverse complement strand
CCCGAGGCGGTGGGAACGGTGGATCAGGCTCTTAGAGCGGCGCTCGACGTTAAGTTCGGGCTGCTGCGCCTGCTCGGTTTGTCCTCGAAGGTTCTGATCATTGATGAGGTCCACGCGTACGACGAATACATGACTGTTTTGATGGAGCGTTTGTTAGAATGGCTGAGCGTGCTGCGGGTTCCGGTCATCCTTCTCTCGGCCACACTGTCGTTCGAGCAAAAGCGCCGGCTGGTTGAGGCGTACCGCGGCGCCGATGTTTTGCCGCGGCCGCAAGGCGAAGCCGAGCCTTACCCACTCCTCACCTTTGTTCCGCTTCAGGGCGCGCCGGTCATCGTTCCGGTGGACCGAGACCCGGATCGAGACCGCGAGATCGAGGTCCATCTCCGCCCCGGCCTGTTGGGCGACCCCTCCGGAATCGCAGATCTGGCGGCAAACCTCGTGTCAGACGGCGGCTGCGCGTGCGTGCTTCTCAATACGGTTAAGTCGGCGCAGGCGGTCTTTCGTCAACTCCGTCGCCTCCGGGATGAAGGGAAGGTCGATCTGGACACCCAGCTCATCCTCTTCCACGCGCGGTTCCGCGCCGGCCGGCGAGATCAGATCGAACGCAAAGTCCTCTCGCTTTTCGGTAAAGACGCCGGCCCGGATACCAATCCAGGTCGGCCCGAACGGGCGATCTTATGCGCCACACAAGTTGTTGAGCAAAGCCTGGATGTCGACTTTGATGTTTTGATTTCCGAGATCGCTCCGGTTGACCTCTTACTGCAGCGGTGCGGCCGCGTCTACCGGCACGAGCGTGGGCCACGGAAGACCGGGCCGGCGCCGCGGCTTTACGTTCTGCTTCCGCCCGAAGGGTCGTTTGATTTTGGAAGCACCGGATTCGTCTATCAGGAGGAGCCCCTCTTGCGCACCGTGGCCATTCTTGTCGGGCGCGAACAGTCGAGCGACGAAACTGACCCAACCACCACCATCCGTCTCCCCGACGAATTCCGTCCGCTCATCGAAAGCGTTTATGGCGGCCGGCCGATTCCCGCGGGAATTATCGAAGAAGATACGCTGCTCCGCGCCCGCGAAAAGCGACAGGAAAAGCTGGACGACGCGCGGCACAAGGCTAAGATTCACCTGAACCCCGCGCCGTCCGTCGAAGGATTCACGCTCGCTGAAAACGACCACTTTCCGGCGGATGACGCGGAGGAAAACGAGCGCGCCGATTATTTCCATGCCCAGACCCGGCTCGGCGACGACAGCCGCCGGGCGCTAATCCTCCACGATGATTGGCTGTTAAATGCCGCGCGTTCCGAAAATCCGCCGTCGCGTGCGGTGCTCAAACAGCTTTTCCTGCAGCAGGCTGGCATCCCAACCTGGTGGTTGCGAGACGTAAGAGCGGAGGACGGATCGGAGCCATTTTCTGCCAGCCCGAAATGGCTTCGCGGTCCCGTTATCCTGCCCATGCGTGACGGCGCCTGGCGCGGGGTGAACAATAAAGGCGAAGCCGTCGTGATCCGAGATCTGGCCCGAGACTCCGGGGCCAAGTGGGAGGAAAACGAGATTGGACTGACGTACCACGTCGGCGAGGACGGTGGGGAAGTTGCGACGAACGACATTGACGACGAGAGCGAGGATGAGGATGGCGGCGTTTGACCTGATTGAGGAACCATGGATCCCCGTGACCCGGGAGAATGGGGTGGCGGAGGAGCTTGGACTGCGCGAGGTTCTGCTGACTGCGGGGAAGATCCGGGAGATTCGTGACCCACTCCCGATCGTGGAGCTGGGCCTCTACAGGCTCCTGATCGCGCTGGTGATGGACATCTTTGAACTGACGAGCGAGAATCGCCTGGGCGAACTCCTGAACTCCGGAGGCTTCGCCGCGAACCGAATCGAGGCGTACTTCGATAAACACCGGGACCGGTTTGACCTCTTCGATGAGCGGCGGCCGTTTCTACAGACACCGGGAATGGCGGAGAAGGACGCTCGACCACTGGCCGGTCTCGTACCCTCCACGCCCTCCGGCACCGCCGCCGCACATTTTCATCACGGCCACGAAACTGAATTCGCGGTCTCGCCCCCGGCTGCCGCGCGTCTGCTGACCACCATCGCGCCCTTCATGACTGCTGGGGGCGCGGGCCTGTCGCCATCGATCAATGGCGCGCCTCCCTGGTACGTGTTGGTTGGCCGCAGCAATCTCTTCGAGATCCTCTGCCTGAATTGTTATGCCGGTCCTCTTAACGAGACCGGAATGCAAGGCCCGGCCTGGCGCGGAGACTGCCGGGAAGAGGCGGGCCGGCGGAAAGGCGCCACGCGGTTGGAGGCGCTTACCTGGCAGCCGCGACGTATCCGCCTGATCCCGGATGGACCGGGCCGCTGCTCCCTTACCGGACGCGAATCGGCAGTGATAGTCCGAGAGATGAAGTTCGCCCCCGGCGCCGCCTGCGATTTTGCCTGGAGCGATCCAAACGTGGCGTACCGGATCACCAGTGAGAAACGGACGCCGATTCGCCCGCAGGAGGGGAAGCAACTCTGGCGGGACACCGGGCCCCTTGCGCTGCTGCACCACGCCGACATCGGTTCGCAGGAGGGCAAAAAGATCCAGTTTGAGCGACCGGCTGTCGTGTCCCAGTTCGCCCGCCTATCAAGAACCGCGCTCCGGGACAGAGACCGCAAGGGCAACGCGCGCACATTGAGCCTTCAGGTATACGGAATGCGAACGGACATGAAGATGAAGGTTTTTGAGTGGCAGCGGGAAACACTGCACCTTCCCGTCCCGCTGCTCTGGAACAGCCGCTACCAGCGGATTGCGCAGGATGCGATTGAGCAAGCGGAAGCGGCAAGCTCGCGATTGGGCATGGCGATCAAGCACGCCTACCCGCGCGATGGCCAGGGCAACAAATCCGCTTTTGCATCCTTGATCGCCCGCGCCCAGCGCGGATACTGGGAGAGATTAAGACCGGAATACAACCGGCTGCTGGAGGACTTAAGTGAACTCCCGGTGGAAGGCGCCGAAGAGGCGCAGCGCCTGCCCCAGATCGAATGGGAGCAGGCGGTCCGGCGGATCGGCCGCAAGGTACTGGACGAGGCCATCGACGATCTTGATACCGATGCGGCGGCTCTGCAGCGTTCTGTCAACGCCCGCCGGTTTTTCCAGAACGCGCTGAACAAGCTTTTTGCGCCGCCCGGCGGACGCCCGGCAAAAGCGGCTCGCTCCAGTACGTAGCGCCATTTACGACGCATTGAAGATTCATGCGGCGCAGCAGCTTATTCCGGATTTGACCGGAATGGAAAGGAGAACAACAGTGACAGAAACGATGCAGGATCAGGTGTCGGAGAATCCGGCGCCTTTGAACACAACGCCGGCGAAGGAAGTGTCCGGCAGCGGTCCACCCCGCCCGGATCGAGACGCTCCCACCGGAGACGAGATCGCCTTTGTGCAGCGACTGTCTCAATTGGACCGCGGTGATCTCGCGGCGCTCCGGCGGAGCGCCGGCGATACGATCGCGGAGGGCCTCAGGAAGGTCCCGTGGTTCTACGGGCCGCGTATGGGCGTGGACCGAGGCCGGCACGAAGAGATCTATTTTCTGGTGGCGACACTCTACGGTCTCAACAAGCTGGGAGACACCGGCGACTTTGGCCATTCGATGTGGCGGCTGGCGCAGGCCGGGGGGAATAGCGACGCGATTGAGCGGCGATTCTGGGTGCTGCTCGACGCACAGTTCGGCGAGACCACAGACGGCGGTCCGACCGGTGGTGAATTAAGCTATCGCCTGCGGCAGCTTGTTAAGCTCGCCAAATCCAAGGAGGTGGGCGTCCACTGGGCCCAGCTCCTTCACGACCTCAAACGATGGGGTTTTGAGGACAAATCCGTTCAAAAGAAATGGGCGCGGAATTTCTACCCGGCGCCAAACGCGGGGCCGTCTGCCGGCGAGGATAAGAATTTGGGCGCGCCGCCGGCGCCTTGAAACATGCGC
>DASRZA010000042.1:0-34545 GCA_035686845.1 Armatimonadota bacterium | reverse complement strand
CACAATCCAGGTGCCCGGCGGCGCCGTGATTCCCTTACGAATCGCCTGTAAGAGCTTCTTTCTCGATTTCGTGTCTCCCGACTTCCAGGAGAATCGCTCCTTTACCGCGAGCACATAAAACGGGCGCTCAGGATATACTTTCACGTCCTTTCGTGCTAAGTACACCCGTCCAACACCGCGAATACCGCCGATCTGAGCGCGAAGGGAATCGATGGTCGATTCCGGTAGATCATCTGGGATCAGTGGGTCTTTGTCTGTAATTCCGGATCGCTCGGCCTTAGCCGCCGCTTCTGTTTTCCGGAATTCTATCGCCATCCGAAGGTAGCTGTTCGCCTCTTCCTCACGGGCGGTCGCAATGAAGTACTCATACAGAAGCTCGCAGCTCTGCACGATGCCCTTCTCCTCGGTCTCGATCGTGCGCCGCAAGTAGGCGATCCCCTCTTCGTTCTTCTGCTGGATGAGCGCCCGGCCCAGTGCGAAGGTCGCGCCTGTGTGTGTGGGAGATGTGTCCAGCAGCGCGCGGTAAAGCAAAATCGCCTCGTCCCGCGATCCGTACTCTTCGGTAAGGAGCGCACGAGCGAAAGCCTCCGCATCAGCCAGTGGCGCCAGCGCCGCCTTCTCGACCAGCCCGCGAAGTTCCGCCTTCTCTTCCTGCGCGGTGGCGTACTGCTTACGCCAGGAGCTCTCTACCTGAGCGGTCCAGGCACGATTAACCAGAGCCGCGAGGTCCCGTACCTGGGTCCCCAAAAAACGGTCGGCGGCTGTCTCCGTGACGGTCGGCGGGAGGCGCGGATCCTGTCCAATCGCCTTCAGTCGTTCCCGAAGCGCGGGGTGCGTATCGCTGCTGTTGGTCTCCTCCGCCATCGCGCGATCCAACCAGCGTCGCGCCTCTTCGTCGGACAGAGGAGTTTTCAGCGCCACCGGCAGATCAGCGCCGAAGACTGGCGGTGGCTCCGGTTCAGCCCGGGCCCTTAGATAAACCGAGGGCCAGAACTCCTCCGAGAGATAAGCGCCGCGCAGCTCCAACGCCACCAGCGCGTCGGCGGCGTACCGCGCGCCGGCCATCTCCGCCGCGGCGCGATCAGCTTCGTACTCCACCGAGCGATCCAGCACAAATGAATACGCGTGAAAATAAGGCGCGTACCAGTTGAAGAAACTCTTGAAGTATTTGGCGCCGCGGTGCTTACTCTTCTCGAGCGACTCCAGCAGTTGAAGCCATGTCTTGTTCACCCCGTAAATCCAGTGGCTAAATCGATCATGCCGGCGAGAAAGATGTCCCAGCTCATGAGCGACGACCGACCGGAATTCGTCCGGCGACAACGCCTGCATCAGTGGAAGACCGACGACCAGATAATTGGTGTTCAATGCGAACATTCCCAGGCGAGGAACCGCGGCCATCGCGGCGTTGAAATGGCTATCCAGAACAATATGGTCAACCCGCGGACAGTTCAGCTTCGCGCGGATCTCCTCCACAAGATCGAAAAGAGGCGCCGCGTCGGCCGGTGAGAGTTCCACGCCTTTCGGCGGCGCGATTTTCACCCAGAGACTGCGGATGATGAGAAGATCCAGCGCTCCCACGAAGATAAGCGCCTTAATGGTAAAGTAGAGAGCATCACCGTTGACCACCAGCAGCACAAGTGCAAGAGTAAGCGCAAGAGAAAGGATGAGCGCTCCAAGGATTACGGCTGAACCGAACAGCGCCAGCAGTGCAACCCGTACACGGTACGCCATCGGATTACGGGCCGCCAGCGGCTCCAATTTCTTCACCAACTCATCGAATTCTTCTCGCTTCATCTCAGATTCCGTTTATATCGTGTTGATAGGCTGGGTCCCCATCAGCGTCTCCGGGGTGACCGTTCCGAACCTAACACCTGAAACCAACTTTCCGCTATAATACCCTATCCATCGCCGGAGATGCCAGGCATGGGGACGGGCGCGCGGTTTTTCAGGCGTTGACCGGCGCAGGCGTCGCTGCTCCGCGGCGGACAAATGCCGCCGCGTGTTTACCTTTCCAATTATTGGAGGAATTCACCTATGAAGTCGCTTCGTGCGATTCTGGCGGTAGCGTTGTGTATGATCGCGCCGCTCACACTGGGCGTACCCGCTGCCCAGGCTGCGCATCACCCAACCGCCCACAAGGTTGTACATACCTTGCAGAAGCACCGGACGCTAGCCTCGATCGGAGCTGGGGTGGCAGCTTACAAGGCCGCAAAAATCACCGGGCACAACCGGAAGATGCACGGCAAGAAGCTGAACCTCGCGCAGCGCCATCCGATCATTTCGGGTATGGTCGCCGCCGGCGTCACCCATCACGTTCTTAAGACGCACAAAGTTAAGCATCGGCGGTAAAGTACAACAGCCGGACATACAAAAAGGACGAGAGACGGCAGTCGCCATCTCTCGTCCTTTGCTCTTCAGGAAACCAGCCTCAGAAGGCCAACTCAGAAATCCGTGCCGCCCGTGTCGCCTCCGCCGAAGTCGCCGCCGCCAGAGTCGCTCCCGCCACCTCCTCCGAAGTCCGGCGCGCTGCTTCCACCGGTATCGGACTCCACGATGCCGCCCGCGTCTCCAGATCCAAAATCTTGCTGATTACCGACGGCGCTTGTATCCTGATAACCCTGGTTTTGAGCGTCACTCTCGCCGGCTTCCTTGCCCAGCTCATATCCCACGAGGCCGCCGCCGAGGGCGCCCAATCCGCCGGATACAAGGGGATTGACACCGCCGCCCTGGTTGTAGCCCGGTCCGTAGCCATAGCCGCCCGGATTCATGCCCGGTCCAAACGGGGTCCGGTTCATCATGCCGCCGCCCATCATGCCACCGCCCATTGCGCCCCCGCCCATCACGCGCCTGGCGACGGCCATGAAAAGAATAATAGCTCCGGCGATGAGCGCCAATATCCAGATTCCTCGGAAACCCCCCGACGCGGGCTGCGGCGATCGCATATAGCCATTGTTCACCAGGGATCCCCGATTCACAGGATAGTTTGCGGGCCCGGCTGCGGCGTTCTGCCCGAGTGAATTCAATGCGGCGGTGAACCCGGCGCCCCAGGCGTGGCTGCCGAACTGGGCGTTTGCCGCCATCTGCGCCTGCCGCAGTTGCGTGGCCGAAAGATTCGTGTTCTGCCGGGTGGCGACGTGGCTCCATCGCTGAACGGGCTGAACGGCAATCACAACCCGGTCACCGCCGGCCAGGCCATTCACCGCCTGAATGAACGCGTCACGGTTCGCGAAGCGCGTATTGGTCGTCCAGACGGTCGTCGCAAACGGAAGCCTTTGCGCCGTCTGTTGAATGCTGCTGACATCCGCCGGTGAAAGGATTTGAGCGTCGTCCCGAATTGCAACCCGGGAAAACGCTCGCGCCGCGCGGGGCCAGAATAATAACATCGTTAGCGCCAGCAGGGCCGCGCCCCACGCGCTCATCTTTCGCATATCAAACCTCCACAAGAATGCCGCAACTCCGCGGCCAATCATCAATATCCCGATATCATCTCCCGCGACCCGCTGGACTACGCCGGACGCTACGATGACATCATCCTATGCTGAGACCTCTGATTGACCGATTCCGTTCATCACCTTCAAATCGTTAGTCGTTTCAGGCGAGTCCAATCCCTCGTACCCGCGCTTATCCTGGAAGCGGTCACGCTGCCGCGACCTGGCGGCAGAATATGGCGGATCGCGGTTATATTGTGGAATCGGAGGGTCATCATGATTGAAAAGAGAGTGAGGATGGGACTCGTCGGCGGGGGCTTCGGCGCGAGCTTTCAGTGGCATCTGGAGCCAGATTGCCAGGTGACGGCGGTGTGTGATCCGTCTGAAGAGGCCCTGGAAAGGCTTAGCTCTCAACACCCGGCGGCCGAATCCTACCGCTCTTATGACGAGCTGCTGCGCCACCCCGACCTGGATGCCGTGGGTGTTTTTACTCCCGCGCCGCTTCATGCCCGGATGGCCGTGCAGGCGCTCAACGCGGGTAAACACGTGATCAGCGCCGTACCCGCCGGTCTTAATGTCGAGGAGTTGGAATCTCTGTTGGAGTGCGTGGAGCGGACAGGGCTGAATTACATGATGGCCGAGACAAGCTTTTTCCACGCCGAAATCATTTTTGCTCGAGAGATGCGGGAACGAGGAGAGTTTGGAACCATATTCTATTCAGAAGCCGAATACCATCACGAGGGGCTGATTGATCTGACGCGGGATTCCAGGGGAAATCTCACATGGCGGTACGGCTTTCCGCCCATGCTCTACCCGACTCACTGTACGGGCATGATCATTCCGGTTATCGGCGAGCGCTTCGTGGAGACGCAGGCCATCGGATGGGGCGACGAGCACGAGAGTCTTCGAGATAACGCCTATGGAAACCCATTCTGGAACACTACCGGCTTTTTCAAGACCTCGGGCGGCCACGCGGCCCGAATCTCGATTTTCTGGCACGTCGCGGCCGGAGGCACGGAAAGGGCCCTGTATTATGGCGACCGTGCGTCTTACATCATGGCTCGGCCCGAAGGGTCCCCGGATACGCTGGTGAAGATCGCGCGGGAAGGCAGAACGTTGACCGACGCCAACAGCTATCCGGAGGGCGACGTCTGCAGCGAGCCCCACACGCCGCCCGATTATTTCGACCGGCTTCCTGAGCCTATGCGGGTGAAAACGGGCCATGGCAACTCGCACACCTTCATTACCCATGAATTCATCCGATCAATTCTCGAAAATCGGCGCCCCGCCGTGGACATTTACGAGGCCATAGCGTACACGCTGCCTGGTATCATCGCCCATCAATCGGCGCTCCGAGGCGGTGAATCCCTGCGCATCAAGGACTATGGCAGTTCGAATCCGGATAGACCCAGTTAAAGAACGAGCATCGCGTCGCCAAGGCTGAGGAAGCGGTAGCCGCGTTCGAGCGCCTGCTGATAGGCGTTCGCGATGGACTCGCGCCCGGCGAACGCGCTCACCAGGATAAGCAGACTGCTGCGGGGATAATGAAAGTTGGTCAGCAGCGCGTCCACACAGCGAAATTCATAGCCGGGTCGAATGTAGAGCCGGGTGGACGCCGTCCCGGGATGCGCTCGATGCCGCCCAATGGCGGCTGCTTCAAGCGTTCGCACGCTGGTGGTTCCCACTGCGATGATCCGACCCGGCGTCGCAGCGATCGCTTCCGCGGCTTTCTCGGAGACCTCGTACCATTCCGAGTGCATCTCGTGACTCTCAATTTCCGGCGTTTTCACCGGTCGAAACGTATCGAGACCGACGTGCAGCGTTACCTCGGCGATTCCCACCCCCATCTTCCGGGCGCGATTTAGAAGCTCGGGTGTGAAGTGCAGCCCCGCCGTAGGCGCGGCCGCTGAGCCCGGCTCGCGGTTGTAGACCGTCTGGTATCGCGACGGATCATCGAGCGGTCGATGGATATAGGGCGGCAGTGGAACGGTCCCCTGCCTCTCGATCCACGCGCCAAGCTCTTCGCCCGGCGAGAACTCCAATGCGCGACCGCCATCCGCCGTTTGTTCGATGACTTCAGCGGTCCGTCCATCGGCAAAAATCAACGTCGCTCCTCGCAGCGCCCGACGGCCAGGCCGCACCAGGGCGCGACATTGGCGGGGTCCGGTTACCTCCAGCGCCAGGACTTCGACCCGCGCTCCCGTGGCCTTGCGGGCCATGAGACGCGCCGCTCGGACACGGGTGTTGTTCAGCACGAGCAAGTCGCCAGCGCGGAAATAGTCCAGAATGTCGGAAAAGACTCGATGCTCAACGGCGCCGGTCGATCGGCGCAGCACAAGGAGCCGGGAAGCGTCACGAGGCTCGGCGGGTGATTGCGCAATGGCCTCGGGCGGGAGCGTATAATCGAAAAGATCCAGCTTCAATGCGGGCTAGAGGCTCCCGACGTGGGCGAATCCGATGCTGAAGCGGCCGGCGGCTTACCGGCGAGGAGCTGGCGAGCCTGAGCAAGCAGCACTGTCACGTCCCCGGTGGTTCCCTGTCCGCCCATCGGATGCTGAGTTTCGGCGATCGCCTGCAGCACGTCACTCGCCGCCGCGGCTCGCCGCCGCTTATCCGCGGCCCCTGCTTCACCGGTAGGAAGCGCATCAATAAGCTGAGCAGCCGCGTCTGCCGACTGGCGCAGCGCTTCAACGTCTGCCGCCGGGGCTGTGGGGAGGCGGACAATCACGGCGCCAAGCGATTCATCAACCGCCTGCGGACCAACCAGCAGTCCCTGTACACCCGGTGTCGCTCCGGCATGGATAGATTCCAGCAGCGTCCGCACCGCTGCGTCGGGCGTACCATCTTTCAACTGCAGCGTCGCGAGCTGATCTCTGGGGCGTGATCGCCGAAGCGCCGCCGCAATTTCACCGGTGAGCAGCTTGCGCGCCCGGCCAGTCTGCCCGGCGGCCATCAACGCGTCGACAAGGTCATCCGTCGCATCGGCGTCTCCAGCTTTCGACGCCTTCTCGAGCTCATCGAGCGCGCCGGAATTATCCCCGGTCCGCATCAAGAGACGGCCCAGACCCAGGCGAACGTCGGCTCGATCCGGAGCCAGCTTCAGCGCCTCCTGGTAGGCCGCCAGCGCGTCAGCGGTGTCGCCATGGGCCGCCAGCGCCTGCGCCAGGCCCAGGCGAATATCCACGTCGAACGGCGCCGCAGTTGCGGCATCCTGGTAAATTCCGATAGCCACCGCTGTCTGCCCACTGTTCAGGTAAAGGCTCGCCAGGCCGGCGCGATATTTTGCATTGTCAGGCGCTGCGGCCATCGCGGCGCGCATTTCTACAACCGCCTGATCCGTCTGGCCTTCAGACCCAAGACGCATCGCTTCTTTCCAATGAGATTCGGCGAGGTCAACGGTTGGAGCCGGCGGCGGAGCTAACCGCCTCATCACCGCCGCGGCGATCTGTCGACTGAACTGCGCCAGTGGATCCGTCGCCGGAGAACCATCGGCGGGCGCAGGAGTGATGACTCCGGCGTTCGACGTGGTGAGATCAGCCAGGCTGAGCTGCGCCCGCAGCCGAAGCGGCACTCCATTTGCAGCCGGGCGAAGGGTTCCGAAAAGCACATAATCGGCGCCATATACCCGACCGATACGAAGCGCGGAAGAGAAATCATCCGGCGCATCCACCTCTGTTTGGAGCAGCACACGCTTCCGGACAGCCAGGTTTACGGCTGCCGACGAAGGATCAAAGAGTCCCGCCTGAATGCTCGGATAGTGACGGAGAGCCTGAAGCAGGTCATCGCCCAACTCCCCGGCGGCAGCCACACTACCGGGTGGCGCCGCGGGCGGAATGACAAGCACGGACGACGCCCGAACATGGCTCGCCGCGATGAACGTCCCGAGCGCCGAGAGCGCGCCGGCGCGCAGAATCGCGGAGAACTCCGGAGTGCGCCTCACTGGCCGCTGTCCAGCATCTGCTGTTGACGCTGCAGCGTCTGGATAGCCTGCTTCGCTACATCCGCATCGGGGCCTGAAAGGAGATTGGAGTAGAGCTGCTGCGCAGTGGCGTACTGGTCCCGCGCCTCACGCGGGGCGCCCATGCTGCTATAGGCCATTCCGATCTGCTGATGAACTCGCGCAGAGTCCAGAACGGTCGGCGCAGCGGCCAGCGCGTGGTTATAGTCGAGAATCGCTTTGCCGTAATCACCCCGGGAAAAGTTAGTTTGCGCCTGTGAGAGCGCCGCCTTGAAACTGGGATCGGCCGACGGCGCCGCGGGCACGACGGCGGTGGGGGCCGGCGCAGGGGCCGGCGAAACAAAGATGGGCGCTAAAGGCGCCGGCGGCGCCGGCGGCGCCTCGGCGCGGCTCACGGAACGCGCTGGAACACGCGCCGGGGGAAGAATGATCGCGGCCGAAGGCGCCGTTCTGCGGACGGGAACCGGCCGCGCCAGCGGAGGCGCCACGTTGCTCAAGCTGCTTGTGGCTAACGGGCCAGGACCGGTCAGTGATGGAGAGACGCTGCTGCCCGCGGCCAGCGACTCCGATCTAGCGGGCGCCGCCAGCGCTCCGTTTCCCGCCCCCAATCCCGTCAAAGCCGCGCCGCCCGGCGCCCCGACCTGCGTCACCGAAGGCTTATCCGACCGCGTTGAAGGGGACCAGATCACAAGAAAACCGATCGCGGCGAGAGCGGCAATCGCCATCCAGCAGAGGATCAACGCGCCAATAAACCCGGACCATGCCGGCCGGACGCGTCGGGAAGGGCTGACTATATACATCCGACGCCGAAGCCGCGTGTACCAACGGCGGTACGATCGCCGGTCGGGATCCAATCGCACGAGGTCCTGCACGTCCAGCACCGCCGCGGCAAACTTTCCCTCTTCTTCCAGCAGTTCAGCGCGCATCGTTCGCGGAGGGATAGCCGCGGGGTCCAGTTTCAGCGCCTCGCTGCAGATGGCCTCCGCTTCGAGTGTCTGGCCGGCTTCCCGAGCCGCTTGCGCCGCGTGGGTCAGCCGCTCCACCTGCTCGCGCACGCGAGCCGGGTTGATCGGCGGATGCGCTGGAGTCGAAGGAGCCGGCGCGGGATGATGAATCGGGAGTTTCGCGCCGCACTGCTGGCAAAAGCGCGCCTCCGGACCATGAGAAACGCCGCAGCGGCGGCACAAAAGTGGTTCAGCGACTGCTGTATCTTCAGACATGTCCACCACGAAATCCTGCCAGATGGCCGCGCTCACAACCTGCGCCGGGTACCGGCCCCGGCTCGCACACCGCGACAGCGCCATCAGACTGTCGGCGCGTGGGGGAACGCGCATCCTTCTCTGGCTGCATTATACCACCCGCTCAACATGACGGCAAACCGAATCCCAACTGTTCACCTTCGTGAGCGCGGATTGGTTGGTCGTTGGCCCGCCCGGCCATTCGCCCGTCCGGCCATTCGCCCGGATTGAAATGGACATACGCGCATACCCTGCCGTCATACCGGCATCGTCGCGATGAAGCTCCGCATATCGCTTTCAGACAGGCCGAGACGGTGAGCGCTGCGAACAAGGTCCTCGAGATCCACCGGGTACCAGTTGCGGCGATCCGGGTCGGCGAGGCCAGCGATATTTACAAGCTCGATGCTCAGACGCGCATGCCGCCGAAACGCAACTATTTCCGAAGTGGTGGGAGAAACTCCGGGTTTGTTCCATTGTTCCAACGCCCTCCGGCTCTCTGCAATGGCCGCCTGGAATTTTCGATCATTGGCGAGCATGTATGAACCGGGAAGCGCGCCCTCGCGTGAGTGTGTGGGATCTGGCGCTTCGCGCTCGGCGGGCGCCGAGCGCGCCAATCTGCGCTGCATCTCTGCGAAACTGGATGCGGCGAAGTAGTACATGAGGTACGACGATAAAAGATCAAAATGCGGAAATGCGTCGTAACAGCCGGCGATGTACCCGGCCATGGTATCGGCCTCGGCGAATATCGCCGCCTCGTACTTCCGAAGGCCGGCATTGAGAATCTCACGGTCGAGTTTGCCGCCGCGATACGCGTGCCGCAGCATCGCAGCCAATCGCTCGACGCCCAGAAGAGTCAGGGGAATACCGCTGCTCAGGAACGGGTCGACGAACGCGGCGGCGCTGGGAAGCATCGCCCAGCCGGGGCCAATGGCTCGCGCCGCCCGGTAGGATAGGCTGGGAATATAGCTGAAAGGCCGGATGGGCCGGGCGCCACGGAGCATCTCCAGCCCCGGATAACGATTCGGAATCCTTTGCCAGCCTGTGTCTCCTGACGACAGCTCCAACTCCTCGGCAAGCCTCTGCTGGCAGACGATCCCAATACTCGTGACACCATGATCAAATCGAAGTGACCAGATCCATCCGCCGTCAAAAACGTGATGCGACGCCGCCCATTCCGGTGGATAGGGCTCTCCGTCGCGGGCTGTACGTCTCGGGCACGCTGCGCCGGGATCCTCAAAGGCCGGCACACCTTCAAAATGCGAAAACAGGGCCGCGGCGCCGCCGAGAAATGGCCAGGGCGCCTCGCCGACGCCGAACATTCGGCTGGCCGCGCCGCGCGGTCCGGTGGCGTCTATCAGAAAGGCTGAGCGAGCGCGCCAGGATCGACCCTCAGTCCGCCCTGTCATTCTCATCTCACGCCCGTCCGCCAATATGTCCTCGATCGTTGTCCGATCCCGGTACTCAACCCCGGAGTCGATCGATTGCTGCGTGAAAAAATGGTCCACGTCCGAGCGCAGCCACTGCGTATCGGCGACGCGATCACTCGGACTGGCGGCAACCAGAAGCTCATTCCTGCGGTCATCTCTCGGTTGAAAGCGGACGCCGGCCTGGTGATGGTAAAAGCTAAACCCGCGCTTCAACCCGCAGGTGATCTCTGGATAAGTTCGTTTCCAATCACCATAACTGGCGAGGGGCAATAGTTGGGGGATGTCGTAATGGCGGCACAACTGCTCCAGCACGAGATTCGAAAGCGGCGACGTTGACTCGCCAATGGTGAAACGCGGGTGGGCGCCCCGTTCGACGAGTAAAACGCGCAGCCCGATCCGGCGCGCGATCAGGGCTATCAGCGACCCACCAAAGCCGGCCCCTATGACCGCCAGGTCGAAATCCCCGCCAGATACCCGGTGGTCCTCGCTCATCTCAAGCATGCCCCGGATTCAGCAAGGCCGGAGGAATCCGCTGTTCCCTGTTAATCTGTCGGAGGCGCATGAGCCGGGGTTGGAGTGGGGGCTCAGCCCTCCGTTCCAGATCCCAGAGGTCCGCGAAGACTCGGCCGCGTCCGAGGCCCACTCCGTATTCCACGACAGCTTCGAGCGACTCCAGCGACGGAGAGGAGAAGTCGCCCAGCTTAACGAGTGTGTCGAGCGCCCCATTGCCCGCGCGTGTAGGGATAATCGTGCAGACGGAGGCGCCGGCGTCAAAGGCAAAGTCAATCGAGCGCATCGCCCATACCCGTCCCTCTTCTTCAGACAGATACGGAGGTCGGAGCAGTATGAATGCGCGGACGGCGATACCTGCATGGACGAGACGTGATGCGGCGCGAGTGAAGTCATTGAGCGTCATTCGTTTGTTCAGGCGCGCCAGCGCCTCGGGATGCGCAGTCTCCAGCCCGATCGCAACCTCTAATGGCGCTCGAAGCTGATCCCTGAATTCGAAGCAGCGCCGGCCAATGAACGCCGGATGACACTCCACGATCACCCGTTCGAACGGCGAAAGCAGATTCGCGATCTCCGCGTCGTCCGCGGGAGGAATCGCGTGGGGATCGAAAAAACTGCCGCTGTTATACAGCTTGATCTGCCGGGCGGGGGGAAGACGAGAAAGCGCCTCCCGAATCTGGCGGGGAATCGCGCCCAGGGCGACCGTTTCGGTGAGGGTGTTCATCCAGAGGTCACACATCAGGCAGCGGAACGGACACTCCCGGTTTGTGAGAAAGAGCGTCGCCGTCGGCGCTAACTCGCAGGACTCCGACCGCTCTTCCTCAACAAACGCATCCATCACCCGGTCCGGATCCACGCGATTACGCGGACCTCGCTGCCCCACGATCCACTCATCGATCGTCGATGGGGGCTCGTCAGACGTGAACACGCGATCACGCAGGCGAGGAGAGGCCGCCTCAGACACGAGAACACGCTCCTCGCTTCCGCGCTGTACGGCTGTAGGCCGCGATCGTTTCCATAAAGCCTACGCGGCGTAGATCGACTGAAAAAGACGGCGATACTCGCGTTCTTCAGCGGGAAAGCGCGAAGAGAAAGTTGCAGGCGCCGCAGCGCCATGCTGGAAGCGGCGCTTCTCGAAGACCGGCATCTCCGTCCCCGTGATTCCCAGCACTCCACGAGACACAATGTCACCCTTCAACGCATAGAGTTTAGGCACGTCGTAGCCGGTGAGCGCGATGAACGGAATCCCTTCCGCTTGCTCAATAACGTTGGGAAGCGTGTAAGGACTGAGGCCGATAAAACCCCAGCGGCGAAGGGGAGCATAGGTGCGGACATAGCCGCGGCTCTGACCGCCCGAATAGGTGAGTGAGTGCTTGATGGATTCGACGCCCCAACCCTCCTGATAGAGCATCAGGTTGTTGAGCACACTGCGGACCGTTAGCTCCGGGTTTTCCTCGATGGGATAGTCTTTGAGATTCTCATCGCCGCCATCGCCATCGATCAAGTATTTCCAGCGAGGATACCGCTCCCGGATGCCCTGACAGAGCGCAAGGGCCATCGCTCCGCACTGCACGTCCAGCGGCTTATAGTCTTCCAGCACCCGGACGGCCTCGGCGACGTCGATCTGCTCGGGCTTGACCTCAATCGGCTCAAGAAAGAGCGAAAGATCAAGCCGCTCAAGAAAGGCGCGAGCCTGATCCAGATCCGGTCCGTCTCCGAGGGAAAGCGTGAATGCCTTGAGCCGGGAGGGGTTCATTCCCAGCTTGAGCATGACGTGATAGGTGAGTAGAAAGACGGACCCGCTATCGATACCGCCCGAGAACGGTACTCCCACCGGCTCGTCCGACGGGATCGACAGGAGCCATTTCGCAATCTCATCCGCGACGGTCCCAACATAACGGGCGGCGATCGCGTCCAGGTCGGCGGGCAGCGCGTCGCGCTGCGGTGTAAAGAAGCGCACCTGCGTCGGACTCGGGTCCGGACAGCCGAGGAGCAGCAGCTCCTGAATATAATGCGCCGGGGTCATGCGTGTGTACGAAGGATGAAACTGGGCCGCGAGACCTTCCTCGAGCAAAAAATCGTGGATGACGCTAATCCGGTCCGCTACCACGAGCGTTGGACCATCTTGCCGCTTGGCAATGAAATAGCGGAGTGGGCGGTCGATGGAGCGCGCCATCCGGATCCGCTTCCCATCCCTCGCCACCAATCCGAAAGATCCATCAATCTCGCGTACCCGGGCCGGATCCCCGGAGTTGACGCGTTCCCGCGCCTCTTCGACCGACATGTTATAGATATGATTGTCTTCCGGCCGTGTCAGGTCTACCAGACGATCAATGTACTGACCGCTGCTTTGCTGAATGCTCATCGAAGCTCCTCTTTATCGTGACTGCCTATGATTCAGGGTCGAATCCATGCCCTCGGATCCGCCTGGGGCCAGGGCGTGGTCCATTCAATCAGCTCTATCTGGTTACCATCGGGGTCTGCGGTGAAGAACCGGCTGGCGCCGGGAATCGGGTCAGTATCCCGGATCGGCGCGCCCAGCTTCTGCAAATGCGATCGCATAGCATCGAGGTCCTCAACGTGAAGCGCCACGTGGCGCGGGCTTTTCGTGTCCGCCTGGGCCTTAAGCAGGAGATGAATCTGCTCAGCGCCCACGGCGAACCAGGCTACCACAAAGTCAAACGTGGATGGGGCCGGGAGCTCTTGTAATCCGAGAGCTTCGCGGTAGAACTGCCGAGCGCGATTGACATCGGTGACGACCACCGAGGAATGGTGAATACCCGTGACTGCCATTTGATCCTCTCACCTTTGCCGCTGCGGGGGCTTTCTTACCCTTAACAGCGCCGCAAACTGAATCCTAACATGGACGCAGGCATCCCGCCATTAATAGTTTCTCATTCCGCAAGCCCCCAGACCCACCAGCCCACTGACGCCTCATAGCGTCTTAAAGAGGTAGGAAAGACTGTTTGTTGAGAGAAGGCGCGTCGGGAATGACGGAGCCAGGGAGTAGTTAAAACCCGAAAGCCGGAGATCCCGTTGCGCCTTCCAGACAGATTCTATCAGTTGGATAAGACGATTGCAAAATACCTGCCCAATAGCGTCTTAAGTCTTAGGCGCTGGGACCAGCGCCGAGTTTTATCCGCGTAATCAAGCAGCGATTCTGGATCCAGGTTTTCTAACACGCTGACGGCGCTGTCGATGGAAGGACGTTCAAGTGAAGCCGGACCCGGGCGGGACGGTCGCGATGGAGCTTACGTGCCGCGACTCGAGCGCGCCGGGGATTTGACGCCGCCTGCGCGACGCCACCGCCCCGCCGCAACACTCGATACCCAATACCTGAGACCTAACGCCGACCTTGGAGAGCGGTCACTTCGCCGCCCGGGCCTGAGCATCCGGGGATCGAATAGGGGCGCCTGTGGGGCTGACAGGCCCCGCTTCGACGGCCAACCGGGCGAGAAGGGTGGCGGAAGTCTGGCCAGGGGCCGGCGCGGCGCCGAGGGCGAACTCCAGGTCGAGCGTTCCCGAAGGCACACAGTCGAGCACAACACCGTCCCAGGGGATGTCCTTGAGAAGGGCGCTCTGGTAATCCCGGAACAATTCACCGTGGCGCCACCAGGAAATCCCTATCGCACTGAGCGCCACGCGGGAGTGAGCCTTTATTCGCCGGAACATGTCGGCGAGGTTGGGGGCGGTCAGTACGATCTTCGACCGGAGGGGGACGGCGATATTATCCCACGTGAAATAATAGAATGAGTGAACGCCAATAATGAGCGGAAGCGGCGCCGACCCGGAAGGCCGGGCGTTCCGGGCCGTTTGCAGCAGTCTCTTCATCAGCGATTCGTCCTCGTCGGCCCGGAACGCGTCCCACTTTGTCTCGATCGCCGATTCCATTACGGAATTATCGAACTCGGGCAGGCTGGTATCGAACTCTGCATGGTATGGCGGTCGGAGATCCACCGGATCAACGTGTTCCAAGCGTAAGAACGCGAGACGAGCGGCGGTCGTATAGCCCATGCTGAAGCCGAAGTTCGTAGGATCCGAATCCCGCGCCTGAGGACCATCAGCGTCGTAGCCGAAGGGATTCGCGTTTTCCCACACGAGGCCAGCGATGCCCGGGGTGGCGGCGACCTTTCGAATGAAATCGGTGAGTCGTGTTTGAACCGCCGGATCGAAGGGGCTTACGCGCAGGCCCAGTTCTGGGAGCAGCAGAGATTCACCCGTCCGGTTCCGCCTGATCGGGCTCAGCCTCGCTTCAAGCTCCAGCGAGTTCTCGCCGAGAATATTCAGGTCTTCGCTGTCCCGGCCAGTATCCGGGCGCCAGCTCAAGAGATCGAGTAATGGCAGAACGGCAATTCCAGTATCCTTGGTGTCTTTCAGCGCCGCGGCCAGGAGATCATTTCCATCCAGCCCCGCAGCATTCGACTTTTCCGGAACATCGGGACCGAAGACCTTCAGCCATAGTTCGGTCAGGCCGAGCCGGCGCATGGAACCAACAATTGAAGCCACGTCAGCATCCGTGCGCGCCGTGATCAGCGCGGGCCGGTGTGGGTAGCGGCTTATCAGCTTTACTTCGTCCGCCGCGGTAGCGGGCTTCTCGTGATCGGGCGGGCCGGGAGGCGCCCAGAAGGCAGATTGGATATTAGCATACGAGCTTAAGTTCACGGCGCCATCCAACCCGGGCAGAAGCAGTTGGAGTGAGGGCTCGTCCTGCAGCTCGACGGGGGCGCCCGGGTCCGCGGAGATAAAGGGATCCTTCATTCCCTGGAGCGCGGCGCTTTGCTGAGCAGGCGTCAACTGAGCCAGCGGCAATTTGACGGTGAGGCCTTGGCCGGCGCCGGCGTGAGGGTTTTGCCGGGCGGCTTCCTGGGCCTGGGCCGGCGTGAGACCCACGGAATCCTGTCTGAGAGGCAGCTCTTCAACGGAGCGGCCCGGTCCCTTTTTGCGCGCCCTGTCGAGCAGCTTTCGGCGTTCCCGCTTGATCGATTGCTCAAATTCCATCAGAATCTGCTGGCGAGTACCAACTCCCATAAGATCATCCGTCAGGACAAACGCCGGGCCCACGTTGCGATACGTGCCGGTGAGGCAGAACGCCAGCGCTGAAAGCAGATCGCGCGCAGGCGCCGACGCCGCTCCGGAGATGGTGAGGGGCTTGCCCTCGCTCCGCCGGTCGATATAAATTTCAGTTCGAGTCAATTTCGCGATGCGCGCGATGAGATCTCCGGCGGTTTTCAATCCAGCGAGGGGAATGGAAGTCCGAAACCTCCGGTCGTTGAGGTTCAGATCAACGCGTTTCGGCGTGTTTCGCGTCTCTTCCCGGATGGGTTCGCCATCAATGCTCTCTTCTGGCTGGGCCGGTTCAGGAATGGGTTCGTACAGTCGACTCCCGTCCGGCAGCGTCGGCGCGCCGGGACCCATCCATCGGGGATCCGGGTCTGTCGTCTTAAAAAACATCTGAATCTTCCGCGTTAATCGAAGACGCCCCTGCACTATTTCAGCGGGCGTGATGACCAATTCCTGTGGAGTTCCCGGCTTTGGAGAACCGGTTTGCGGGAGGATGTCTACCTTGAGACTCCCATTGCGGAAAATGGCCGCGATGAGCGCGCGCTGCCAGTCGTTTTGAAGCGCGGTGAGCGGGAGACCTGCCGTGCTCGCGTACGCCTGCCACTGCTCGTCAGTGAGACTCGCCATGAAAAGCCTGAATGCGTCGGAAGGCGCCATTCCCGCGAGAATATCCCCTCCGACTGGATGGGTATTGAGGATTACCATTGTCGGAGGCCCGAGCGCAGTCACATCTCCGAACTGGCGCACAAGCCGGCCAAAACTATCCGCAATGCTTCCCAGCGAAGCATTCGGCGGCGGAGGCGCGGCGCCGGCTGGTAAATGTACCTGATCCGCGTTGACGGCGAAGGCGATGCCGGCGGTCGGCGGACGGGAGGCGGTAAGAATTGCCGCGAGGGTTTGAGGCTGCGGAGTGGGGGGCGCGGGGGCCGCTCCGGCGCGCGGGACCGCGGCGATGATAGGCGGCAGCAGGAGGCTCATGATTGGCATGAAGCTCGTCAGCAGAATGCGCATAGGTGAATTCGCCATGACGGCTCTCTTTCCTTAAACCCGTCGCGAGTTCTTCGAGACTGCGGCAGCTATTCGGCAAGGATTCAAAGATCTTTCAACACTGGATCTTGAAGCCTTGATCGAGAACGCTGTCGCTAAAGTCCGCGCGGAGAAACGGGCTGGCCGCCATTCCAATCTCTAATGGAATACCGCCCATCGCCCCAGAACGTCGCCGAGTAAAAATGTGATTGGAACCAGCAGAGTCGCCGCTGAGCACAGAATGAGCTGGCGCAGCCGTTCCGGCGGCGGTCCGGGGTGAAAGAGATTCACGAAGAGGCCGATAACGCTGCATGCAAGAACAAGCGGGCAGAGCAGAAGTCGCTCGATATCGAGTATGACGAGACCGCTCAGATAAATCGAGTCCACGCGCCCGTTGGCCGCTCCCGTGACCAGGCCGCACACCAGGGTCGCTGCGAAAAGCGATACGCTCAGCTTCAGATTGAGGGCGCCCAGGCGTCTCTGCAGTGGCGCCGAGTCCGGACTGGGTCTCCGGACGTTTCGCTCATCATTCATACTGTCCATCCAGTCCGTTCTCTCGGGACTAATTTCCGGGAGGATCGACCTCTGACCGATCGGGCCACATCAGTAGCAGTTTTCGCGCGATCTCGCGCATCGGGTGACGCGAGTAACGGCGCTGATACGGGGCACGCTCAATTTGTCTTGTCGGACGTGTCTGAAATATGCTGCCGAGCGCGTACCTTCGCGAGGCGGATAATATGCTCAAGCTGCAAGTAGTGATCGAGCTCCGATGCCTCATCGGCGTTCAATCCATCTGTCTTATCACGGGCGATCAGATCTCGCACGCGACTTTTCACAGCTTCGGACGGCTGAAACTCGAGAATCGAACGGGGGGTGCTGCCCGCGGCAATAAAGTCGATGACCTCTTCATACGCTCTGGCGACAGCCATTGATGTTCCTTTGCGTATCAGTTCTACAATGGTAACTTATACATCGGCCGCCTACGCGATCAGACCCTTCACGACTTCGCCATAGACATCGGTGAGGCGGAAGTCACGGCCCTGGTAGCGATAGGTGAGCCGGGTGTGATCGATGCCGAGCTGGTGCAAAATCGTGGCCTGCAGATCATAGGCGGCGACCGGATCTTTGGCGACGTTGTAGCAATATTCGTCGGTTTCGCCAAAGACCGTACCGCCTTTGAACCCGCCGCCCGCGATCCACATGCTGTAACACGAGCCGAGGTGATCACGGCCGTGCCCATTGGGCTTGGTGATATCGCCCTGAACGAAGACGGTGCGTCCAAACTCGCCGCCCCATAGCACGATGGTATCTTCCAGAAGACCCCGCTGCTTGAGGTCTGTGACGAGCGCCGCGGATGGCTGGTCGGTGTCATGGCACTGGATGGCAAGCTGAGTATCCAGGTTGGTATGCTGATCCCATCCCGAGTGCATGAGCTGAACAAAGCGAACGCCGCGTTCTACCAGCCGCCGGGCGAGCAGACAGTTGCGGGCATAAGAGCCGGCTCTGTGAACGTCCGGACCATACATCGCCAGCGTTTCAGGCTTTTCTTTGGAGATATCGACCAATTCGGGCACGCTCGCCTGCATCCGGTAAGCCATCTCATACTGCGTGATGCGCGTTTCAATTTCGGGGTCGCCGAAGTCGGCGAGGCGTTTCTTATCCAGTTCATCGATGTCATTGAGCATGCCGCGGCGAAGGCTGCGCGACATACCATCCGGGTTGCTGAGATAGAGCACCGGATCGCCCTGGTCCCGGAACCGGACTCCCTGGTACTTGGAGGGCAAAAACCCACTGCCCCAGTAGTAATCATAGAAGAGCTGGCCGCACGTTTTGCCCACGTCGGTGGAGGTCATGACACAGAAGGCGGGAAGATCGGCGGTGATGCTGCCGAGGCCGTAGGTGGCCCAGGCGCCCATGCTCGGACGGCCGGGTGTCTGGCTGCCCGTGAGAAAGAGGGTGACGCCGGGCGCGTGGTTGACGGCCTGGGTACGCATGGACTTGATCAGACAGAGGTCGTCGATGATCGCGCCGGTGTGCGGGAGCATCGTGGAGAGCCAGACACCGGATTTTCCATACCGTTGGAACGGCTTGATAGGCGGCAGAACAGGAAACGACTTCTGTCCCGAGGTCATCGTGGAGAGACGTGCGCCGGCCCGCACCGATTCCGGCAGCTCCTGTCCGCCGCGGGCGGCAAGCCCGGGCTTGTAATCGAACAGGTCGACGTGCGAGGGCGCGCCCCCCATCCAGAGCACAATGACCCGCTTCGCTTTGGGAGGAAAGCTAATGATGCCGGGCAGCGGTGGGAGACCGGCCCCCGGGGCTTTCGCAGCGCCGGTCGCGCTCGCAAACGCCTCCTCCTGTTGAAGCAGGCTGGCGAGCGCCGCAACGCCAATGCCAGATGCGGCCCGGCCGAAGAATTGGCGGCGGGAGAGATGGATGGCTTTTTTCGGAATCATGGAATGCACCTCGATAGGTAATAGGTGTTAGGTGTTGGGTTTTAGGTGTTGGGTGTTAGATGTTAGGGTGCGAGGCGGTGGGATCTCACTCTCTCACTCTATCACTTTCTCACCATCTACTCCCGCGTCAGCGCTTCATCCAGATTAAAAATGGCGAGGCAGACGGCGGCATAGGCGGCCTGCTGAACCGGGTCAAGAGTCTTATCGGGAGGAGTGGCGCCCTCCTTGAGATAGGCGGCGGCCGCGGATGGGTCGGCCCGAAAGTCCGCGAGCGCACGATTGAGGCCGCGGCAAAGGATGTGGAGCTCGTCCGGATCGGGCCGGCGGGCGCAGATACGTCGGAACGCCTCGGAGAGTCGGGCGTTGGGATCAGGGCCGGCCTCTTCCATCACATGCGCGGCGAGGACGCGGCCGGCTTCCACCCACGTCACGTCGTTGAGCGTTGTCAGCGCATACATGGGCGAACTGGTGATCGGGAGGCGCACTTTGCACGTGGTTCGGGTGGAGGTGTCGAACATGTCGGCGGGGGCGACGGTGCGCCGCCAGAAGGTGTAGATACTGCGGCGGTAGAGGTCGCGTCCGGTAGACTGCGGATAGGTAAAATCTCGCTCGTGGGTGATGGCAAGCCCGTCCCAGATTCCCTTTGGCTGATAGGGATAGACGGGCTTACCGCCAATCCGCGGGTCCAGCAGGCCGCTGGCGGCCAGCGCGAGGTCCCGCAATATGGGTGAAGGGAGTCGGAACCTCGCGCCGCGGGCGAGAAGACGGTTTTCGGGATCTCGGCGCCAGAGGGCCGGCGAAACCTTCGAGCTCTGCCGGTACGTAGCGCTGGTGACAATGAGCCGCTGGATATCTTTGACATTCCAGCCGCTCTCGCGGAACTCGACGGCGAGCCAATCGAGGAGCTTAGGATAAGTGGGCGGATCGCACTGCACGCCCAGGTTTTCGGAAGTTTTGACCAGGCCGTTCCCAAAGAAAAGCTGCCAGTAACGGTTCACCTGCACCCTGGCGGTGAGCGGGTTATCGGGGCTCATGATCCACCGGGCGAGGCCGAGGCGGTTTTTTGGATAACCCGCCGGCATGGGCGGGAGGCAGGCCGGCGTATTACGATGGACCAATGGACCGAGGGAAAGATAATTGCCGCGCTCGAAGATGTGGGTTTTTCGCGGCTGAGCGTCGGACATGATCATCACGCGGGGCAGCGAAGCCTGGAAATCGTCCCGCTGCTTCTCCAGATCGCTCACGTCCTTAAGCCGGTCCTTGAGGACGATCGGGGGATCATTCGCCAGGAAATAATCGTGGATCTTCGCCGAGTCCGGGGCCGGACGGGCGCCCGGCTCGGTTTTCAGAATGGCCAGGATATCGGCCGGAGTTCCCTGGGCAATCACGTTGAAATAGAATCCTGCGATCCCGGCGGCATTGACGATCTTGAGGAGAAGATGATGATCGCCGGGACTTAGCTGTAGGGTAACTTTCTCCTGATCGGGCGCGACGGCTCGCATCGCTTTATCGGCGAGAATCAACTTACTATCCAACCAAACCTTGATTGCGTCGTCGCTGCCGAGCGAAACGGAGAGCGGCGTTGAATGGTCGACGTGGATGACCCGGTAGAGATAGGTCGCGGAATTCTCGCCGGCGAGTGGGAGCGCGTGCGCCGCGCCATCCGTCCATTCGGGATGCTCGACCCATTTGAGCCTGCCTTCCTGATAGGCTGTGGCGAGATCTACCTTCTTTTCGGGTTCGGAAGGGGTGTCGAAGGCGGCGTCGAAGCTGTTCGCCGCAAACGGGCCGGCCGCGTACCATGGCTGCAGCTTCGCCGGCGTACCCGCGCCATTCAAGGCGCTGGCTTCCCATCGAGCCTGGGAGGCGCTGATCTCCTTCGCGTGCTGCTGTTCGTAGTAGGATGCGCGGGCCTTCGCCGCGGCGATTTCAGCTTCGAACTGACGGAGAGTGGCCATCTGAGCTTCATTACCCGCGGGTATCGCCGGCTCGGCGATGCGATACTGGCCGCCACCTGGAGGCACCCCGGTCTCCGGTACCTGATTGAAGAAGGCCAGGAACGAATAATAATCACGCTGCGTGAAGGGGTCATATTTATGGTCGTGACACTGGGCGCAGGCGAGCGTGATCCCGAGAAACGTCGTCGCGGTGACATCCACACGGTCGAAGAGAATCACGCTCCTCGCCTCTTCTGGAATGGCGCCGCCTTCGCCGTTGAGCATTGCGCAGCGGTTAAAACCGGTCGCAATCTTATCCTGCAGAGTGGCGTGTGGGAGAAGGTCACCGGCGAGCTGCTTGATGGTGAACTGGTCAAACGGCATGTTGGCGTTGAGGGCGCGAATAACCCAATCTCGCCAGACGTACTGGTAGGTATCGCCATCCTGCTGAAAACCGTTGCTGTCGGCGTAGCGGGCAGCGTCGAGCCAGGGAAGCGCCATTCGCTCGCCGTAATGCGGGCTGTTGAGGAGCCGGGTGACAACTTTATCATAGGCGTTGGGTGAATGATCGGCGAGGTACGCGTCGATCTCTTTCGGTGTGGGAGGAAGGCCGGTGAGGTCCAGCGTGACGCGGCGGAGGAGTATGACCGGGTCGGCCTCGGGAGAGGGTCTCAGGCCTTCACGCTCCAACCGCGAGAGCACGAACGCATCGATTGGGTTGCGCACCCAGGCGCGATCCTTTACCGTTGGGATGCGGGGACGAACCGGTTTGATGTAGGCCCAGTGCTTTTTGACCGCGGCGCCGGCGGGCCAGGGCGCGCCTTCGTCGATCCACGACCGGAGGAGACTGATCTGCTCTGGAGAGAGCGGGGCAAACCCGAGCGGCATCCGGGGCTTGCCACCATGACCTAGAATGCGAGCGACGAGCAGGCTGCGACCGCTATTGCCCGGCGTTAGGGGCGCGCCGCTCGCGCCGCCTTTGAGGAACGCCGTCCGGGAGTCCATCGAGAGGCCGCCGCTTTTCTGGCCGGCGCCATGGCACTGAAAACATTGCGCCTTGAGAAGCGGCTGGACCTGGCGGGCGAAATCGATTTTCGGAGTGGGTTTCACCGGCGCCGCTATCGCCGGCAGGCCGGCTGTGCAAAGCGTGACTGCGAGAACTGCGGCGGGAAACAGGCTGAAAAATAATTGGCGCTTCCTCACCATCGGGCGATTACCTCTGAAAAGACGGATTCGTTCCGACCCGGTTGTCGAGTCTTCCTGGACTCGATTATGACGTTCTCTGATTCTGCTTTCGATGCGCGCGAGATAATTCCTACATTTCGATAAAATCGTTCCGTTTCATGAAATGGTCCGGCCGGGGTCGAGCGATACACGCCGGATCTGCTGGCGAATGGTAGAATAGTCGAAGTGAATTGGACGCACTTAGGCAGGGAGGCGGCATTTGAAGAGGGCATTGCGATGAGACTCGGACCCGCGACCACTCTGAATGACGTTTACAAGACTGTTTCACCGGAGCCGTTGATGGACGATGTCCGTTTCGAGGCCTTTTACTTTGAGGGTCTAAACGACGTCCGCGGCGGGGATCGGATCGCCCATCTTGTTCTTGGGCTGCAGCGCGGATTCGGAGGCGTTCCGTTCAAGCGATTCGTGATGGGACACTCCGGTGTGGGAAAGACAACCGAGCTATCCAGATTGTGCCGCGAGGTGGATGACCGGTTCCAGGTCATACGATTCGCCGCAATAAGTGAACTCGACCCGGGGAGCTTCCGGCCCTTTGATGTGGTCTTATTGATGCTGGCGCGTCTTGGTGAAGAGACGCAGCGCGTGGTTGGAATAGAACCGTCACCCGCGATGCAGCAGGCGATCGTCGAGTGGTTCGCGACGGAGATCGAGACAGAGAGTACGCAGACAAAGGCGGAAGTTGAAGCTTCGGCGGGCGCGGGCGTTCAGGGTGGATCACTCTGGAGCGGAATCCTGGGGCTGTTTGCCGGCGTCAGGGGCGGTATCAAATATGTGTCTGAACGTGACGTGAAAACCATTCAGTATCGTTTCGCGCGACTTTCGCAACTGGTCGAACTGGTCAATCGATTGCTGGATGAGTGCAATCGACTGCTGCGACAGGCGTCGAATAAGGAATGGCTATTTCTTGGCGATGATTTTGACAAACCAGGAATCCCCGCGGAACGGATCGAGGATCTCTTCTTGAATTACGCGAATATCTTCACTGAACTCAACTGCCACTTGATTTTTAACGTTCCGATCGAACTGGCGTACTCCGAGAAGGGGCGAGAACTACCTTACCCGTGCGAGTGTATTCCGGACACGCCGGTTTTTCGCCGCGATCACTCGGCGCACGCTGAGGGAAGAGAGGCTCTTCAGGCGGTGCTGGCCGCCCGGCTTAATCTCTCGCTGTTCGATGAAGGCGTGGCGGACCGGCTGATCGTCACCTCGGGAGTCAACCTTCGCGACCTCTTTTTACTCGTTTCTGAGGCCGCGGATAACGCTATTCTTCGTCCGAAATTCAATGAGAGGATCGAGGCCGAGGACGCGGACGCGGCGATCAACAATCTCCGAACCGAGTACATGCGGTCCCTGGGCCAGAGCGCTTATGATGCGGCGAAGATCACCTATCCCGAGAAGGCGGAGCGGCTGGTTAGCATCTATGAGGACAAACCGGGGAGCCAGATTCCAGATCATATTCTGCATTCACTCCTCCGCGCCAGGGCGGTGCAGGAGTTCGATGGCGAACGCTGGTTTGGGGTGCATCCACTCGTGGTCGATATTCTTAGCCGGGACGGAACGCTTAAATCTGAGGTAGGAGGAAAGATTCGTGGCGGCGTTGATTGATCCGCCGGCGGCCGGATCGGTGCGATGGGTGGTGGACCGTCTCCTCGTGTGGGGGCGACGGGCGCCGAGCGGGCTGGCGCGGGTGCTGTTTTATTCTGCTGACGCCAGAAAGGACGCCGCTGCGCGCCTGGAGACATCGCTGGGGGAGATCGATGTCCCGGTCCAGGAGATCGACATTCGGGACTGGATGGAACTGGCGCCGGAACAGCTTGCCGCGGTCCTGGTCCGTCGGCTGCGCGAAACGGGAACGGGACTGGTTTCGATTCATGGCTGGGAGTGGGTTCTCAATAACGAAGGGTCAGCGAAAGCTGCGATCCGGGCGATCAATGCGAGGCGCGAGGACCTGGCGGTTCCGGGCGTCCGGCAGGTGTGGTGGCTGAGCCCCGACATGTTAGATTGCTTCGAATCAATTGCGCCGGATCTGGCGTCCTGGTTCTTGCTGCGGTTGGAGCTGACCGCTTCCCTGGATGGGGAACGGGCCGAGCTTCGCGAGCGAGCGGACGGATCGGTGGTCACTGAACCACAAATTCTTACGGAAGGCCCCGTACAGAACGGGCTCAGGGATCGACGGCGCGATCCATCTGAGGCAAGAGCGATGGCAGCAGACTTCGCCGGGCGCGCACGAAACGCGGCCGCGAACGGCGCCTCCGTTGAGGCCATCCGCGGAGAACTTGCGCTTCCTGCAGTGCATGCGCTTCGCGAAGCATCTCTTGAGGACGAAGCGGCGGCGCTTGATCAAGAATTGACCGGCGTGCTGGCGTCGGTCACGCCGGTAGATGTCGGCTCGCCACGTAAGATCGACTTTTTCATCAGCTACAATCACCGGGACCAGCAGTGGGCGGAGTGGATTGCCGCGGTGTTAGAGGCGGCCGGCTACGTGACCGTAATCCAGGCATGGGACTTTCATCCTGGAGGGAACTTCGTGCTGGAGATGCAAAAAGCGGCGTCTGAGTCTGAGCGCACTGTCGCGGTACTCTCACCGAATTATCTCGTTTCTGAATTTTGTGCGCCAGAATGGGCGGCGACATTCTCTCGCGATCCCACGGGTGAAAAGGGGCTGCTCGTTCCCGTTCGGGTTAGGCCCTGCGACATAACCGGACTGCTCGCTCCGATTGCGTACATCGACCTCGTTGACATTTCGGCGGAAGTCGCCAAAACGCGGCTGCTGGATGGGGTGAAGAGAGGACGAGCGAAACCCGCGGGTCGTATTCCATTCCCCGATGAAGGAACCCATAAGGGGACAGATTCGCGACGCCTTCCCGAGTTTCCCGCTAAAGAGACCGATCTGTGGCAGGTACCTTTTCCCCCGAACAGGTTTTTCGTTGGCCGAGACGATCTGATTGAGAATATCGGCGCAGCGTTGGCGGAACAGAAGCCGAACCCAATTGCAGTTTTGACCGGGTTGGGAGGAATCGGAAAATCACAGATAGCCCGCGAATACGTGAGACGGAGAGGGGGGAAATACCGGGCTGTGCTCTGGCTGGACGCCAGTTCGGAGACCTCTTCGCTGACGGGTCTTCTCTCGGCGGCGCAGGATCTCCATCTCGTGGAAGCGGATCAGATAGACGCCCGGCGGATAACTTCTACGATCGGGCGATGGCTTGGGTCACGAGATGACTGGCTTGTGGTTCTGGATAATCTGCGCGACCCCGTGCTGCCGCGAGCGTTTCTTCCGCCGGAATGGGAAGGCCACGTTGTGGTTACGTCACGTCTGGGCAATCTGCAAGAGATTGGCGTGTTGACGCCAATCTCCGTGGGGCCGTTTTCCATGGAGGAGGCAGTCGGTTTTCTGAGCCTTCGAACGCGGTTGCAGAGTCAAACAGATCGGAACGACGCCGCTGCCCTCGCGGATACCCTGGGAGGCCTGCCGCTCGCGCTGGAGCAAGCAGCCGCCTATCTATCTTCGAAGCCCTGCGAGATCGGGGACTATCTGAAGGCTTACCGGCAACGCGGGTTGAAACTTTTGGAGACCGCGAAACCGGCGACCGCATATCCAGCGTCAGTCGCGACCACCTGGGTTTTGAACTTTGAGGAGGTCTCACGAACGTCTGAGGCGTCCGTGGATCTGCTTCGGCTGGCGGCATTCTTAGCTCCGGACGGAATTCCCGCGACTCGACTTCTCCCCGGGGCTGAGGAGTTGACGCCGGCGCTGCGGGAGCGTCTTCGAGCCACTCGCGAAGATCCTCTCGTCATCGGCGAGCTCCTGGCGCCGCTCACGCGTTACTCGCTGGTTCGCGCCCTTTCCAGCGACCGGTTTGATGTCCACCCGCTCGTTCAGGAGGTGACACGGTCGGTGCTATCCAAATCCGATCACAGGCTCTGGGTCGAACGCGCTGTAGGCGCCATGAGCAAATGCCTTCCGGCTCCGGAGTTCAATCGATGGCAGGAGTGCTCCCAACTCGCGGCCCACGCCGAGGCATGCGTCCGATTTGCACAGGATGAAGGCCTCCAAGGAATGGCATTGGTTCTATTATTGAATAACCTGGCGGGATATCTGCGAGAACAGGGCCGGCTGATCGATGGCGAGCGATTATACCAAAAGGCGATTCGAGCCGCCGCCGATCTTCCGCCGCTGGAACAGGCCTCGGTGATGGAGGGTCTTGGTGATCTTTACATTTTGCAGGGACGATACGGCGACGCGCTGCACCTGTATGAGCGATGCCGGAAGGTGGTGGACGCTCATCGCGGTCCCCTTCACCCGGAAGCGGCAACGGTGTTACTCAGTATGGGTAATGCGCATAGCTACATGGGAGAATTCAAGCGGGCGGATCTGGAATACGATGATGCGCTACGGATTTTTCGCCGTCGCGGCGGCCCGCCAGGATTATTGGCCCAGTGCCTTGTTGGATTGAGCAAAACCCGGCGTTCTCACGATCCTGAAGGAGCGCTCAAACTGATTGAGGAGGCTCGAGACCTTATTGAACATCATCAAGGACAGAAACACCCAGATCTCGCCGCCGCGCTGAACTGGCGCGGATCGATGCTCATGGAGCTAGGGCGATATGACGACGCGATGGCGGATTATACGCGGGCGTTGGAGATCAATTCCGCAGCCAGAGGGGCCGCTCACGGGGTTTCGTTGACCATTCGTCACAATATGGCGGAATGCTATCGGTTGCAGGGTAATCTCGCGGGAGCGGAGAAGCTGCTGCGAGAGGTGATCTCAGACACAGAGAACGACGCCGGCAGCCCCGGAAATCTCGCGGGTTCGGTGCAGAGCCTCGGTGTGGTTTTGCGAGCAGAGGGAAAGCAGAAGGAAGCCGAGTTGGAGTTCAGGCGCGCGCTTGACATGCTCGATTCGATGGAGGTACAACCGCTGCCGCAATTGTATGCGGTTCTTCATAATTACGGCCGGCTTCTGACGGAGGTGGGGCGGCAGGATGCTGCAGCGCCGATACTTGCACGCGCGGTGATTGTGAAGGGCCGGCTCGGTAAGTAGGCGGCGCATTTCGGGTGAGTTTTTCTCAGCCGTTGGTTGAGCGGACGACTCGCCGCTCGGAAGGACGATCTTCGATTTCTCCGGCAGATTTATCCAACCGTCTTTGAGCCTAAGCGGGCGGTTGATTTGGAAAGGGATGTGCAAATGCGACGGATGGTCACTTTGTTGGCGGTTTTGCTTGTGTCGGCGATGGCCGGGGGACCGGGGTTCCCGGCGCCGGCGCCGCGGGTGCAGCAGCGGTTCGATGCGGGATGGCGGTTTTACCGCGGGGACACCCCGGGCGCTGAGAAGCCCGGTTTTGTGGATACCGGATGGCGGCGGGTGGATCTGCCGCACGATTTCAGTATCGAGGATCTGCCGCCGGCCGCAAATCCGCAGCGGCCTGCCCTTTTGGTGGTTCCGGGGACGTGGAAGTTCAAGCTGGGGGATGATCCGGCGTGGAAGCAGCCGGGCTTTGATGATTCAGCCTGGCAGGACGTCACTCTTCCCACGCACTGGAGCAGTCATACGACGGGCGATATCCAGAACCGGTTTGGCTCGTACCGGCGCCGCATCTCAATTCCGTTGGCGATGCGGGGCAAGAGCATACTCATCCTCATCGGCAAGGTGGACGACGTTGACGAGACGTTTGTGAACGGCGTGAAGGTTGGAGGCATGGGATCGTTTCCCCCGCAATACCAGACGGCGTGGACGGTGACCAGGCGCTACCTGGTACCCGCCCGGCTGCTGAAGGGAGACGGGACGGACGTTGTCGCGGTGCGGGATTATAACGGAGATGGAGACGCCGGCATTTACGAGGCGGCCGCTCCACCTCACCGCAGCGGGCCGTTCGACGCCGACAGCATTGGCGGGACGGCGCAGGGCTATACGGTTGGTGGGATTGGCTGGTATCGGAAGACGTTTGCACTGCCCGCTGCGCCGCCGGGACGCCAACTCAGCATCCGGTTCGATGGAGTCTATATGAACGCGCGGTTCTGGCTGAATGGAAAGTTGCTCGGAACGCATCCATACGGCTACACGAGCTTTAACTTTGATCTGACCCCGTATGCCCGGTTTGGGGCCAAAAACGTCCTGGCCGTGAGGGTAGACACTTCGGGCCGGACGAGCCGCTGGTACTCCGGGTCCGGCATTTACCGGCATGTGTGGCTGACGATGACGGGACCCGTCCACATCGCGCCGTGGGGAGTTTACGTCACCACTCCACAAGTGGACGCAGATCGAGCGACCGCGCGGGCGAGAACGACCGTAACGAACGATCAGGCGACATCGCAGGCGATCGCAGTGACGTCGCGGGTACTCGATGGAGCGGGAAAGACGGCGGGACTGGGTGTAGTCACGGGTGAGCTTTCCCCGCATGGGACGAAGGATCTGGATCAGCAGATTACGGTCTCGCATCCGAAGTTGTGGTCACCGGATCATCCGGCGATGTACCGCCTGGTGAGCACCGTGTCGATCGGCCGCAAGGTGGTGGATCAGACTGAGACTCCTTTTGGAATACGGACCATCTCGTTTGACGCGGCGCATGGATTCCGATTGAATGGTCAGCCGCTGAAGCTGCTCGGCGGGTGCGTGCATCACGATAACGGATGCCTGGGATCCGCGGCGTACGACCGTGCCGAGGAACGACGGGTGCAGCTCTTGAAGGCGAACGGATTCAATGCGATCCGGACCAGCCATAATCCGCCTTCTCCGGCCTTTCTGGATGCGTGCGACCGGGCCGGCATGCTCGTGCTTGATGAGGCGTTCGACTGCTGGGCGATCGGGAAGAACCCGGACGATTATCATCTCTATTTTGACGAATGGTGGAAGCGCGACCTGGACAGCATGGTCCAGCGCGACAGAAACCACCCGAGCGTCATCCTCTGGAGCATTGGCAACGAGATTCCAGAGCAGGCCAGCCCCGAGGGCGCCAGGCGTGCGGCGATGCTTGCGGCGGAGGTTCGAGCTCAAGATCCGACGCGCCCGGTTACCGAAGCGACGAATCCGTCGGGGGACCGCGTTGACCCGCTGCTCGCTCACCTGGACGTTGCCGGATATAACTACCAGGCCGGCCGGTTCGCCAGCGATCACGCGAAGTATCCGGATCGGGTTTTTGCGCAGACCGAGTCGTTTCCGGAGGCCACCTTCGAGGGGTGGGCAACGGCGGAGAAGGAGACTTATGACGTGGGTGATTTTGTCTGGACGGCGATGGATTATCTGGGCGAAGCGGGGATTGGCAAGACGGTGCCTCAAAGCACACCGCCGGGGTATCACGACGACCGACTCTGGACCGTTTCGAATTGCGGAGATCTGGACCTCGACGGCGTAAAGCGTCCGCAGTCGTATTACCGGAATGTCGTCTGGGGGGTCGGGCCGCAGCTCTCGGCGTTTGTCACCGCGCTGGGACCGGATGGAAAGCCGGAGCGAGTCGAGGGATGGGGATGGCCGGACGAGCGGCCCTCATGGACCTGGCCCGGGCTGGATGGAAAGCCGCTGACGGTGCGGGTCTTTTCGCGGTATCCGGAGGCGCGCCTGGTTCTGAACGGGAAGGACCTGGGCGTGAAGAAGACCGACCGTGCGACCCGGTTCATGGCTTCGTGGGAGGTTCCGTATGCGCCGGGCACGCTGGTCGCCGTTGGTTTGGATGCGGGCGGCAAGGAGCGGGCCCACTGGACGCTGCAGACAGCGGGCCGGGCTGATCGGATCCGGCTGACGCCCGACCGCCGCGTGATCCGCGCGGACGGCGAGGATCTATCGTACGTCAGCGTTGAGCTGGACGACGGGAGCGGACGGCGCGACCCCAATGCCGGTGATTTAATCCGGTTCGCACTCACCGGGCCGGGAAAGATAGTGGGCGTCGGAAACGGAGATCCCCGGAGCGAAGAGAGCTATCAACAGCCGCAGCGGCACGCTTTTCGCGGCCGGGCGCTCGTGGTCATCCGATCTGACAATCGCGGTGGCGTCATCCAACTGACGGCGCGGGCGGAGGGGATGAAGAGCGCGCGGGTGAGAGTCACTTCGAGGTGAAGACGGAGGACGGAGGACCGAGGACGGAGGAGGGAGGACGGAGGACGAGTTCACCGCGGAGCCGCGGAGATCCGCGGGGGGCCGCAGATAAAACAGGGCCGAGGACGGGCATAGGGACGATTGATGAGGGAGGAAGTATGAATCGAAAGTACCAGACATTCCGCGCCGAGCGCCTCGAGCTCGGATCCTTGGATCCTCCGTCCTCCGTCCCTCGTCCCTCGTCCTCCGTCCTTCGTCCTTCGTCCATTTTACGGCTGGTTCTCCTGCTCTTGCTGCTCGCGACTTCGCAGGCGTTCGCGATCGTGACTCTTGGCGTCAACTCGGGCGCGGTTCGGTTTAGCCCTGCGAATTGGTCCGGTGGCGCGGAGCGCGGCGGGGGCGTGAGTCGGGTGACCTGGAACAATGGCGCGTGGTGTGAGTGGCGCTGGACGACGCCGGCTGATCATCCGGCAGCGGAGCTCGAGATCACCAACCGGACGCCTGGGAGCGCGATATCGTACTTTGTGGATGGAACGCTGGTCGACGACGTAAGCGTGCCGGCTGCAGGCAGCATCCCGATTCAATCTCTCTCGGGGTCGGGCCGGCATTCCCTCATTGTCTACACCCGCAACAGTCAGCAGAGGGCGCGTTGGAGCGATGAGAACGCCTTCGTGGTGTCCGGGCTGATGGTGGATGATGGCGCGACGGCGCTGCCCGCTCCCGCACGGAGGCCCTGGGTCTTTATCGTGGGCGATAGTATTACGGAGGGGATCCTGGCGGCGAACGGCGCGGACAGTAATCTCGCGGATTATTCGTTTTTGGTCGGGCAGGGTCTGCGAGCGGCGGGTTATGATTATTCGGTGTCCGCCTGCGGGTACTCGGGCTGGATACGCCCCGGCGACGCCGCCGGTGACGTGCCCGCGTATTTTGCGGTCCACGACGGGAAATACGTCGAACGAGAGAGCCGGTGGGACAAGATTGACGCCCGGACCTCTCTGCTGGACGCGCGCCATCATCTGAGTGGATACGGCGGCAAAGGAGAAGAACCGGCGGCGATCGTTATCAATTACATGGCGAATGAGGCGCTGAGCGGCGCCAATCTCGCCGACACCCGCGAGAGCGTGATGGGATGCCTGGCCGCGCTGCGTCACGCCGCGCCGAATGCCTGGATCCTTGTTCTTATGCCGCCGGGTCTTTACGACACACATGTTTACCGGCGGGGACCGGCATACGTGTCGGTTCTGAAGAACGGGGTCGGGAACTACCATGCGGCCCATCGATCCGACCGCAAGACGGTTTTGATCGACCTCGGGCCCGCGGTCGCCCATGCGATCGCGTCCCCACTCTATGGCGGGGGCGTGCATCCGAACGCCGCCGGGCACGCCTTCTTAGCGCCGCTGGTCCTTCAGGCGATTCTGCGCTGTATCCGGTGAGCTTTTCGGCACGATTCGGCCGGCAGTCGACGTGATCGGTATTTCTCCCACAACATGTTTTGCGAAGATCTATCCGATCACTGCTCGATGACAACTTTTCCCGTGTCGCCGGCCAGAAAGGTCTCGAAGGCGGTCTGAATGTCGGAGACGCCAAATCGATGCGTGATGATCTGGGTCATATAGCTGCGGTTGGCGCGGAGGAGCGGGAGGCTTTCCTGAAGCTCGGTGTAGGCGAAGTATTCGCTCCCGAGAACGGAGCGCTCGGGGGCGATCATGTCGGCCGATACGTTGAGCTGAAGGCCTTCGCCATGACCGACGAGGATCAGAACACCGCGTGCGGCGAGGGCATTTAGCGCCTGCTGGCGGGCGGCCTGTTTTCCGGTTGTGTCGATGGCGAGATCAAACCGGTTCATGGCATGAGCCTTCAGTCCCTCCTCTAAAGAGGCGCCATTGGCAACGGATATCGGCGTGCCGCCCATGCGCTCAGCCAGCGCGAGACGGTAATCAATCACATCGAAGATATAGACGGGCGTTGACTCGCCGAGCAGGAGCTTTGCCATCGCAAGAACACCGAGTCCTATCGGTCCGGCGCCGGCGACCAGGACAGATTCAATATCGTGATGAACCAGCCGGGCACGCTTGATCGCGTGGCCGCCCGTGCCCATGATGTCGAGCAGCATCGTCGCTTCGGTCAGCGGCAGGTCCACGTCCACGGGAAAGAAGATATTCTCGTTCACCAGTTCGTACACGCCATAACCGCCATCCCGATTGAAGCCCATGTCGCCTCGCTTCGCGGCGCAGAGATTGGTAAAGCCGCGGCGGCATGACCGGCATTCCCCGCAATAATCCATCAGGAAGACGACGCCAGGTGTGCCAACCGCAGTTCTGGCGCCCAGCCCTGCGGCGACGACAACACCGGCGGCTTCGTGACCGGGAGTCACGTCCGAACCGTTGATGAACTGCGGACGCTCGGAGCCGCAGAGGGCGTTGGACCGGGCCCGGATCAGCAGTTGGCCGGCGCCCGGCTCGGGGACCGGTTTTTCAATTCGCTCAACGCGGCGCTGACCGACGAAGTGCGGCACGGTCATCGTTTGCGGGATGGAGGGCATCTGTAAATCTCCTGAATCGGTGGGCTCGAGGCGTTGTAATGGGAGCGGGCATGGGAAGGCGCGATCCTTTTTTGCAGGCGCTACTTTGAGGATAGCCGGTGACGATACTGACAACAATCGTCTTTTTGTGTAAAATCATATCATCTATCGATTTGCGAGTCTTGTTCAAAGGCGCTGGCGGGTTACAAAAGCTCTCAACCGGCCGCCGATTTCGGTTCCTCGAACCGGGCGTGGGGATCAGCGAGGCCATCGCCGGCGGAATTCGGATCCTGCGCGGATTGGACGAGATCGCCGACGGGATTCGGCTCCTACATGGGCCGGGCATTATCGCCAAATCCGGCGTCGCTAAAGGTATTCTTTGAAGTTCTGGCGAAACAATCCCGCTGTTGAAGAAACCACTTTGTCGGCCCGATCAGCGAGTGGGTCGCGTTTTGTTCATATAAAGGCCAGGTTGGCGGGATACCCCGCAGCATCCGGCGCAATTTACGGTAAGGAGACCACGAATGAGTGAACAAACAGGGGGCGCGCGAGACGAAGGGCTGCGCCTGCTGCAGAGCGGAGATGTTGAAGGGGCGATGTCGCAATTTCAACAGGCCCTGACGCAGAACCCGGCGGATGGCCGGTCGCATGGCTTGCTCGGCGTCTGTTACGCGCGACGCGGGGAGACGGAATCCGCGATTCGATCGATGCAGGAAGCGGCGCGATTGCAGCCGAACGACGCCTCAGCGCATTATAACCTCGGGCTGATCCTGTTCCAGTCGCAGCGGCTGCCGGAAGCGAAGGCAGAACTGGACGCGGCGCTCGCCATTGATCCCGGCAATGCCCGGGCGAAGGAGCTTGTGAATCGGATAGGAGCCGCGTCGCCCGATGTCGCTGGCCTGGCTGGCGGTCTCGCAGCGCCTGCGCCCCCGGCGTGGGGACAGCCGGCGCCAGCAGCGGCGCCGCCGTTTCCAGGAGCGCCGGCGTATTCACAAGAAGCGCCCGCGTGGTCGCCAACGCCGGCCTTTACTGCCGGGGGAGCCGCCGGCGGCATGACAGCGTTTCCAGGTGCGCAGGGGATGACGGGGAACGTAACAGCGGTTCACGGCCCGCAGGGGATGCAATTTAATCCGGCGACCAGTGCGATTTCCAGGACAGCGGCCCCAACGACGGGGCGGCGGGTGCTGAGAGGCTGGCTCTGGGGCGCCGCATGGGGACAATGGTGGACGCTCTGGACCATCGTTTCGGCGTTTATCTGGGGACATGGCGCGACCGATACCGCGTTTGTCCTTGGCATGGTCATTTTTGCCATTGTCTACGCGTTTTTCGGGAGCCTGAGCGGGATTATTATCGCTCTCGCGAATGCCGATATCGGGACCGGCGCGATGATTGGTATAGGAGCGGGATTATGCTGCCTCGGAATCGAATTCCTCATGGGTCACGATGCTGCCGCGCTCGTTTTTAACGTCATCTTCTACGTGATTACCGGACGATATATCGGCGCCCGGATCGCCCGACAGGTTCAGGCGCCCGTTCCGGTTCCGGCGCTAACCCAATGAACTGCGCCCTCTGTCACCGGACCAACTTGCCGGGCGGGGTCCGGTGTTCCTATTGCGGCGCTCCGTTTGAGGCCGCGCCCGAATTTGATCTCTCGGTAGGCGCTGGCGGCGCCGTCGGGTCGCCTGCTTCCGTAGGCGCCCCCGAGAGCG
>DASRZA010000041.1:0-15005 GCA_035686845.1 Armatimonadota bacterium | reverse complement strand
AGCGCCCCTCGCAGCACGAGATCACGGGTCTCCGAATCCAGGCCAACCAGCCGGCGAGGATCCACGGCGAGAGCGGCAAGCCACTCGGACCACGCGACGCTGATGGAGTGTTCCAGACTGGCGCCAATCGCGCTGACCGCGTCCTTGTAGCTTTGATCCGCAGTCACCGGCATAAGTGAGAGGAGCCATCGCCGCCAGAGCAAGAGCGGCGTTTCCTTCCCACCCTCCGGCGCCACGTCCATAAGGTATCGGTGACCCTGCGTCGCGAGCTCCTGCGCCGCTTCGGCGAGGAAGCGGCTTTTGCCATGGCCCGTTGGACCGGTGACAACCATCAAACCGCCCTGTTCTCGCTGCAGCCTGCGTACGGCGTCCCGGACGGTGTCCAGCTCAACCTGCCGACCGACGATGGGCAGCGGCGCTCGAGGCGCGGCGGCGTCTGATCGCTCCTCAGATAAGCAATAGACGGGCAGCGGCTCAGCTTTTCCCTTGACCTGCCTATGACCGTGCGCCTCATATTCGAAGAAGCCGCGTGTGATCCGGTAAAACGGCTCGCTGACGCAGATAGAACCCGGATCGGCGGACGCCTCCATTCGCTGCGCGACATTCACCGCATCGCCGAGCACGTCGTAATTCGCTCGTCCCCCCGAGGCGATAGAGGTGGTTACCACGCTCCCATAGTTGATGCCAACGCGCACGAGCATTGGCAGCCCGATCTCCTTTTCTTTCAGCCGGCTGAACCCGCTCACCCATTCTTGCAGCCGCAGCGCAGCTCGCCCGGCTCTCAGAGGGTCGTCACCATACGCCACCGGCGCGCCGAACAAGGCCATGAGACCATCACCGAGTGTCTTGACGACATATCCGCCGCATTCGCCCACCACCCGGGTAAGCCCGTCGAGGAACTCTTGCACAATACCGAACGCCACCTCGGGATCCAGAGCATCGGCCATCGCGGTGGACCCGCAAAGATCGACGAATAATATCGCGACGCGCCGGCGAGCCGGAAACTCGGCCACCGCCTCAGTCTCTCGGCAGGGGATGGGAGTATCGCCGACAATTATGCTGGAACTTGGGGCCAACGGAGGGGACGAAGAAGCGGTCGCATCATTGATCATTGAATGACCGGGCGTCGGAGAGGAAGACGAGGGCATCGGCGCCGGGTGGTTCACGACCGGAGAAGAGCCGTCTGGGTCGGCTGCGCTCCATTGACCTGGTGTGGGATGAGGCGCCACTATGGGATGCGCAGGCGGCGTTATTGGGCGCTGTGACTTCGTGACAGGCAGCGGTGTATCGGTGGACGACGCGCCATCACCGAGCCGCGCGAGCGCTTGACCGCACTGACCGCAGAATCTAAAACCGCCGGGCATCTCAGCGCCACAGCCCGGGCAGAGAAGCAGCAGCGGAGCCGCGCAATACCCGCAGAAGCGAAATGCCGCCGGCATCGCTGCCCCACAGCCAGAACACTGCTGCGGAAGCGGAGAGCCACATTGTCCACACTGTGCGTTCATCCGCTCCGGATCCCCTTCATAGCTTAGTAGTTCGGGGCCGGGCGCTCATTCTCCTGTCGATGTCTCCATCATTGTGGAAATCTCAGGGAGCAAGGCGCTACCCACTGCAGGCTGCGCCAGACCCACCGAGCGAGGCGCCTTTGGTGAAGCGCCGTCTCCGTTATTACGAAAGAGACGGTTGCCGCCATAAGTCGTGACGTAGTGATCCATACAGCCGCCGAGCGATCCGCCGCTTGTTGATCCTCCGATGACGGCGCCGGTTTCCGCGTCTCTCCAGAAAACAAACTGGTTCTCATCGCAGTTAAACTGGCAGCTCCACGCAATCCTGGGTAATGGCGAGAGGGCAAACGCGAGTGCGGGGTCCCCCGAGGGCCATAATTGGTTCGGCAGAACCACGTATAACCGCAAATCCGGATGAAGGGATTCAACTCCCGCTGCTCGCAGCCCGTCCCGGGCGGTCTGAGTCCAGAGTGAGGCGCTGGTGTCACTCAGGCCGGCCCAATCAGATTGCGATTTGCGCGCCGTGGCTTCCGCCTGTTGACCGCTTATCTGAACTTGAGGGAGCGCTGCGGGCTCTGATAGGAAGTTTAGGTGAAGGCTAAGCGGGTCGCCGGAGCTCGCTTGCAGCCTCACCGACGCCAACTGGCCCCAGTACGGGATCTCCCCGTACACCCTCTGCCACCCAATAAGCCATGAGTGACCATTGGCGTACAGCGGCGTACCCGTGCCACGTATAATCGCATGATCGAACGCCTGACCGGTGGCCGCATTGACCCCTTCAGCCCGCTGAATGGCTTCCGCCACGTCGAGAGGTGTCCCCGATGCACGACAGCGGATCATCTCTGACACGACTGTTCCGGAACTTTTGCGCCGGGAGCGGGACACCCAGGTAAAACCTTAGATCGGGCAGGAACAGCGTCCGCCTACGTCTAACTAGATAAAGGTGACCAACTCCATGTTCGCATCCGCGCCTTGCTGGCTATGAAACATCCCGAGAGCCCCTCAAAACCGCCGCCCATGATGCGCCGGGCTGTTGCTGTCGTTTGTGCAATCGCTCTGCTCGCCGCCCTCGCCTTCCTCGGCTGGTTCTGGGGCGCCTGGCGCCGCCCCGGAATGCGACATTATCTCCAGGGAATGACGCTCCTCTCCCATGGAAACAGCCGGGCCGCGGAACAAGAATGGATCGATGGCGTCGAGCAGGACCCCAACGATTACCATTGCTACGCCGAACTTGGAGATTACTACGCCCAGCTCCGGCTCTATGACAATGCGGCAGCCTGTTACCACGCCGCCTGTGATCACCGGCCCCGAGATGGAAACCTCCGACTTCGTTGGGCGGAAGCCGAGCAGAAATCCGGACATCTGGACCTTGCCGCGACGGCAGCGTCGCAGGCTTATCGACTGCTGCCCAACGACGCGAAGGCTGCTGGACTTTATGGGCTGATCGAAACCGAGGCGAAACGCCCCAATCTCGCGGTCCCGGCTCTAAGACGCGCATACCAGCTAAGACCGACAGACCTGTTGCTCTTTCATAAGTTGATAAGCGATGAAATGGACGTTCTCGATTTTCGGGCGGCCGAGGCGGATCTGGCGCCATATCTAAGAATGCACCCCGTCGATGCGCAGGCCTGCCTTTGGATGGCCCAGATCGACAGCCACAAGCCGCTGACTCGCGCGAATTTAAGCGAAGGTATCAAGTTCGCACGGCGCGCGCTCACCGGTCTTCCCACTTCCATCCCCGCATGTACCACGCTTGGAGAGCTCTATCTGAACGCTAATCAGCCGGCGGACGCCCTGGCGGCGTATCAGGCCGGACAAAAAATCGATCCCAATTCCGAGGCGATTCTCCGCGGTCTCTCCAACTGCTATGTCCGCATGGGCAAAACGGCCGATCTGGCACGCGTCTCGGCGCATTTCCAGCGGGTTCTCACCCGGCACGATCGTATCACAACCCTGCAGCGTATGCTGGACGCCGATCCTCACGACATTCCACATGCTCTGGAACTCGCCCGGTTGGTAAACGAAGATGGCCGCTATGCTCTCGCCAGAGATTATTATGCGCGCCTCGCTCACGCGGCTCCCAACGATCCGCGCGTCCGCCGCGCACTCACCACTTTCTATAGCCAGTTCGATTCTGCCAACCCGGCAGGCGCGCTCCAAGGCAGCGCACTCGCCCCCATTTCAAAGAATAAATCCGCCCCACTGTCAATTCCGAACCCGACTCCATGAAGCATTCCCAACCCCGGCGCCATCGCGCCCAATCGCCGGGTCGCTCCGAGGCGATTTACCGATCGCTTACGCTCATTCTCGCCGGCCTCTTGCTCTCGACCGCGGGCTGCGCGCCCCGAAAGCCCGCGAATCATCCTCGGAGTCCCGCCGTTCGTCGCGCGGACTTTGTGGACATCGCGCTCAGATCCGGGCTCAAATTCAGTTGGACCAACCACAGTCGAGGGCCCTGGACCAACATTGAATCCTTTGGCTGCGGCTGCGCGTTCGTTGATTACGACAACGATGGCTGGATGGACATCCTTCTCGTTGGGCGGCCCCGCTGCGCTCTGTTTCACAACAACCATAACGGAACCTTCACCGACGTCACGGCGCGCGCCGGGATCACACAGGAGGGAGCGTGGACCGGAGTCGCCGTGGGAGATTACGACAACGACGGATATGAGGACATCTATGTGTCCGGCTTCCACTGCTCAATGCTTCTGCACAACGACGGCCATGGCGGATTCAAGGACGTAACCCGGCGGGCGGGCCTGAACGAGACGCAGTGGGGGACGTCCTGCGCCTGGATCGACGCCGATAACGATGGACGGCTCGATCTCCTGGTGGGCCACTACGTGATAACCGGTCCCGGCTACCCAAAATTCTGCCCCAGTCCCACGGGCGTGCTCCTCGGCTGCCGGCCGGAAGTTTATCCTCCCCAATTCCCACGCCTCTATCACAACAATGGGAATGGAACCTTTTCCAATGTTACTATCCAATCCGGTCTCGGAATGGCGCACGGTAAAGCTCTGGCGATCCAGACGGGAGATTTCGACAACGATGGCAAGACCGATTTTTACATCGCCAACGACGGAGTCGCCGGTGACATGTTCCATAACCTGGGCGGAGGAAGGTTCGAAAACGTCAGCTTTCAACAGGGCACGGCGTTTGACGCCCGAGGCCTCGCCCAGGCGGGAATGGGGGTTGACTTCGCCGACTACGATCATGACGGCACGCTGGATATGGTTGTTACCGCCTTTCAGAACGAAACCTTCAGTCTCTATCAACAGCGGGCCGGGCTCTATTCGTTGACCTCTACAGCAGCCGGCCTGGCGTCGACTACTGGTTATCTCGGGTTTGGCGTGAAGTTCTTCGACTATGACAACGATAGCTGGCCGGACCTGGTCTTTGCCAATGGTCACGTTTACAACAATGTGCGGCAGGTCTATCCCAACGTTGGGTTCAGACAGCCGCTCCTGCTCTTCCATAACGACCACGGGTATTTCCATCGGGTTGTGGACGCCGGCCCCGCCTTTCAAAAGAAGATCGTTGGGCGCGGGATCGCGGTGGGTGACGTGATGAACGACGGGAACCAGGAACTGCTGGTGGTGGACTACGATGGCCGCCCTATGCTGATTCGAAACCGACGGCCCGGCCACAATCACTGGTTGGGTGTGAAGTTGGTAGGCGCGCGCAGCAACCGGGATGGCTACGGCGCTCGGGTGACGGTTCGGTGGCCGGGTGGAAAGAGCTTCGCGGATTGCTCCGCGGCCGGCAGCTATCTCTCATCCATGGATCCACGTCTCCATTTTGGCCTCGCCGGCGCCATCAAAGTCACCGCAGTTGAAGTGCGGTGGCCCTCCGGTCACGTGCAAACCCTGCATCCGCGAGGAGTCGATCGTTACATTACGATTCGAGAATCCTGAAGAAAGTCACCCCCTGCGCCACTTCCGAGGCAGGATCGCCTTTGTCGCTGCAGGATCATGCTGGCGCCGACTTCCTCGCCGGCCCGCCTCCGCGAGCCCGTACACGTGGGTCCGGTGTAGGGCGCTCACCCTCCCTGACCCAATAGAAGCGATCGGCGGCGAGGCGGCCCAACTTCTGCACCCGGCCCCGCGGCCAGCGAATCTCAAGACTAAGCGCCTCAGTCAGATCCGCGAGTCCAAACGACACACGCAGATCACTGTGTGAGCAGTAACTGGACCCGCCGCGAACCCATTGCGCTTGTCGCCCCAGGGCCGTCAAAAGAGTCAACTTCGCGCCAATGGCGTCTCGGTTACTGTGAACGCCCTCGAGCCGGAGCGTAATCCAATGATTCGCGGCGCCGCCATCGTTGCGGAGCAGTCTTAGAGGGCTATTCTGCGCCACGATGACCACGTCAATATCGCCATCGTTATCGTAATCACCGATGGCCAGGCCCCGTGCCACCGCGGGCTGCACAAGGCCACCCAGCGAACGGAGATCCTCGGCGAATCGTCCGTTGTGCTCGTTGTGAAAGAGCTGCGCGCTCTGCGCATACGTGACGCCCTCACCGAGCGACGTCGGATCATCCAGCACGTGCCCATTCGCAACAATCAGGTCTTGAAAGCCGTCCAGGTCATAATCGAAACATTCAATTCCAAAGCCGAGGTACTGAAGATTCGTGCTGGCGATGTTCGAATCATAGGCCCGATTGATAAAAATGCCCTTTCCCCGATTATCCAACACCGATTTCGGCTCACCGGAAAAATTCACGATAAAGAGATCTTCGCGACCATCGTTGTTATAATCTCCGACGCCGATTCCCATACCGGATTGAGGACCGCCGTTCAGGCCCACACCAACGCCCGAAGCGATCGCCACATCGGTGAAGGTTCCATTACGATTATTATGCAGCAGGTAGTTTGGCATGGTGTCGTTCGTGACAAACAGATCCATCCAGCCGTCATCGTCGTAATCGACCCAGGCCGCGCCCATACTTTTGCCCCAGAGTTTGAGAATGCCGGCCCGTTCACTGACATCCGAGAAGGTTCCATCTCCGTTGTTATGGTAGAGGCGAGAGTGGCTCGGCTCGTAAACCTGGGGCCGGCAGTAGGCCAGATTCCCATTGGGGGTAGGGCAGTCATGATTCAGCGCCAGTGACCACCGGCAGTAGTGGCAAACGAACAGATCCAGGAACCCATCGTTGTCATAGTCACCCCACGCTGAGCTAAGGGGCCACGGCAGTTCCGCGTTCAAATCGGCAAGCCCCGCGGCTGTTGTCACCTCTTTGAACGTTCCATCCCCATTGTTATGAAAAAGCTGATTGCCACCATAAGTCGTAACATAGAGATCCATCCAGCCGTCATTGTTATAATCCGCGGCGGAAACTCCCTGTCCGTAACCCGTTATTGCGCCGAGTCCGGCCGCGTTCGTCACGTCGGTGAAGGTCCCGTCTCCATTGTTCCGGTACAGCGCGCTCTTCTGGCTGAAATGGCGTTTCGCCCCGACCGCGCCAGGTACGGGACCACCCTGTACCGCAAAAATGTCGAGCAAGCCATCGTTGTTGTAATCGAAGAGCGCGACGCCACCACCAACCGTCTCGATGAACAGATGGCGGCCGGTCGCCCCATTTTCATACGTCCAGTCGATACCCGCGGCGGCGGTTACGTCGGTAAAACTGAGCGGATGCGTGGTGATTTGCGCCGCCGCCCTAGATTGAGCGAGCGTGACCTGTGTAGAGACGGCCGGAGGCCTGGCGGGGGGGGTAACGAGCTCGGGACTTTCTCGCCGGCATCCCGGCAGGATCAAAGCCGCGCCAATGGTCAGAAAATCGCGGCGCTTCACGATCCAACTCTCACGGCCGTACTATCCGCGCGGTCCCTCGCTGCGTCACGGAAGCATATCCACGCGCAGAGCGATCGCCGCAAGCCGAGGCTCGCCAATCTTCTTATAGACCGCCGAAAGACCTCGCCGCGGCCGCATGTCGTGGGGCGCCTGCAGAATAAGCTGCTCGTAATACGTAATAGCCTGTTTTTCGTTACCGTCCTGATCCTCAAGCGCGGCGAGTTGAAGGCCGGCAGCCGTGTCGAAGTGGTTATACCCCATAACATGCTTGAGATGGGCGATCTCATCATGGCGGGTGACCACATCCTGAAGCGCCTGGGCTGCGGCGAGGCGCTGGCGGGTCAGACCGAGCCGGGTGTACGAATCCTCAATTCCGTTCAGAGCGCCCTCGCTGTTTGGCTGAATCTTCGCGCTCTCCAGAAAAGAGTTCAATGCGAGACGGGGCTTCCCGGCATCGAGGTAGAGCTGTCCCAGCGCCAGGTATCCACGAATATCCTTCGGCCGGCCCGCGATCGCTGTCTTCGCAAAGCCGATCGCCGTTCGAATATTTTCGGGTGTACGCGGCTTCTGGTTATAGATGACACACATATAGTAGCTCGCTTCAGGATCTCCCGGATGATCCGAGAGATAGAGTCGCAGATCAGGTTCCGCAGCCTGGATCTCAAGAGCATCCATTTCTGCCAGGGCAAGCGCCAGGCGATAGTGTCCATTTTTGGGGGCCAGAGCGCATGCGCGTTTCAGAGCGGCGACTGCTTTGCTGCGATCTTTGATTTTTGCTTCTAGAATTCCATAGAGCCCTACCGCGTCAGAGTCGTCTGGCAGCAGCGCCACGGCGCTGCTCGCGGCCCGCGCGGCTCCCTTAAAATCTCCCAGAGCCTGATGCGCGCCAGCGAGTCGCAGATAAAGGCGGCCATCCGTCGGATGCAGCGTGACGGCCCTGTCGTAACAAGCCGCCGCCTCCTGGGTGCGCAGAACTGAGCTATAATAGTCGCCGAGTTCCTCAAAGCAGTGATAATCTTCAGGGTCCGCCTCGGCGCCCTTGATCCACTCGACTTCGGCCTGTGCCGGCTGGTGGGCGGACATATAATCCATTCCCTTGAGGTAGTATTTCATACCGGGCCGATTCCAGGCTCGCCAGAAGCTAAAGAAATAGATCGCGGCCGATATTACGAGCAGCAAACTCAACAGAAGAAGCGCCCGGGACCATCGACGTCGACCGCGGTCAGTGAGACGGAAAAACAACGCATTTCCGGTTTCGTTTGATTCGGGGGAACCAAATAGCGGGGAAAACATGGGTACCACAAACATCCATTTCTCGAGGCCTGCACGCCTTTATAACCACCGTACGTTAAGCCGGCAGGCGCGCTGAGCCGGACAGGCTGAAACAGAATAGCCTGCCCGGTGATATTCTTTCTTACGAGGCCGTAAACTCAGCGAGTTGGCTCATTCATCCCGGTTGTGGGAGTCGGCGCGTAGACCGTGATCGGATCGAACTTCACGTGTCCGTCAACATACACGACATTGCGCCGCGCGCCATCCACCGCGATATTATTGACCGCGATCTGGTTCTGAGCCAGTCCCTCATGCCACCCCTGCTGATCGAGCATCATTCCCTTAGCGGACGGCGTTCGAATCGCCGCCAGGGTCACCCCGCTGCGCCCGCCGGGGACTCCGTTGCCATCACAAAAAGCGGAGCCCTGACCGCGGAGTGGCATCGAGAGCGAGGCGTTCACATTGTTATTTCCATCGGTATCCTGCCCGGTGCCGCCGTCGCCATCGGCCGAATCCCAGTAGTGGGTATCATACCACGAGTCAAATTGCGTACCGTAGCTGGTGTATTGCGCGGCGGTTTCGCCACTCGTGTCCCAGTTACCATCGTCCGGGCAGTGCCAGACGCCTTCATCCTTGATATATGAACTCAGCATAAAGCGATTACCGCAATAATAGCGTGGATCTACGGCCGCGGTATCACCGTGCCAGTTATCGCCCGGAGGAAACTTCTCATCGTAATCCTGCACGTACATGAGCGTCGCCAATCCGAGTTGCTTCAGATTGCTCGCGCAGGACGCGCGCCGAGCTTGCTCGCGCGCTTGCGCAAACACCGGCAGTAAAATCGCAGCCAAAATAGCGATAATAGCAATAACGACGAGCAACTCGATAAGCGTGAAACCGCGTCGAAGCTTTTTTCGCGGTTCGGCAGCCGTGCGGTCAATCCTTTCCATTTCTACTTGTCTCCTATTTGCTCGGCGCGGCAGGATAGCCCTGCGCAGCGCCGCTCGATGCGCTGCCGAGGCCCCGGTTCGGCGCATTGGGATTGTAAAGAGGCTTCGTGTAGGTGTGAGCCTTTTTCATCGCGTCCTGAAACGCCTTCGCCTGAGGCGTCATCGACGCATGGTTGGTAAAGACGACTTTATATCCTATCACCCCGACGATAATGACCACGATCGCTATAATGATGGCGGCCACCGGGCCACTGATCCTTCCTCCCATCGCTGTCCCTCCCCCTTTATAATGGTCGCTGAGACGAATGAGCTTGCGCTGATGTTCACCTCAAGCGAACGTTTTCGATACGATTATGCCCTTTTCCTTCTGGAATCGAAAAAAGGGATTATTGTCGCTCTGGCTGAACGCGAGACACAACCCGTGGATCCGGTGCGGCCTCGGCGCCTTCCCGAATCCAGTAGAACTGATCTGCGGCGAGCCGGCCCAGTTTTTGAACCCGGCCGCGCGGCCATCGAATGACTAACCTCAATGCCTCGGTGGCGTCAGCCAGACCGAAAGTCACACGTAGATCGCTCTGGGAGCAGTAGCTGGAGCCGCCTCGAACCCATTGAGTCTGGCGGCCGTGAGCGGTCCAGACGGAGACTTTAGCCCCGATAGCGTCCCGATTGGCGTGGACTCCTTCAAGCCGGAGCGTAATCCAATGATTCGCGGCGCCGCCATCGTTGCGGAGCAGTCTTAGAGGGCTATTCTGCGCCACGATGACCACGTCAATATCGCCATCGTTATCGTAATCACCGATGGCCAGCCCGCGTCCGACCACGGGCTCCGCCAGGTCCCCCAGCGAACGGAGATCCTCGGCGAATCGTCCGTTGTGCTGGTTGTGAAAGAGCTGCGCGCTCTGCGCATACGTGACTCCCTCTCCGAGCGAGGCGGGATCATCCATCACGTGGCCGTTCGCGTAAATCAGGTCCTGAAATCCATCCAGATCGTAGTCGAAACATTCCAGCCCGAAGCCGAGGAACTGAAGGTTACTGCTGCCCAGGTTTGAGTCGTAGGCCCGGTTAATGAAGATTCCGTTCCCGCGGTTGTCCAGCACTGATTTTGGCTCACCCGCAAAGTTGACCACGAACAGATCTTCACGTCCATCATTGTTATAGTCGCCAACCCCGATCCCCATGCCGGCGAGCGGGCTGCCGTTCATTCCCATGCCAACGCCCGAAGTCATGCCGACGTCGGTGAAGGTTCCGTTGCGATTATTATGCAGCAGGAAGTTTGGCATTGTGTCGTTGGTCACGAAGAGATCCATCCAGCCGTCATCGTCATAGTCGATCCAGGCCGCGCCCATGCTCTTTCCCCAGAGATGGTGGATGCCGGCTTGCTCACTCACATCGGTAAATGTTCCATCACCATTGTTGTGGTAAAGACGTGAATGTGACGGATCATACGTTTTTGGCGGGCAGTAGGCCGGCTTTCCGTTTGGGGTGAGACAGCCGCGGTTAAGCGCTCGCGACCACCGGGTGTAGTGGCATACAAACAAATCCAGAAAGCCATCGTTATCATAGTCCGCCCACGCCGAGCTCAGCGGCCAGGGCAGCTCCGGGCTCAGATCAGCCACCCCGGCTTCAGTGGTGACTTCGGTGAAGGCGCCATCCCCGTTATTATGAAAGAGATGGTTGCCACCATACGTCGTGACGTAGAGATCCGTCCAGCCGTCATTGTTGTAATCGGCCGCTGATACTCCCTGTCCGTAACCCGATATAGTTCCAAGGCCGGCCGCGACCGTTACGTCGGTGAAAGTCCCATCACCGTTGTTCCGATAGAGAACACTCTTCTGGTTGAACCGGCGCTCTTTGCCCGTCGCGCCCGGGACCGGACCGCCCTGTACCGCAAAAATATCGAGCAGTCCGTCGTTGTTGTAATCAAACAGCGCCACGCCGCCGCCGATAGTCTCGATGTAAAGATGCCGACCGGTCGCCCCATTTTCATATTCCCATCGAACACCCGAAGCCCGAGTTACATCGGTAAATCTGAGAGGGCGAGCCGTCAACTGTGGCGCCGCCTGCGCGTGGGCGCGCGTTACGATTGTGGACGGGGCCGGCGGCATTGACGAGGGCGAGAAGTGATCGGGCGGCGGCTCCCGCTTGCAGCCGGGCATGACAAGGGCGGCGCCGACCACTAAAAATTCACGGCGTTTCACTGCCCCAAGCTCGATAGATTCAAACTTGGCGGAGAGGGGACTGGGTTCACGGAACCATATCCACTCTGAAGGCAAGTTTCGCGAGACGCGGCCGGCTGTCAGGACTCCGGGGCGTCAGGAGATTCTCGGAAACGGAAGTTTCGCGGCCCGGACGGATAGAAAAAAACGTTCGCAATACAACCATCCACTTCGAAGGGGCGGAACGTCGATACGAAACGTACTGCTTCGGCGAGCCGGCTCGTTTTCCTGCTGATTTCCGGAGAAATGGAGAACGCAAAGACTCCCCTCTTCCGGCTGTCGCAATTCAGCGTTGAGCCGGATCTCAAGCGATTCCGGTGAACCTCCGCACGGCCCATCTTGAGCCGTATTGCTGCTGCAAAATATACCTCGTGCGGTTGGACTCATTCGGCGCGCCGCGATGCCAGCATTGATGGTTTTGCAAATAGAGGTCGCCGGCCCGGCACAGCACCGACACAGGCTCTCTCCCCTCGAAAACCGGGTTGTCCCCTTCCGGCGGATGATGTCCGGCATAATGACTCCCCGGTACAAATTGCCCCGGTCCGTACTCGAGTTCCTCAATGTCGCTGAGCGCAATCTGGACGCTCAGCCAGAGTACCGGCATCTGGATTCGTGGATCATGGCGCGGGACGCTCTCGGGCAGCGGGAACTCCAGAACGTCATCCACGTGCCACCGGCTGATCGCGACACCAGGACCGTTACGGATGGCATTCATACCCACAATTTCATGCCCTGGGCCCAGAATCGCCGCAACCAAGCTGTAAATCGGCTCCCGCTGCGCCATCGCCCCGAAGATCTCCGGCCCGGTCCAGAGACGCGCTGCAACAAATGGAAATCCATGCCGATGCCGCTCCATCGCCGCGGGGTCCGCGAAGATATCGTCAATTGCGGTCCGGAGCGCTGCGATCTCACTCAGATCCAGGACACCCTTGACCAACGCAAAGCCATCTTGATGAAACTGATCGATGATCCCCTGCATCAGGGCGTCTTCAAGGGGAACGCCGGGGCGGATTGTGGAAATTGCTCGTCCGGCTCCTCTTCTGAAAATAGGGCCGCCGTACGGCGCCAGAGAGCGTCGCGGCCCGGTCGCGGCCCGATCATTTTCATTCATCGTGCTGCGCCGAAGGCTCATGATAACTCTGTGGTATTGGCATTTTTCATAATATCATCATCTTCTTCTGCTAAAAATCATAAACGGACGGTGATCTACCCCGAGGTACCAATGGCCGGGCTGCCAACGGCTGCCAGAGGAGCGATCTCCGTCCCCCTAAAGAGCGGCAAAGATGACGCCGCTCATTCATCAACCACAACAGAGAGGATCACGAAACACCTATGAACCGCTCCTTCAACGGCTTCAGTCGTTGGTTCGCAACCGCGACCATAACGCTGCTGGCGGGACTTTCTACACTCCCGGCGATGGCTTACCATAATCCATCACCGGCTAATACGGGACTCTCCTCCGACTTCCTCGTCAGGGGTCCGTCGATCGACGTCGGCGTATCCATCCCCGATGTGATCAGCGGCCGTGTGATCATTGGCGGACGCGACCGGGACGATTACTCACCAGATCCCTACTATTACCCGCCTGCCGGCTACAATTGCCCACCCGGTGGCTACAACTATCCGCCGGCAGGATACAACTATCCGCCGACGGGATACAACTATCCGCCCGCAGGATACAACTATCCGCCCGCAGGATACAACTATCCACCCGTCGTTTACAGTTACCCCTCTGATACCTACAACTACCACAACAACCGGTATGAAAGCCGTCACGACCGGAGCTATCAGAATAACCGCGATACTCGTCAGCGGTACGAGCGAACTGATAATCATCGATGGAACGGCAATAGGGACGACAACAGCCGCCGGAATGGTGGGAGTTACCGACCGTATGCTCGCCATTGATTCGCTTTAATCGCGTTCGCAGGCCGGGCATGGTTTTGTCCGGCCTGTTACTTCAACTCACGCCGAGCGAGTCACCTCTCTCTATTGCGCTCGCTTCAGCCGCACGGAAGCAAGGTTCATAGGCCGCCGATGTCCGGGATCGGCCCGGCGAACAGGCGCCACCGTTATCCCTGCCCTCTCAAGCATCAGTCCCGATCGCGGTTGGACCGACTTGCGTGGCACTCTTGGCTGATACGTTGTTATGGTCTCCCTCGGATGGAAAATCCACCTTCCATGGCACGGTGTCGGCCGGGTTATGCCCGTATCCGATCTCGGTCGTGCAACCATCCTGAAAGTTCGTTCGCTGTAGCAGCGCCGTTCGAGATTAGCGCGGGTACCCGGCGCCGCCCGCCAGATATAAACCGCATGGTTTTGTCGCTTCCGCTGAGCTGATTGTGCGCAACGAATCAGGGACGTTTCACCTCTTTGATCGTTTGATCGATCAGAGTCCCCAGTGTTTGAAATCGTTCGAGCTCGCCAACGAGCGCGGGAACGAGCGTCTCCTTTGTAAATGGAACCCGCGCGCTGATCGGTTCCATGGCATAATCGGGCTTGATGACGTATCCGTCCCAGCTTTCGACGATGCCGCGGGCGCGCTCCAGGAAGACGCGTGTGAAATCGTTCCGGCTGAGTCCGTGTTTCGGGATGCTCGTTTCGATGTGAAGCACGAGAGGAAATCGCTGTTCATCAAGGTTGGAGTTCCGCAGCCAGGTTTCGATATGGATGTTACCATCGAACCAGTTATCGCGGATGAGCTGCATCCAAGCCCCGGAAGGATTGCTCTTGTTGAGGTAGTTCTTTCGAGTTTGCCAATCTTCTTCGAACCATGGTTTCTTCTGCAGCTCGGCGCTAACATCCTCATAGAGCTTGAGGTATTCACCCCACTGCTCCGGCGAAAGTTTTTTTGGAGGCATCTATTCTCCCTTCGTGGCTAGAGTTCTAACCCTTGCGTGGAACGTGAATCCAATGATCGGGCATGGTCATCTTGATTGTCGTGTCCGGGAACACCCGGTTCTCCGGCATATGGCAGGAAATGCAGCCGCTCACGGGATTCACCGGACAGGTTTTGCCCCGAATGGCGCCGGATGGAAGGGGATACTGCGCGTGCTCCGCCGCCGGGGAATGGCAGCTCAGACATACCTTCTCATAGTGGCGAAGATCTGAACTCGCCTTCTCATGAGGATCATGGCAGGTTATACAAGAGAGCGTCTGGCCTCCTTCGAGGAAGCAGCGACTCAACATCAGTCCGTACGGCTGAAAACGACTGGTCAACATCGGTGTCGGGATCGGAACGCCCAGATTCTGCGCGGTTCCATGGCATT
>DASRZA010000040.1:0-24984 GCA_035686845.1 Armatimonadota bacterium | reverse complement strand
GGCCATAATCGCCGAAGGGATTCGGCGCCTACAATTGGATCAAGGGATTCGCCATTGCGACGCCGAATGTCACGGGAATGAGCGCGCTGTGCCGGGCGGTGAATCGGAGACCGCACACCAATGTATAAAAGAGTCGGTCGTCGTAAGTTTCTCAAACAGGCGGGAGCGACCACAGCCGGCGCGACCGTGCTGGCGGCGTCCGCGCCGGTCGCAAACGCGCGGCCGAATTCGGAAGGCTTTGTGCTGGTCCGGTCAGGGCAGCCCGCCGCGACGATCGTCATCGCCGCGAAACCCACAGGTAACGCCCGGATTGCGGCTCAGGAGCTCCAGCATTATATCCAGAAGATGAGCGGCGCGCGCCTTGCAATCACAATGGACGATCAGGCGCCACCCGGGCCGCTGATTCATGTTGGGGCAAGCCGCCTCACGCGAGCGATGGCGGGCCTGGTCGTCCCCTCCGGGCGCAGCAAGCATCTCCGTGAGGAAGGCTTTATTATTGAGGCGGCGCCGGGCAGGCTGGTTTTAGCCGGCAATGACGAAGAACCGTACTACGGCACGCGATACGCGGTTTACGAGATGTTGCACAGGTTGGGCGTGCGGTGGTTCCTGCCAGGAACTTTGGGCGAGGTTATCCCGCATTCCGAAACGATTGTGGTGCCGCGTCTCTCGCTGCGGGACGCGCCCGATTTTCCGATGCGGAACTTCTGGGAGCACGGCCGTGATCAGATGGACGAGGAACGGGAGCAGTGGAAGATTCGGAACCTTATGAATGCCCGGAGCGCCGACTGGTTTGGTGTGCCTGGCGACGGCTCTATCGCCGGATATCTTCCCAAAGATCAATTCAAAGACCATCCGGATTGGTTCGCGCTGCGGTTGGACGGCACACGCGATTCGGGTATGGTCTGTATGACCAGTCCTGGAATGATCGCTGCGTTCGTGGAGCGAGTCAAACAGGACGCTCGCAATGGGAAACCGGTCTCCGCCTTCGCTCCGGATGACGGGGCGCCGCGATGTTACTCGGACGGCTGCATGAAGCTGGCGTCCGCGTTCGATGGCTTCGGATCCAATGACCGCGATCCCTGGCCCGAGTCTTCTACGAGCCAGGAGTGGTTTTACTTCGTGAACCAGGTTCTGGAGGGTGTACATCAAGAGTTTCCGGATCATATTATCGCCACAAATGGCTATTCCAACCGTGAACTCGCCCCGGAGCTTCCCCATTTCAATCGTTCAAAGAACCTCGTGGTGATGTTCGCCAACATCTCCGCCTGCACCATCCACGGCTATGATGATCCTCGCTGCTGGCAGATGCGCCGGCAGGGGGAGATGATCAGGGGCTGGACCGCAGTCTGCGATAAAACCTGGATTTACAACTATAACTACACGATGCTGGTAGGCAAGGGAACGCTGACACCGATGGTTCACCGGATACGCGACACGATTCCGCTCCTCAAGGAGTGGGGAATCATCGGATTCAATGACCAGGATGAGTGTGACTGGTCGTATTGCGGTCTGCCAACCCGCATCGTGCGCGCCCGGCTGGAGTGGAATACGAAGGCGGACGCGAACGCTATTCTGGATGACTTTTTCGCCGCGTGGTTTGGAACGGCGGCCAAACCGATGCGAGGTTACTATGATACTTTAGAGGACGCTTTCGCCCGCTCGGCAATGCATGGGCACGAGGATGTGATCTTACCCGTCATTTATACCGATTCTCTTATCGAGACTCTTGGCCGCTTCATAGGCGCCGCAGAGAAACTGGCGGCCAGCGACTCCGAGAAGTCTCACGTCGGGCTTGAACGATTGATCTATGACCATCTGAAGCAATACACGGATTTGGAAAGGGCGAAGCGGGAATGCCGTTACGCCGACGCGGTCACCTGCGCCGATCGTATGATTGCGCTGAAAGCGAAGATGAACCAGATCACGCCATTCATGGGTTGGCATCCCTACCCCACCTACGATATCGTATGGGAGAAGAATCGGATGCAGGAACTCTTAACCCGAACCGCCGGTCCGGTCGGAAAGCTTCTGACGCGGCTCCCCGAGCAGGTAAAGTTCCGAACCGATCCGTTTGATGATGGACGGTACGAGCGATGGGATCGGCCTGAGATGGACGACTCTACGTGGGGCGCAGGGCGGTTGACGGGCGGCTGGGAGAGCCAGGGGATGCTGGACTCCCGTGGGCGCCCCTACAAAGGGATTGCGTGGTACCGGATGAGCGTCGAAATACCCGCGAGATTAGATCACGGCGTTTGGCTAATGGCGCCGGCCGCGGTGAATGAAGTGTGGGTCTGGGTCAATGGGCAGTTCATCGGCCGCCGGCCCTACACGGTCCCCTGGAATCGTCCGCAGCCCGTAGAGATGGATCTAACACCGGCGATCCGGTTCGGCCGCCGAAATCAGATCACATTTCGGGTTCTGGCGAATTACGACGTCTTCGGCGCCAATGGGATTTACGAGCGGCCGTTCCTGTATGCCCGGTCGAAGATGGATGAAAAGCAGTCAGCCGCCACTGTGGATCATCCCCGAGTCACGGGCCGCGATCTTTCGCTTCTAACGAGGACCCATGGCCGCACGTACTGAGTACGACGCCATCATTGTGGGCGCGGGTCCAAACGGCCTGGCCGCCGCGATCACCATTGCCCGGGCGGGATGCTCGGTACTGGTCCTGGAAGCGTCGGAGACTGTCGGCGGCGGGGCCCGGTCGGGCGAGATCACCCTGCCCGGTTTCAGGCACGACATCTGCTCCGCAATCCATCCACTCGGCGTGGGATCACCCTTCTTTCGCAGCCTCTCGCTTGCTGAATACGGCCTCAAGTGGGTCTATTCGCCCGTGCCGCTCGCCCACCCTCTGGATGATGGGACCGCTGTCGTGTTAGAGCGATCGGTGGAGGAGGCGGCAGCGGGCCTCGGTAGAGACGCGCGGGCTTACGAACGGCTGATGGGCCCGATTGTTCGGGGCGCGGACGCTCTGATGCCGGACATTCTGGGTCCACTGAGAATACCGCGCCATCCGCTGTTACTGGTGCGCTTTGGACTGCGGGCGATGCAGTCGGCCCGGGGGCTTGCCGAACGAATCTTCACCACCGAGCGAGCGTCTGCGCTCTTTGCGGGGCTGTCGGCTCATTCCATGATCCCTCTGGAATATGCTTTTTCGGCGTCATTTGGCATGGTTCTGGGGATTCTGGGCCACTCAGTGGGCTGGCCGCTTCCCCGCGGCGGATCTCAGTCGATCAGCAATGCGCTCGCCGGGTACTTACGGGCCATCGGAGGCGAGATTGTGACCGGCCGCCGGGTCGATTCACTGAGAGAACTTCCGTCCTCTCGCGCCGTTCTGTGTGACGTGACTCCCAGGCAGTTGATCCGGTTGGCCGGAGACCGCCTGCCACCGGGTTATATCCGGCGGCTGGCGCGGTACCGCTATGGCCCGGCCGTCTTCAAAGTCGATTATGCGCTCAATGGTCCAATTCCGTGGCGGGCGCCGGAATGCACGCGGGCAGCCACCGTGCATCTTGGCGGCACGCTGCCCGAAATCGCACAGTCGGAACAAGACGCTTGGACCGGCGTACATACTGAACGGCCGTTCACATTGGTAGCGCAGCAAAGCCTCTTCGATCCCAGCCGGGCGCCGGCGGGCAAGCAGACGGCATGGGCGTACTGCCATGCGCCGCACGGATCGGATTTTGACATGACGGATCGGCTGGAAGCGCAGATCGAGCGGTTTGCGCCGGGATTTAAGGACCAGGTACTGGCCCGAAGTGTTATGACCGCGTCCGATTTTGAGGCGTACAACGCCAACGACGTGGGTGGTGACATCGCCGGCGGCGCATCGGATATGCTGCAGTTGTTCACCCGTCCCACCGCCCGGATCGTCCCCTACTCCACTCCCGATCCAGCGCTCTTTATCTGTTCCGCATCCACGCCGCCCGGCGCCGGCGTGCATGGCATGAGCGGCTATTTTGCCGCGCTCGCCGCTCTGAAATCGGTACTTTAGAGGTGGAGAGCAAGGATACATTCATACGGTTTCGCCCTTCGCCCCCGTCCGGAGACCTCGATGCTGCTCGCAATAGACATCAGCAACACCAACATCAAATTTGGACTGTATAACGGTGAGACGATGAGTCATCACTGGGTCATCTCGACGGCCCGGCAGCGGACCGCGGACGAATACGCCGTAACGCTTGGAAGTCTGCTGAATCACGCCGGGCATTCGTTCGCTGATATTTCGGACATTATTATGTCCAGCGTGGTGCCGCCGCTGACACCAGTTTTTCAGGAGATTGCGCGCCGCTATTGTCAACAGCCATCGCTTGTCGTCGGTCATGAGCTGGACCTGGGTTTTAAGCTGCAGATCGATAACCCGTGGGAGCTCGGATCGGACCGGATGGTGACGACCCTTGCTGCGCATACCCTCTACGGCGGCCCGGCTATTGTGATAGCGTTCAGCACGGCTACGACCTTCGACGTGGTTTCTTCCGAGGGCGACTTTTTGGGCGGCGCCATCGCCCCGGGGCTGGTCATTTCGGCCGAGGCCCTGAGCAGCGCCGCCTCAAGATTGTACCGGGTTGACCTCACGCCGCCCCGATCCGCACTGGGGAAGAACACAGTGGAGAACATGCAGGCGGGGATTATCTTCGGCCACGTGGGATTGACGCAGGGCATCATCGCGCGGCTGCAGTATGAGATCACGGATCCGGGGGACACGCCGGTCAAGGTGATAGCGCACGGCGGCCTGGCGTCACTGATGGCCCCGCTCATCCCTGAAATCGATCACGTGAACGAATTCCTGGCGTTGGAAGGGCTCCGCATCCTGCATGCCCGGCTAATTCAGCGGTAGGGCAAGTGACTCTTAATCATCTGGTCCGGGGCTCGAATCCACGGCAAAGCGCTCGGCGCACCTTCGGAACTGTCGGCTGGGATTTACCCTTCTCCTCCTCCGATAGGCGTCGGCGCCGTGAGAACGACGCCGTTTCGTACCAGGACGGCCAGCGGCGCGCTCAGACCGCTTATGGTATCTTCCACGATAAGAAGTTGGGCGTTGAATTCGGCAACCGGAACCGTTGGCGATATCTCGATTACGTCAGTGGGCGGAGGCGGGCCCCGATGTATCGCCCTGCTGCTCAATCCCGGCGAGCCATCCGACCGAGCGCGTATTCCTGCGCCAAAAACATTGCCTCTCGAACTCTGCGGGGCCGCAATCTGGTCGCCTCCGAGCAGATCGGTCTCGCCCCTGTTCGACCCAGAGGTCCATCCTACGAACCCTACAACGGATTCAGCGTCCGCGGGCGCCATGACATCGTAAGAGACCGTCTGCGGGAAGGCGCCAGCGGGAAAAGACCACTTAATCTGCCCACCTGGTAAATCAAATTGGCCGCCAGCGCTGACATTGGAGACAGCCCAGCCCGCGGGTGGGGTATCGGCCGCGAATTCCGGGACTGATGTTGTGGAACCGCTGAGTCTGATGCTCACATGCAGTGTCTGTCCCGGCACGAAAGAGGAAGGCATGATACTCCTGACTCCAAGAGACGCGTCTCCCGGAAACGGAGTCTGAATGTAGCCCGCATAGCCGGCGGCCGCGATGAGCGTCGGGGATTCAGCTCCATAGCTATCTGAGGTCACGGTGAGCTCGATCTGGCCGTTGGGATAGGCCGCATCCGGTTGGATCACGCTGCTCCCGACGAGTATCGGCGGGTAATCCGAACCAGAAGGCAGAACAACTGGTTCGAAAACACTGGGACCGCGCCCGTTAACGGCCGCAGCGGCGATCAAATCCGAAACGCTCTGCGTCTGCACAGAGGCGCCCGGTGTTCCCCCGCCCGAGCATCCGTCGAGAAACAGTCCCGCCATCGCAGCGAGAGCAGCCACGGTTATCGCTGCCAGCCATCTCGTTCCACGCGCCGGGCAGGATGACGCGGGAACCAGTTCGGAATGGTCGCGTTGGGCTTTCATCATCGGGGCGCCTCCCGATCGTCTGTTACCGGCGCGCTCCGCTGGCTGCAGGATAGGACCAGGGAAAACTGGTGGGTTCCGCATGGATATTCCTCGTCTTTACGGATTTTTCCGGTGTCCGGCGAGAGGGGATGGTTCGCTGGAAACGGACTCCGGGTTGGCTTCGGGGGGGAGGGACACGGACTTGTTTGAAATTATACCTGTAATTGCTCGCTAAATCAACCTGAATTGCCCGCGGAGTCGTGGGGAGTGGGAAGCCTTTGGCGCTTTTTCATCGGTATGCCTGACGTACGCCTTGCACTGCCGGAGCCGAAAGAGGGTTTTTCTACCGAGGGGCGAATTCGATATTCGACGCCGGTGAACTCTGGCGATCAAGAACACTCCGCTCGATAGATTATGCGGAATGAGCGCTGGTCTGGCGCGAACCGGCGCCGTCATTGGCAGGCGACAGGCAGCCGTTTCGCGGCGGTCTTTTATTTTGAGAAGGGCTTGAAATGATAAAGCGAAATGCCTTCATGCTCCGGCTGCTGGCGCTCCTGGCGCTGATGGTAAGCTTCGCCGGCGCTGCCCAGGCCGCCAATGGCACGCTCGCGTCAAAGTTCCAGAATCCGCCCGACTCTGCGCGGCCGCAGGTCTGGTGGCACTGGTTGGCCGGTAACGTCTCGAAGGCGGGGATCACGGCTGATCTTGAGGCATGGAAGCAAGAGGGAATCGGCGGCGGCACCATCGGGAACATCAGCTTTCAGAAGGAAGGCCCGGCGCCATTCAATTCCCCCGCGTGGTGGGGAATGGTCAAGCACGCGGTGAGCGAGGCGCATCGGCTTGGGCTGCAGCTCGGATTCTTCAATTGCGAGGGTTGGAGCTCCAGCGGAGGACCCTGGATTACCCCGGATATCGCCATGCAGATGGCGGTATGGAGTGAGGAGCGCGCGGTGGGCGGAACCTCATCCATCACAATGCCGCAGCCGTACACCCGGCTTGGTTATTACCGCGATGCCGCGGTAGTGGCCTTTCCCACGCCCGCGTCTGAAACACAACCTGATCTGCGCGACCTCAAACCGGCCGTGACTGACGCCAATGGCGCCGATGTTGATGGGGCGGCGCTGTATGACGGCGCGGCGGCGACCTCGGTTGGTGTCCCCGCTGGCGCCGGCGGAAAGGTATTTCTTCAGTTTGCGTTTGATCAGCCGTTCACGGCGGCGGCGCTGCGAATGCTTCCCGGCCCGGAATGGAACCGGAGCGACGTTGAGCTTCAGGTTTCAGACGATGGAACGACGTTTCGGTCGGTCCGGCGGTTCTCTATGCCAGGCTCGCTTCTGGACTCCGGCACTGAGTGGCTGACGTCGGGCAACTTTCCTCCGGTCACCGGGCGCTATTTCCGGCTGGTGTTCCAAGACGGCTCGAAGGTATCGGTCGCCGAATTCAATCTGATGGGGCCCGCGGCGGCAACACCCACGCCCATTCCCGCGGCATCGATTGTCGACCTGACAGACAGAATGGATTCGGCCGGCCGGTTGAATTGGAAGGTTCCGGCGGGCGACTGGACCATTGTCCGGTTCGGTCACACGCCCATTGGGGTCCATAACCATCCGGTGACGAAGTACGGCGACGGCCTGGAAGTGGACAAGCTGAGCCGGGCCGCTCTCAAGAAGCACTTCACCGCTTTCGTGGACCGGGTGATTGACGCGGCCGGTCCCCTAGCCGGGAAGACGCTCGTTTACTCGCTGATTGACAGTTACGAATGCGGCGAGCAGAACTGGACGGCGAAAATGCCGGCTGATTTCCAGGCTCACTGCGGTTATGATATCCGGCGATGGCTGCCCGTCCTCACCGGTCGAATTGTGGACAGTCCGGAACGCACGGCGCGCTTCCGGGAAGATTTCCAGCAGACCATCGCCGAGCTTTGGTCCAACAACTATTACGGGTACTTCGCCCATCTTTTGCACCAGCGCGGCCTCAAAGGAGAGGTGGAAGCGTATGGCGATGGCGGGTTCGATGATCTTCGTTCCGCCGGCCTCAACGACATGCCAATGACCGAATTCTGGTTTGGGAACACCGGTTACAGTGGGCTTGCCAAAGAGGTGTCCTCGGCCGGGCATACGTACGGCCGGCCGATTATCGGCGCTGAATCGTTCACGTCGGGCGACCAGTACAACTTTGACCCGTGGAGCATGAAGATCGAGGGCGACGGGATATTTTCGGAGGGCGTCAATCGTTATTACTTCCACAGCTACGCCCAGCAGATGTATACCGATGGCCGGAAACCGGGCATGGTATGGGGAAACGGCATCCACTTCACCCGCAACCTGACCTGGTGGAAGCCGGGCCGCGCGTGGGTTCGGTACGTCACGCGCTGTCAGTACATGCTGCAGCAGGGACTTTTCGCCGCCGACATTCTCTCCTATCAAGGCGAGGGCGTCGAACATTTCGACGGTGATCCCCGGCCAATGAAGAACCCGCCCGCTGGCTATGACTTTGATGGTCTCGATACTTATCTCCTGATGCACGCACTTGCGGTGAAAAACGGCCGGCTGACACTTCCATCGGGAATGCAGTACCGCCTGCTCGCGCTGCCCAATCAAACCGTGATGTCTCCGGCCGTGCTCCGACGCATCCAGGATCTGGTGCGCGCCGGGGCGGTGGTGTTCGGGCCGAAGCCGGTGCGAGCCTTCGGGCTTTCCGGGGCGCCCGAAAGCGATGGAGAGGTCCAGCGCCTCGCCGACGAACTCTGGGGGCCGATCGATGGTAAGACGGTCACTTCGCACCGATTCGGCGCGGGCACGGTGTACTGGACCGGTTCAGAGGACAACCTGCAGCCGGTGCTCAAGGCCCTCAAGATTGAGCCTGACTTCGTTTACACCGCGCCGGACGCGCAGATCCGGTTCCTCCATCGCCACGTCGGCGCCGCCGACGTATATTTTGTCTGCAATCAGGAAACAAATCGAGTTGACGCCACGTGTCTGTTCCGTCAGACCGGTCGGCTTCCGGAGTTTTGGAACCCGGAGACTGGCGCCATCCGGCCCGCGCCGGTCTGGCGATTCACCGCGGATGGCAGAACCCGGATCCCGTTCTCCTTTGCGCCCGGGCAATCCCTCTTCGTTGTTTTTGAAAAGCCGGCGCCCCGAACGAACCATCTCGTGGGCGTCTCGTTCACAAGCAGCCAGGCCGCGGCGAAGCCCTCTCACACCCTCGTCATTACCCGGGCCGTTTACGCCGCCAACGATGGGGCGGGGACTGCGCTGGACGTAACCGCGGCGCTTGCCGCGGCGGTGAAGCATGGCGCTCTGCGGGCGCACGCCACGAACATCTTCTTCGGAACCGACCCTGCGCCGCTGCACGTGAAGCATCTCCAGGTTGAATACGTATACGATGGTAAGCCAGGCGTTGTGACCGTGCCGGAGAACGCCCTGCTCCGGATCCCGGCCGACGCTGTCGGCAACGAGTCGCCCGAATACGAGCTTTCGTCTCCGAAACCAGGTGTCGCCACGCTTACGCCGTGGTCCGCGGGCGATTATCTGCTTACCTGGTCATCAGGAAAGGTTGTGAGGCGGCACGCGGCGGCGCCTGCGCATATTACACTTGCCGGACCCTGGACCGTGCGGTTCGACCCGCGTTGGGGCGGTCCCGCTAAGGTCATTTTCGACCGCCTGGTGGACTGGACGAAGCGTCCCGAAGCGGGAATCAAATACTATTCGGGCACTGCGACTTACCAGACCCAGTTCCAGATTCCCGCCGGCTGGACTGCTGGCGGCAAGGTGGTCTCGCTGGATCTGGGGCAGCTCAAGAACCTCGCCGGAGTGCGCTTGAACGGGCATGACCTTGGCGTTCTCTGGAAGCCACCATTCCGGACCGACGTAACCGGCCTGATCCGCCCGGGCGCGAACACAGTGGAGGTTTCAGTCACCAACCTGTGGGCCAACCGGCTGATCGGCGACAGCGGACTGCCGGCGAACCAGCGGGTCACGTGGACCACCAACAACCCGTATCATCCCGATTCTCCGCTGCAGGAGTCCGGCTTGCTGGGACCCGTCACACTGCAGGCGGCGCGGCTTTACCACTGAGACGCGCAGGGCACAGAGAATAGCGAGATAGAGAAGGGCTGAAAGTGAGATGGTGGGATGGTGAGCGTGTGAGACCGTGGGACGGCGCCGGGTTCAGGCGAACGAAAGCACCACCGCTTCGTTTCGAGCCCAGGTGAGCTTGAACCGGTCGCCGTCGCCAAGAGCCGTTCCACGCCGCTCGTCTCGCACTCCCTTGATTGGCTTGCTGAATTTGAGGGTGATATCGATGGCGCCGGTTTTCAGGTTGGTGGCGTTGCCGCCGCCGGTATCGGATCCGTTCGTTTCCGGGTTCCAGCAGACGTAGAGGATTGTGCGGCCATCCGGCTTGCGGAAATAGGTGATCTCGTAGCCGAATTCCGCCTCGCCGGCCCCCTCAATCTCCACCCATCGATGGATTCCGGCCGCCGCCAGAGGACGCATAAAGGTTTCCCTGCGTCGGGACGCCTCAAATCCGGCCACGCGGTAGGCGTTGTACCACTGGGGCGACAGATTCATCAGGACCGCGGTACCGGCCCCTACCCGCTTCATCATGCCGGTTGGCATGTTCCGCACGGCCTTGTTGAAACCGCTGGCATCCTTGATCGAAGTGTTTCCATTCGTCATGAACTCCTGGTACGTTTTCCAATTGTAGTTGATCTCCTGGTCCACTTCCGACCAGAGTCGATTGCCGAAAACATCCCCGTGCTTCATATCGGGATTGTGGTGGACGCCGAACAACGAATCCAGGACGCCGCCAGTCGACCGGCCGCGGCCGTGTTGATCCCACAAACCGGGCAGGTAATCGGCGATGACTGTTCCGCCGCGGTGGACAAAGTCCGAAATGACGCCGGCTTCCGCATCGGAAAGGCAGAGGCACGCCGGCAAGATGAGGACGCGGTATTCCGGCGGAATGCCCTTCTGGATCAGATCCACGTAGCTCAAGAAGTTGTATTGCAGCCCGGAATCGCGGAGCATGTTTTCCCAGGCGTGGCGGCCCAGTGGCGCTCCTCCCAGCCGCGCGTCATTGTTCCGGTTGATCCAGGTTTTTCCGTGCGCTTCGGCATCCATGATCCAGCCGAGTTGGATAGACGGATGATTGTAGTACAAGGCCACTCCATCATGCATCCATTCTGCGCCCAGCATAAGCGGACCGATCTTCTGCCCGGCCTCCAGAAAGTCGGGCGCTTCCTGGTCATGCCACGGACGAGGCGCCTCACCGTCGAACCAGTCCTGAACCCAGCCGATGTGACCCCGGTTGCCGTGGGCAAGAAAGTACCAGGTCTGCCAGACATCGTCTTCCACTGACTTGTGGAAAATGGTGGTGACCACCGGGATGGCGTTGCGAGGATTGAACGACCGGACGACCGCTTGCGCCGAGCCGACGTCGTACGGCTCGATATACTGGATTTTCCTCATTACCTTCGCGTAATCCCAGCCGCCGAACGGACCGGGAGGCTGTGCGCCATCCAAACCGCAAGGCGTGTTAGGGTCAACGGTATTCGCGTAGGTGACAAGATCGCCGATGAAGTTCAACCAGAATGAGTCATTGAAGGTCCACTGATCCATCAGAGGGCTTGCATCGAACTCGCGCACCGACCAATCTGCGAGATGAGGGAGAATGTCGTTGTAAGTGATCCAGGCATCATGCGCGGGCGACGCGCCGGGGCCGTAGATCTCGTTGAGCCAGGTTGTGAAGGCATCCGGCTCATCTGTCACGCGCCACATCGCCGGCTGGCTGTAATTGCCCCAGGAGACCTCATCGTCGAGCGCGTAGGCTGAACGGAACGGCGACAATTTCACCTGTGAGATGTTGTCGCGGATGAACCCCTGAAGCTTCGCGGCGAGCGCAGCGTTTACCGGGACCGTCCGGACTCCGTTTCCGTGCAGCTCCTGCAGGTGAGGAATCTCTTCCCCTTTCCGCATGTGCAAGTAACCTTTTTCCGCAGTATGGCACATGTAGAAATGCAGCCGGAACTGATTGATCCAGGCGAGCTTACCGGGCGGCGAGTCTGGTGTCCCATTGGTTCCATCTAAGAAGGCCCCGTTGTATCCGTGTGCCCGGCTCCAGCGACCCGAGGCTTCGTTGTAGCCAATCGTCCATTGATAGGTCCAGGGCATGAAGATCCAGCCGGGGAACGCCTTATCCAACCACGCCTTATCGTGCCTTACGCGCTGGAAATCTTTAGATGTCCGGATATAGCTGGTGTAGGCGTCGGTGGTCTCGAGGACAGGCGCTGCCGAAGCCGGATCCAACGATCGATTGGAATGGTTTACCCATTCCGCCGCCGCCGCCGTACCCACCAGTCCAATCAGGAACTCCCTTCGGTTCAGCGAGCTTTTCGATTTACCCATTCTATATCTCCACCCGTCCTGGCGCCACGGTCCTCACACACGAGGCCCGACCGTTTTTACTATACCACACTCTGTTTCGAACGGTCGTAAAGCGCCTGGTTCATCGATAGGGGCAGGCAAAGCCCGTCTTCCCACTTGAGAGCACAGCGGTTCCGCTCGGTCCACGATCATCCTTTCTGAGGATGTTAGGGGCCCGGAATGCGGGAACGATGGAATTGGAAAGCAGGCGCGGAGGATTATCTCCGTTTGTTCCTGACAGGAGGTATTACGATGACGGTAGTATTGCCGAGGACCGACCACGAAATCCATCAGGCGGTCCTGGACGAGATCTTGTGGGATCCTCGGGTCGAACAGACCGAGATCGGGGTGGAAGTTGATAAAGGGGTCGTGACGCTGACCGGCACGGTGTCGAGTTATGGAAAAAAACTGGCGGCGCAGCAAGCGGCTCACCGCGTCACTGGCGTTCTCGACGTCGCTAACGATGTTCAGGTCCGATATCCCGGCGCCCCGCAGCATACCGATACCGAAATCGCAACCGCGGTCCGAGAGGCGTTGAAGTGGGACGTGTTTGTACCGCATCAGGATATCCAAACGACCGTGATCAACGGCTGGGTAACCCTGCACGGCGTCGTTCCGACGTGGGCGGATCGGTTGGATGCTGAGCGCGCGATCGACCGATTAGAAGGAGTTCGAGGCATCCTGGACAACCTGACGGTGGCCGAGCCGAAAGTGGATCCGGCAACGATCAGGACAAACCTGGAAGCCGCCTTGGAACGCCGCGCCGATCGGGAAGCCGATCGTATCGCGGTGGACGTCACTGCAGGCACGGTGATCCTGACCGGACGGGTGCATAACTGGACCGAGAAGCAGTCCATTCTCGGCGCCGCTGAGCACACGATGGGCGTGAAAAAGATTGAGGATCATCTCCGGATTGATCCCTTTTTCTGATCGGTCCTGCTAATGGCGGTGTGGATGGACGCGATCCGAGCGAGGCGCCGGCTTTGAGGTTTCCGGGCGATGTCCGGTTCAGGTAAAGATCATCTGAGGGCGCCGGAGTGGGGCGCCGGGCAGGTTCTGCCGGCGCCTTTTGATGACCGCGGGATTCATGATCATCCCTTCCGGGGATGCGCCGCCTGCGAAGCGCCGTTATCATGCGATTTAGTCAGAAGCGAAGCATGGGAGATCAGCTACAGCTCCTACAACCGGGTGGGGCGTCGCGTAAATCGCGCAAGGGATTGCTACAGCGATGTCCACCAGAATCTTTACTTTCCGGGCGGCCGCACTATCAGCACGGGCCGATGGCTGTGCCGGAGCACACCGTCCGAAACGCTCCCGACCAGGAGTGACCGGAATCCCCCCAGGCCGCGGCTCCCCATCACCACCAGATCCGGCTCCTCGTCTTCGATGACCTGGAGAATGGTTTCTACAGGATGTCCATCGCGCCGGAGAAAGTGGTACTTCACGCCCGTGGACCCGAGCGCCGAGGCGGTCTGGTCTTCCACCGCCTGGTGGCTCTCGCCCATTGCGTCTTCCAGCGCGAGTACGCTCGGATCAATTATCGCTGGAATCGAAAACACGTGCAGAACACTGAGCTCGGCGTTAAAATGCGAGGCGATATCTCCCGCCATTTTCACGGCTTCAACACCATAACCGGACCCATCGGTACATGCGAGTATCTTGTGGAACATTGTCGACTCCCTTCTGATGTACCATAAGAGATTCTTGAGCCGTGGACATCAACAAAACGGCGGATTCTCACCACTGCCGAGTCTCTCAGCTTGCATAACGGACCCGATCGCCTTCAACGCGAATCCGTCTTTTCGTGGATGTTCGCGGGTCGCGTCGCTACTACGATCATCCCAGGGCATTGCAACGGACCGCTTCGACCTACCAGGTCAGTACGATAGAAGGAGGGATTGGATGGGACGGAAGAGAGCCGACGGCGTGATTGATGCTGTCAGTGAGCTCCAGGCCAGAACGCCCGACGCTCCGGAGCTGAGCGATTCCGAAATTGCGAAGGAAGCTCGGGCAATTCTTGACTCGGCTCTGCTGGCGCCGCATCAGAGGATCCAGGTGAAAGTCTCCAATGGTTGGGTGACACTCGAGGGGGAGGTGTCCACCCGCGAGGACAGGATGGACGTGGAGGGAGCGATCTTCTGTCTGGCTGAAGTCCTTGGGATCACGAACAACATCAGGATTGTGGGGCCCGGGATAAATCCGCACGACGTTCGGAAGAGTATTGGTGAAGCCCTGGAACGCCGCGCGGAATGGGAGGCTGTCCATATTAGTGTTACCGTCCTCGGCGGTACCGCTTACGTCTCCGGCCCGGTTCACTCGCGGGCCGTGAAGGATCTGGTCCTCGGCGCTGCTCTCCAGGCGAGCGGAATTGAGCGAGTGGAGGATCACCTTCGTATCGAACGATCGCTTTAGCCGCCTTTGTTGGCACGAATTACCCCGTGTCGACGGGGAGAATGAGGAGGTTTAACATGGATGCGTCGTTACCTGGACAAGCAGTATTGGGGGATGTTCTCACTTCCTCGCCTGGAGGCGTGGTGTCGGACGCCTTCTCCTACCAACCGGCGGCGGGCGCGCCGGAGAGCCTGGCGGCCGCCCGCGCGGTCACGGCGCCCACTCCAAAAGCGCCGAGCGAAACCGCGCTGGCGCTGGTCGCGCTGGTCGCGCATATCTCCAGCGAGGATCATAACGGTTATTGGGAGAGGCTGCCCGTCCTGAAGTTCATGGCGGCGAAGGTCCGGCAGGCAGAGGCGCCAAGCCATCCGGAATATCTTGAGTTCCTGTCGCTCTTCGACGAATTCTACGACTTGCTCGAAGGGCACATGCGGAAAGAAGAGTCTATGGTCTTTCCGCTGCTCCGGCAGCAAGACAGGAGCGGAGCCCACGAGGAGCGTGTCCCCGCGGCCCTGATACAGTACTTCACGGAGATACGAGCAGAACACCAGCAGCTTGAGGAGGTTTTAGGGGGACTGGCGATTCTGTCTCACAATTACACTCTACCGCCCAATTGTCCCCTGGGATACCGGACTCTTCTGGAATCGATGGGGCCGTTCCACGCGGAGCTGCTGGAACATATAAAGGAAGAGAATCAGCTCCTCGATCGTTTCTCCAACGGGATTCTTTCAGACGCCGCCGGCGCTGCGGAACGCGGCGAGTAGGCCGGAAAAGGGGAATCTCGCCGCCGGCCAGAATGCTCCCCCGTTATCGGGGGCCGGGGGGCGACGGCCAGAATGCTCCCCCGTTATCGGGGGCCGGGGGGCGCTGGCCGGCGGCAGATCTGAACGGATTCAGTGTACAATCAGGACCGGGCAGGGAGCGTGCTGCAGGACGCCGTGGGAAACGCTTCCCAGGAGCAGAGACCTGAGCCCTCCGAGCCCGGAGCCGCCTATGACTATAAGCTCCGTTACTTCTTCCTTCGCGAGCTTCACAATCTCTTGAACCGGATCCCCCTGCGAGCGGCGGAAGCAGTAGCGCACGCCTACCTCTTTCAGCACTCCGCCAACGTTATTCTCGACGTCGGCATGCGCGTCACCAGCCGCCATCTGACCCACGGCGGGGTCCATCGTCGCGAGGGCGGCAAACGCTTCCGTCCCGGGAGCAGGCAGAGTCTGTATGGGCCCCGACGACGAGGATGCAAATGGCGAGACGCCGGCGGGGCCGGCTCGCCCCGGGATCCCGGCAGCATTCATCAACTGCCGGAGCTCACGCTGTTCATAAACATGAACCGCGATGACGTGGGATCGAAAGGTTTTAGCGATATTAGCCGCGACGCGAGCGGCCTCCCGAGCCTGCGAGGAGGCGTCCGCGCAGATCAAGATTCGTTCGAACAAATCAGTTTCCCCCTATGGATGCTCATGTGACTTCGACGCCTGTTCCAGCGCCTGACTCTCACTGTCAAAGATCGGCAGGGTCTCGGTGACCTGAGCCGCGTATAGAATCTGCCGGACGGCGCCGTGCGGCGCGAGCAGGCTCACGTTTACTCCACGCCTACGCGCTTGCCGGGATCCCACGATTAGCGTTCGCAGTCCGGCGCTGTCGAGCTGGTTTGTGTTTTCCAGGTTTACGATGATGGACCTGAGAGCAAGATTACACAGCCGGATCAATTCAACATGAAGCTGCTCGCCGGTTTCGGCGTTGACGGCGCCCATGACATCAATAATCCCGATCTCCCCCTGCTGCCGGGTATGAAGCAGGAGTGCCTGTTGTTTCATACTGACCTCGGTATTACCGCGATGGCGCGACCTTCGATTGCAATTCAGGCATCTCCCAATAAGATGATACGGCATCTCCCGGCCGGACATATCCCCTAATCGGATGATTGTGGTCGCGGGGCCGCCGCCGTTGAAACCTTACTGCATACAGGACCAGTTTACGCAGTGGCCGGGGCGCTCACATCCGCTAAAAGACCGATTCTGCAGCAGCGAATCCGAGCGCGCGCGGAGAATCCGGAATCATCCTTTTAGCGGATGTGAGCGCAGCGCGGCAGGCACATGATAGTTACAGTTACGGTGTCTATTTCGCCGTGCGGAGGCCTGCAACAATGTCATGGTTAGCTGTGATTATTGGAGGGGCGATTGCAGGATTGATCGCCAAATCGATTGTGCCAGGCAATGAGCCTGGCGGGTTCGTCGTCGATGCTCTGATCGGAATATGCGGTGGAATCGTGGGCAAGTTTCTAATGCCCGTGATCGGGTTATCCGCTCATTCCGGCAATCCGTTATGGAACCTGCTCGTCGCCGTCGTGGGCGCGGTGATCATCCTGGCCTTCTACCATTTGATCGCGGAGCGCTGCGCGAGTAAGCCACCCGGGTCCGCGTCATAGTTACCTGGCGCTGGGAGCGCCGGGAAGCGCCGGCTGGCGCCAGTATGTACGCCGGCCGGCTTATCTTTTTATCTGGCGGGTCAAACTATCTCTCTCAGTCCACCTTATTAGATCACCGCGTCTCGACTAACCCGTGCCGGGCAGCCCATACGGCGGCCTGAACGCGATCTGAGACGCCCAGTTTCTGGATGATATGCTCGACGTGAGTCTTGACGGTGCTTTCCGCCACAAAGAGAATGTTGGCCATATCCCGGTTTTTCAGACCGGTCGCCAGCAGCCGCAGCACGTCCAACTCCCTGTCACTCAGCGGCTGGTAGAGTTCGGTCGAGACAGCGGCGCTCTTGCTGATCCCTCGCAGAGATCGGGACAACTCTTCCGGCGAGAGAAGCATTTCGCCGTTGGCGACCGCCACGAGAGCCTCCAGAAACGGTTCCCGATCGATCCCCTTGAGAAGATATCCTGCAGCCCCGCCGGCCACCGCTCGGGCCATATAGGTAGGGTTGTCGTACGTGGTGAGCATGATCACGGCCATCTCGCGATGCTCCTGCTTCAGGATTTGGAGCGCGTCGAGGCCATCGCCACCCGCCATCCGGATATCCAGCAGCATCATCTGCGGACGGATCTGACGGGCAACTTCCACCGCCTCGGGGCCCGAAGAAGCCTCGGCGACTATCTCGAACTGAGTATCTTCGAGCATGCTTCGAACTCCGCCGCGCCAGATGGCGTGATCGTCCACGAGCATCAAGCGGATCCGTCCCGATTCCGGCTCCGTCGGATTATTCGGTGAATTGTCCTGCCCGGTCATACGCTGCCTCGCTAAACTCCGGATGAACCGGGGATCACGTCTTCGTCAGAGTCCCCGGGGGATTGCTCAACTAGCTGGAATACCGCTCGAATTGTCGTGCCCTCGCCCGGGGCGCTCAGGATTTGCAACTGCCCACCCAGGACGGTGACCCGCTCCTGCATACCTTGCAGACCAACGTGTCCCATTTCGCCGATCTTCTCCTGCGGTTTGAAACCCTGGCCCCAGTCCCTTACCTCCAGAGTGAGCTGTGGCGCGCCGGTTTCCCAGTTCAGATCCTTGACAATGGACACCGCCACTCGCTTTGTATGCGCATATTTCCGGGCATTGGTGAGCGCTTCCTGCACCACGCGGTAAGCGCCAGTCTCCAGGTTTTTCTCAAATCGCTCATCCGAGACGTTGCTTGTTAGGTTTACGTCGGTCCAACCGGCACGTTCTTTCTCTTCATTCACCAGCAGCTCGACGGCGCCCCCCAATCCCAGGTCATCCAGCGCCAACGACCGGAGACCGTTCACCAGCCGCCGGGATTCAACCACGGCCTCTTTCAAATAGCGGAGGCCCTGGTCCAGCTCATGTTCCGTCCGTTCCACTCTGCCCATGTCCCGCGCACGGCGGAACGCCTCAAAATGCGCGTGCGCGGCCATGACGAACTGGGTCAGACCATCATGCAGATCGTAGGCAACCGCCCTGCGCTCTTCCTCCTGAGCACTGAACAATCCGCGCACCAGGCTGCGCTGCTGTGAGAGCATGTGCAGATTATGAATTGCCACCGCCGCATGGGATCCCAGCGCCTGTACCGCCGCCTCGTCCGCCTCGGTGAACTCGTCGCCGTCGATCTTATTGGTGAGATAAAGGCTTCCCATCGCGTTATCACCCCGTCGGATCGGCACCCCTAGAAAGCTTTTCATCGGCGGATGGTTGGCCGGAAAACCCACCGAGGCGGGATGCGAGGAGAGATTACCGATCCGCAATGGCCGAGTGCGCCGCAGCAAAACGCCAAGCACCCCCGCGCCCCGCGGCCGAGGCCCGATGGCCATCTCCTCGGCCGGCGTCAGCCCGACGGTTATGAACTCTTCCAATTCCAGGCCGTCGCGGCGGGCAACGCCCAGAGCGGCGTACCGGGCCCCGGCCAGGACACGGGCGGCGTCGGCGATATGCCGCAGGGCTTCCACACCCGTCCGGCTGGAGAGGATGTCGAGTGCCACCCGGCCGGCTGTCTCCATCACCAGCGCGCGATTTCGCGGGTCCAGGTTTGCCTGCTGAAGCGCCCGCTCGGCCTTCTGCAGTTCTGCCGTACGGACCACGCGCAGCACACTCCGGATCTTGCCATCGCTCTCGTGGATAGGCGAAACACTCACGATGACGTCGGTCTGCCGCCCGTCCCGGGTAACGTGGATCGCCTCGAAATCGCTCAAGAAGTCATCGCTCGCAATTTTGAGCGCTACCTCACTCGCCATTCCGGCGCGCTCCCGAGGGAGCAGCATCGAGAAGGGCAGTCCCACCACCTCCTCAGTGGAATAGCCGTAGATTCGTTCGGCCGCGCGATTCCACGTCTTAATAACATTATCCAGATCGGTGATGATCACCGCTTCGTTGATCGACTCCAGAATGGCTGCAAGCTGGTGTACCGGCATCTACGGCGGTTGTCCCTTCAAATCCATCGCATCGCCCTGGCCGCGTTTCATCGGGGCGAAGACTCGGCGGCGCGGAGCGCGCTCAATGATAGTATATTCCTGGCTGAAGGAAAGTTCCAGGGGTCGGCTTTTTCTGAATCCGATTTCCCCCGGCCACGGGTCCCCCAGAGCGAGCATCTCAATGCCCACTCCTGTCGGAAGTTCCGTGGCCCGCAGTCCGCCGCGTTTTTGCAACTCCCGGAATTTGAACCCAAACCGTGCGAATCCCTTTCAGTATATGATAATATAATAATATTCTATTGAACGAGGGATACGTCGCTGACTGATAGGGCGCTCATGACCGAACCGACGTTGAAGAACCAGCATCTTCAGACCTGGAAGGCCGATTTTTTCAAAGCCCTCGCCCACCCCGCCAGGATCCGCATTCTGGAATACCTGCGCGCCGGAGAGCGCTCCGCCGGCGAGATCATGCATGCCCTCGGCCTGGAGCAGTCGAACGCGTCGCAGCATCTGGCGGTGCTGCGGAGTAAAGACATCGTGGTGGCCAGGCGAGACGGCGCCTCTATCCTTTACTCGGCGCGCGATCCGGTCCTCTATGAGATCATGGATCTTCTTCGACAGTACTTCTACGACCACCTGAGCGAGGTAAGGGGAATGCTCGAGGAGCTTGAGCCGGCTGAACACCCATCCTCCGAAAACGTGACCACTGAATCGTGACCCATCCCCTGCTGCCCGTTATCTGCGCCATTCTGGTTGCGCTCTGCTGGCTCGCGGCGCCGGTCACCACGCTGATTGCCGGCAGGGGCGCCAACAGCCCTTTCTGGAGTATAGCGGTGGGAGCCGGCGCGGTGGCGCTGCTTTGCGCCGGGATCGCGGGCCTGGCCGGAACGACCGGGTTATGGAATCTTCCCTATCCCCTCTGGCTGGGCGCCGCAAGGTTCACGTTCCGACTGGATGCGCTCGCGGCGTACTTCCTCGTGGTCATCGCCGTCGTGACCGTGCCGATCGCATTCTATTTGCCGGCCTACATGGAACACCTCTGCCGCAAAGTGGATATGCGGCTGTTCTGGATCTCGCTCTCGACGCTCCTGTTGAGCATGAGCGGGGTCGTGCTCGCGGCCAATGTCCTTACCTTTCTTGTCGCCTGGGAACTGATGTCCCTCAGTTCGTTCCTCCTGGTCGCCGCGGATCATCAGCCCCACGCCAACCGGCAGGCGGCGCTCATCTACCTGGGAGCGACCCGCCTCGGCACAGCCTTCCTGGCTGGTGGATTCCTCTGGGCGCACGCGCTGAGCGGCAGTTGGACGTTTCAGGACTGGCACTTCAGAGGCGCAGCCGCTCTCGGACCGGGCATCCTGCTGATCATCGGGTTGGGAGTCAAGGCCGGTATGTGGCCTTTTGACCTCTGGCTTCCCATCGCTCATCCGGCGGCGCCATCCCCGGTCTCGGCGCTGATGAGCGGCGTGATGGTCAAGGTTGCGATCTATATGATGGTGCGGCTCTTCCTGCTGCAGCCGGCGTTCAACCACCCTGCGTTGGGATACATCCTCCTCGGCCTCGGCGCCATCTCCGCGTTCTGGGGCGTTCTGTTCGCTCTCCTGCAGCATGATTTCAAGCGACTGCTGGCCTACCACACCGTTGAGAACGTCGGGCTCATCCTCATCGGAGTCGGCGGATCGATCGCCGCCGCGAATCTGGGGCTGCCCGTCGTCGCGACACTGGCGCTTGGCGCCGCTCTCTTTCACGTGCTGAACCACGCGCTCTTCAAATCGCTCCTCTTCCTCGGCGCAGGCGCAGTGGACTTCAGCAGCCATACCCGCGACCTGGACCAGCTCGGCGGATTGGGGCAGCGGATGCCCTGGACATTCGCACTATTCACCCTCGGCGCTGCGGCAATCTGCGGACTGCCTCCGCTGAATGGCTTTGCGAGTGAATGGATGCTCTACCAGGGCTCCCTTCATCTGAGCGGCAGCAGAGTCATACCGCTCCTACGATTCTCCGGGCTCCTCATGGCCGGCTGGATTGCTCTTGTGGGGGCGCTGGCGCTCGCCTGCTTCACCAAGGCGGTGGGTGTCGTGTTCCAGGGGCGCCCGCGGTCCCGGGGCGCCGAGCACGCGAAGGAAGTTCCCGGCGGGATGCTGGTCGCCCAAGGTTTGCTGGCAGCCGGCTGTATTCTCCTCGGACTGGGCGCGCCGTACGTGCTGCGGCTGCTCCAGTCTTTTGCTATCATCCCGGGCGCCGGACCTCATGTCCTGTCATCCGCCTGGACGCTGCCGATTGGTACTCTTGCCGTAGTGTTGGCGCTCACGTTCGCCGCCGGCGGTCTCTGGCTGAGCGAGGCTTCGAAGAGAGATCGGGTGCGCTCCTATATCACCTGGGAATGCGGATTCGGCGACCTCACGCCCCGGATGCAGATTACGGCCACGAGTTTCGTTCAGCCCATCGCCCGGATGTTTGGTATGCTGTTCCGTTACGCCGTCCACTTCCGTATCGAGGGCACGAACCGCCGGCTCTTCCCCGAGACGATTGTGGTTGAGCCGAGGACCGAGGCTCTCCTGGAGACACAGGTCTATGCGCCCGTCGTCTGGTGGGTGGATCGAGCGGGAAGCTGGATAGCCAGGATGCAGGCAGGCAGCATCCATCTTTACCTGCTCACCATGTTCGTTACGCTGCTCATCCTCCTGCTTATCGCAGGGCGGCATCCATGAGCGGCGTCACCGGGGTCTCCATGCTTCTCTCCGTTCTCTTGTACCTTCTTCATATTGCCATCGCGCCGCTATTTCTCGTCGGCCTGGTTCGAAAAGGAAAAGGGCTGCTGCAGCGACGGCAGGGGCCATCCGTTTTGCAGCCGTTCCACGACATGGCAAAGCTCTTTCGGAAGGACGAGACGGTCAGCGGTACGACGACGTGGGCGTTCCGATGGGCGCCTGTGATTGGGCTGAGCACAATCTTCTCGGCGGCCCTCATGGCGCCCTGGATTGGACTGCGCTCACCAATCCCGGGCGACTTCCTCCTCTTCGTCTATTTACTCGCCCTCGGAAAATTCAGCGCCGGGATCGGGGCGATGGATACCGGGTCGGCTTTCGGAGGGTTCGCGACCAGCCGGGAGGTGGCCATATCACTCCAGACCGAAGCCGCGATGATTCTCGCATTCGCCGCGCTGGCTGTACATGCTCACAGCAGCTCGTTTGCAGCGATGCTCTCCCCCATTCGCCCCAGCCTACACGTGACAGTGCTGGCGCTGTTAGTCGTGATCGCCCTCGCGCTCGCCGCTGTGGCCGAGATGTCGCGCATGCCTGTCGATGATCCGACGACTCACCTGGAACTCACGATGGTCCACGAGGCGCTCATCTTAGAATACTCCGGCCCGAGCCTTGCGCTGATGGAGTATTCCACCGCTCTCAAGACTCTTCTGCTGCTAGGACTTGTGGGTCAGGTGGCGCTTCTGGTGGCGCCCCCGCAGAGCGCGCTTCCGGCGTACCTCTTCAGTCTCGGAGTAATTCTCGCCGGCGCGGTGGCGCTGGTCATTGCCGAGTCGACCCTGGTGAAGCTCCGCTGGAGACGAATTCCCAACCTGCTCTCGTTTGGGGTCACCGCGGGCGTGCTTGCCTGTCTTCTGGTCGCGGTTCGTGGTTAGCCACAGCGGAGAGGAAATGAAATGTCCCAATTGACGTTTGAACCGGTTGCCGCCGTGGCTGTTGTCCTCGGGCTGGCGATGCTTGGAGTGACGCGGCTTGATTCCTCGTTCTGGCTTTACGGAATCCAGACCGTGGGCCTGGGCGCGCTTGCGGTCTGGATGGGCGCGCAGCATGGAGAGCTGACGCTCGTGGTCGTGGGCAGCGCGGTCGCGCTCCTGAAGGGCGTCGGGGTTCCCATCTATCTGGCCCGAGCGGCGAGTCGGATCAACTGCCGCCGGGACGCCGACACGATTATAGCTCCCCCGCTGCAGCTCTTCCTATCGCTCGCCGCGCTGGCGCTCCTCATTCTTGTGCGCCCGTTCAACGGCTCGCTCCCAATCAGCACACTCCCGGCCATCGGCCTCCTGATGCTGGGGATGCTTATGATGATCACCCGCCGTCTGGCGATCAGCCAGATCATCGGATTCCTGGTGTTGGAGAACGGTATCTTTCTGTACACCATTGCGCAGCCGCATACGATGCCGTTCGTGGTGGAGATAGGCGCGCTGATGGACGTGCTGGCGGCGACCATGCTGGCCGGACTGCTCACGTTTAAGATCAGCCGCAGTTTTGAGCACATCGACGTGGCGCGACTGAAGGAGCTGAAAGGATGAGCCACGGGATCGCCCTTCTTGGTTTGCTCCCCTGCCCTCTCCTGATCGTCGCCTTCGCGGCCGGGATTCGCAGGATTCCGGTACTCACGCGCGCCGCGGCGCTCCTGACCTGGGTGCAATGCGCAGTGAGCCTGTTAGTCTGTATCCCCCGGCTCCAGGGATCGACGACGCCGGTTCTTTACTACGGCTTCGCGATTGATCGACCGGCCGCTGTCCTGCTCTTGTTGACAACATTAGTCGCGGCAGCCTCGTTCACCCACGCCGTGGTCTTCTTCGGGCGTGAGCTGGCCAATCCGCATCCCCCGGCGCGGCAGCACGTCTCCCAGTTTTACATTTACGCGCCGCTGTTCCTGATAGCAATGTACGGCGTGATCGCGGCGCAGAACCTGGGATTCCTCTGGATCGCGATGGAAGCGACGACCCTGCTCTCCGCCCCCCTGGTTTACTACCATCGTACCAAGACGGCTCTGGAAGCGACCTGGAAGTACCTGATCATTTGCAGCGTGGGAATCGCGTTCGCCTTCTTCGGGACCGCTATCATCTACGCCGCGTCGCAGCAGGTCAACAGCCTGCACGCGGGCAGCCTTCTCCTGCCGGATCTCCAGGCACACGCGTCCCTGCTGCCCCGGGGCCTTCTGCGGCTCGGTTTCATCTTTATCTTGCTCGGCTACGGTACCAAGGCGGGCCTCTTTCCCCTTCACAGTTGGCTCCCTGACGCGCACAGCGAGGCGCCGGCGCCGGCCTCCGCGTTACTCTCCGGAGCGCTTCTCAACTGCGCCCTGCTGGCGCTCTGGAGAACCGTGAGCCTTATGGCGGCGGCTGGCGAAGTGCGCCTGGTGGATCAGACGCTGCTGCCGATGGCGCTTGCGACGGTCGCGGCTTCGAGCCTTTTTCTACTCAAGCAGCATGATCTCAAACGGCTGTTAGCGTATTCCAGCATGGAGAATGTCGGGATCATGGCCGTCGCCATTGCTCTCCGCTCATCCGCGGGTTTCCTTCTCCAGGCGGTGAACCACAGCCTGGTAAAGGTGGCGTTGTTTCTGCTGGCCGGCAATCTGCTCCAACTGTATGGCGCCAAG
>DASRZA010000039.1:0-12583 GCA_035686845.1 Armatimonadota bacterium | reverse complement strand
TCACGCCCGAACTCTGTTACAGTAATCGCGGGTACTGAGACAAACGGGAGGGGATAGATGCCTGCGAAGACTCTTGATGATCATATCGAGATTACTCCACATATCGCCGGCGGCAAACCGCGCATCGCTGGGCGCCGAATTACGGTGCAGAACGTCGTAATCTGGCACGATCGGCTGGGTAAAAGCGCCGACGAGATTGCTGCCGAGCACGACCTGGCCCTGGCCGATATCTATGCAGCCCTCGCGTACTACTTCGACCACCGCATCGAAATTGACCGCGACATTGAGGAGGGCGCCGCCTTTGTCGAAGCTCCTCGTAAGAAAACGCCATCGAAGGTGCGCGACAGGCTGAAGCGACGATAGTCGCATGGGTCAAAGGGTCAAGTTTTACACAGACGAACATGTGGGGAAAGCCATTGTCCAGGGCTTACGGCAGCGCGGCGTAGACGTGCTTACCACCTGCCTAAGCTTTCCGGGGCCGCCAGAGTCTGTTCGAGGATATAGGTCTTGGTTCCGGACCGCAACTGTAACGGCCGGCCTCCCGCGCGGCCTTCTTGTTTCGGTGGGTTCCTTCGCCGTTCGTCGCTCTCGTGCTCCGACCGCTTCATCGGCTCCACTCGGAGTACGGGGAGGCAACTTAGGGGCTATGGTGCGCAGATTGCGGGATCGCGGCGTCTGCGTTCGCTGCCGTATCGTCGATGAACAGCGCGTCCCATCTTTTCTCATAGCCGACGAGTACCTGTACGCCCCGGAGCACCACGTCCAGCAGATTGGTGAGCGCGTGGCTGAAGTTCGCGGAGTGATCGCCGCCAAACACGTGGGACAACTCATGGAGATATGTACTGAAGGATTCGCTCCACATGCCTGGAGCAAAGAGGTAGGCCTTCAGTGCGACATAGGGAAGCCTATATCGTATCTGGGCGCCCTGCGGGTTGTCCCGAGGACGATCCACTGGCACACACTCAGCCATCCCCTTCCAAACTGATGTCTTGCTCTGGATAATCCTACATGGCGGGAGGCATGCCGACCCAAAGAATCCCGGGAAAAGCTCATTCGCTGCTTCCATCAGCAAGCCTGCCAACTCGACTTCTCTGCCCTGGAGCTCGCGGAGCACGGGAAAACCGTTGTTCTTTTCGCACACTTCCTCCAGCGTCGGATAACCAAGTTTCTGGAAACTGTCCTGGACGAGCCGGAACCGGGCCGGGGCCTGCCGCTTCCATGCCAGCGCCTGGCATCGCTTGTTGCGCGACACGATATCCCGCCTGCGCACCTGGCTTGCCACAAGGAGATTGGGATACTTCTTGTTGAATAACCGCGTTTGCTCGGGGCACCTGGCGACACGGGAAACCAGGGTCTTGATGATATCGTACCAGGAATCAAAGTCATACCGTTTGCGCGGGTAGCGGTACCACAACGTCGACAGCATCTCCAGCAGTCGGGAGGCGGTTCCGGGCGGCACTAGCTCCACGACGCGTCTCACAAGTTTTATTACATCCATCCTGTAAAGCGTGTTGCGCTCGCGGTCCTGCGTACGATGCGTGTGCAGGCAGATGACCAGTGGAAAGCCAAACGAACCGAGCGCCTGGTATCCGGCAAAAACAATCCCGTCCCCGTGATCATCCCAGGTCACTGGGTAACCATTTGGCTTGCGGCGGTTGGAACGCCTGAATATCGCAGCCTCGTCCGAACTCCAGATCTTTTCCCCAAAGAGGGAATTGTCTTCGAAGTAGAAGCTCATCAATACTGCTTCCAAGAGACCGCGATCGCCGGGTGAGATCGGAGACAACGAGAGCACCGTGTCCGATCGAGGTATTGCCCGCTTCCACACCAGATAGGAAAGCGTAGCACTCGACCGGCCGTCCAGACTCACCCGGCTCGTGGTAACTTCAAGCTCCCAATCGCGAGACGCCAGCTCTACGCGCCAGTGGTAATCCCTGATGGCGCACAGGGAAGCGATTTTGAATCCTTCCCCAAAATAGCCCGCGTACTGCCCCTCAGAATCGCGCTTGGTGGACGCACCGATGTGAATAAGCCAGTCGTAGCTGAACCCGACATCGGCGGCAAAGAGGCGCAGGGCATCCCCGCAGATCTCCCAATGAAACTGGCTTGCCCAGGTCTGGTGTCCCACCGCATCGTAGAAGTTCTGAACGAAATCGCGCAGCACTTTGTACTTGGACCAGAACACCGGGTAGTCCAGGATCAGGTTCAATGGGATCGGTTGCGACTCACCGGATCTTCGGAGAACGCTCGTTCCCGGGTCTGCTGAATGCGCTGCCGCTGATCTGCTCTGGCTGCCGTCCACTGAATGGGCTCCTTCCGCTTGTTTGCATTCGACGGTGATAAGGATCGATCCTGCCGATATGCCTGGAGCTTCGGCCCTTGCCAGGCGTACGGGCCTGGGTTCTCTACCGCCGCGGGCCGGAGCAGTCGAGCGCGGACTTGCCGCCGACGTGCATCCCCTCGAAGTTGCGATGCAGCAGGACGAGGCACGGGTGTAAATCGGGCGGATCGCTCGGCCGGCAATAGACGCCGCGAGCCAGCCGCTGGAGCCAACCAGCGCGTACATAGTGCACGACCAGGTCAGCCGATACTCCCAGGGCAGTGAGGTCCTCGGATGTCATTGGCGGTTCCGGCCGCCAGCGGACCTACTGCGCACCATGCAGGAGACGATGCGGAGGGACTAACCTTTCACAATGCTCAGGAGGGTCGCCACAACGTCGTCGAGGGGCATACGGGTATCGATCTCATGCCCGGCCGTTCGCCGGAGCAGTGGCTCGACGGTTTCCAGGTAGCCGAGTACAGCGGCTACCTCATCCGGGTGCTTGCCGTAGGGGTTGTTTGTTCTTGTCGCCAATCGGTGAAGAATAACTTCAGCCGGGGCGCTGAGCAGAACGATATGATCAAACCGGGGATAGAACTTCACTTGATTTTCCGCACAGCCGCTCAGGAACAGAGCTTCGCCATCCTCAATGGATAACAGCTCCACTATGCGATCCTCGCACCATCTCCAATACCCATCCGGCCCGCATTCAGACCACCCGGGTTCGTCCGTATCGACCGCTCTGTAGCCGCGAGCGGCCAACTCTGCGATCAGAGACGACTTTCCCGTTCCGGACATTCCCGTCAGGAGCACTCTCTTCATCATAGTTTTCTATATCGCTCCCGCCGGGGCGCTTCTGGCAAGTTTTTGAGGGACCGGGTCGTTCCACCTTACAGGTACCTGCCATACTTCTTTCGCAGCGCCGCAGCGCCCTCGGCGCGGCCGGTGGCTTCCAGCCGCTCCAGATAGGCCGGCAGCGGACTGCGGCCCCGTTCATGAATGGCGTGGAACGGTCCGCCTTCCTGGATGACGGTCCAGAGGGGATCGGTGACGTCGCTTGAGGAGCGGGCCATCTTCTGCATCTGCTCATCGTGCCAGCGGCCCAGCCGCCACGCGCCCTCCCGGCAGAGGTCGGGCCGCTGCCCGGAGAGATCCTGCTGTTCGTGAGGATCTTTCTCGAGGTCGAAGAGCATCTCCTGCGGGAAGAGACGGAACCCATCGTGATAAGTCCGCACGTAGAGCCAGCAGTCCCAACGGACGCTGCGCTGGCACACGTGGGCGCACTGGCTGATCACCAGGTCCTCCCGCCCGGGATCTCCGCCTCCGGTGATGGCATCCGCAAAGCTCTGGCCATCCCACAGCGGCTGCGATGCCCCGCCCAGCAGCTCCATCAGGGTGGGCGCCCAATCGATGTTATAACGAAGCGCGTCGTCCACGACTCCCCGCCGTGCCCCAGGCCACCGTATGATGAAGGGAATACGGCAGGTCGCGCTGTCGGCGGTGGCGTGCTCGGCGTAGATGCCCAGCTCTCCAAAGTTCTCTCCGTGGTCGGCGGAGATGATGACCGCCGTTTCATCCCACACGCCTGCGGACTGGAGCCTTTCGGCGATCTGTCCGACGTAATCGTCCACGTAGCGGATGGCGGTGTCGTAGCCATCAACCAGCCGGCGCATGGAGGCCCGATTCGTTACCTTTCCCGGGTGCCGTGGATACCGGGGATTCTCCCGGTCATCGTACATGCCGATTTCCTGGGAAGTGTGGGGGCCGACTACCCGGTTATGCCGGCGGATCAGGTCTTCATCATCCAAATAAGCCGGTAGTGGATCGCCGGCGAACGGCTCGCCATACGCCAGCGGCGCCCGGTAGGGGGTATGAGGGTCCCAAAAATTGACGTGTAGATACCAGTTATCGCGAGCGGCGCTGGAATCCAGCCACCGGTCAATGATCGGCCATACTTCTTCCGCGCTCTCCATTCCTCCCTTGCCGGTATTGTGGATTTCATTGAAGCCAGCGTAGAACCAGTTGGCCGCGTGTCGCTGGCCAAAGGGCGAGATCATCGCCGTGTGAAGCCCTCGTTTTTGAAGCTGACGGGCCAGACCCTGGGTATCGAACATGTCCCGGAACTCTCGGAACTTGCCCTCCACCTTGGGTTGGGCGGCCGTGCCGCCGTGTCCCACCACGCCGGTCTGGATACCAAAGCGGCCCGAGTAGAAAGCGGAGCGGCTGGGGAGGCAGGGCGCGTCGGGGGTGTGGCACCGGGTCAACCTGACACCTTCCGCGGCGATGGCGTCGATACGAGGCGAGGTGTTCCGATGGTAACCGTAGCAGCCCAGATGGTCCGGGCGAAGAGCATCGATATCGAGGTAAAGTATACGCATGGCTTATTCCTTAGACGCAGCGTGGGCCTTTAAGAATACACGAGGGCCGGAGCGCCAACACTCAAGCAGCAGCTTGAGCCTATAAGCACCTATGCGAATTATGTGATTCCATCTCATCTTCGCTCGCTCCGGCCCGCTGACCCGGTCAGCGTGTCTCCGTCGGCGTCGCGTTTCCGGTCGGTGTTCCGTCGGAACCGCTGCCGCGAACTGCCGATGGGCTCTGATGACAGGTATTCTGAAAGCGCCGACCATACTCCTGCGGCTGACCGCGGAACGGAATGACTTCGAGGAACAGTTCGTGTTTGCTCTGCACCGGCCCGGGCGCTGGATTGGCGCGTCCGATGAATCCGGACGCGGGCACGCGGTGGAGCTGCGACTGCGATGGTCGGACCAATTCCTGCTCCGCCATGGACGGAACTCACTCCGCGGCATCGAAATGAGGGGGCCCTGATTGGGCCGGGCCGGGAGCAAGCCAGCATGAGCAATGCCGTGGTGTGCATAATGGAGATTATGATGCGAATGACCCGGTTGGCGGTTACTGGAGCGGTGATCATGCTGCTGATAATGACAATGCAGGTCGGCGCTGCCCCGGGGACCCCCGAAGTGGTTGATTCCGTGGATGTCAGCGACGTGCCTGCCAGCTTTCCGTTGGGCTTCTCCCTGCTCACTCATGGAAAACGGCAGTTTGTCGCCTTCTACGATAAGGACCACCACATGGTGGTGGCGCAGCGGGATATCCCGGGAAGATCCTGGCAATTCCGTACGCTGCCTGAGAAGGTCGGTTACGACAGCCACAATTATGTCACCCTGGCGGCGGACGCGGATGGATTTCTCCACCTATCCGGCAACATGCACGTGTCGCCGCTGGTCTACTTCCGGAGCCGGGAGCCGTGGGACATCACTACGCTGGAGCGCGTGCCGTCCATGGTCGGCCGCGAGGAAGACAGGTGCACGTATCCCCAGTTCATGCGCGGCCCACATTCGGAGCTGATCTTCCATTACCGCAGCGGCAGCAGCGGCAAGGGTAACGAAATCTTTAACGTTTATGACCCCGGGACGAGGCGCTGGCGCCGGCTCCTCGACGCGCCGCTGACCGACGGCCAGGGAAAGATGAACGCCTACATGAGCGGGCCCACTGCCGGCCCGGACGGCTTCTACCACCTGGTCTGGGTCTGGCGCGACACGCCTCATTGCAGCACCAACCACGACGTGAGCTACGCCCGCAGCCGGGACCTGGTGCACTGGGAAGCAGCAGACGGGCAGCCGTTACGGCTTCCGATCACTCCGGAAACCGGCGGCAGCGTCATCGTGGATCCCGTGCCCGTGAAGGGCGGCCTCATCAACGGCGCCACGCGGGTGGGTTTCGACAGCGCGAACCATGCCGTCGTCACCTACCAGCGATACGACGCGGCCGGGAAGACGCAGGCGTACGCGGCCCGTTTCCAGGATGGGCACTGGTTTTCTAAGGCAGTAAGCCGGTGGGACTACCGGTGGGAGTTTTCCGGCAAGGGAAGCATTATCTTTCAGGTCGGTCTCGGAAGCGCTCGACCGGTGGGGCCGGGGCGCCTGGGGCTGTGGTACAGCCACGTGAAGTACGGCGTCGGCATCCTGATCTTCGATGAGAAGACCTTCGCGCCGCTGGGTATGGAGCCGGCGAAACCGGACCGTCCCCCGGCGCTCAACCGGCCGCAGGGATCGTTCCCAGGGCTGCAGGTGAGGTGGCAGAATGACACTGGCAAATCCGACCAGCCTGGAGTCCGTTATGCGCTCCGCTGGGAAACCCTCCCGGCCAACCGGGACCACCAGCCCACGGGTCCGGTCCCACCCTCGTCGCGACTGAAGGTCTACACATTCAAAGGGTAGACGCGCTCTCCTGAGGCGCCAGAACCGATACCAGACAACTGAATGGCGAGTGGGAGACAGGAATCGCCGCGTTTTCCGACGATCTTCTCAGTATCCCGCACGAAGGGCTGATGCGGGCTCGGATGGAGGCAGGATAGACCTCCTCTTCCAGCACGTCGCGCTCATGGTGCTGACGAAGGGTCGGTCCGATGGGTGCAGGAGCACAAGTCACGATGCGGTCGGTCACCTGGAGTGAGACGCGCCGGAGGAGCGCTAGCTCGAATGGCTCAAAGAGCGCGGCGACATCGGTGAAATCGAGCACGTGGCCGACCGGAAAGAAGCAGATCGCGGGACTCCGTCTTAAGCGATTACCGGTGAGTCCTGGGAGAATCATGCCGAACGGGGAAGACTCGGACCGATACCACCGAGGAGGGAGTGGATATGGAACGTGCGCCGGTGGGTGTGGTGGGGTGTGGAAAGATCAGTTCCCAGTATCTCGAGAACCTGGTGCAGCGCTTCCCGTTCTTCGAACAGAGCTTGCTTGTGCTACAGATCCCCTCCTTCGCGCGGGTCAACTGGGGCGTCAGGCGGGTGCGATGGGGGCGTACAACGGCTACGGCGATGTCGGTGTGCTGAGCTGGTTGTTGGTCCGCAGAACGGAAGGCGGCCTTTATCGTCAGGAGGCAGAATGGCTGTTCAAGAACGAGCGCTCTCACAGGAAGAACTCGACGAGTTTGCGGATTATAACAACCGGGCTATGACTAACCTGGGGCTGGCTAACTTAAAAGCAGAGCCTGAGGCCGTCGTTCAGGCCGTTGAGGATTTCGTGGAGCGTTGGCAGCCGGGTAGGCGCAATCCGCTCAAGAAGTTGCTCGCGCGTGGCCCCAGTCCTGTCGATGTCGCCTTGGACCTAATCCCGGGGCTCGTCTCACTCCAGCGGCGCGAGCGGAGCGGGTCTTTCAGCCGTCGGCGGCAGCGGCCGGGTGCTCATCACGGTCGACATCCGTCAGACGACGGGCGTGGCAATGGCCCGCGGAGAAGCAGCCGCAATCTCTTCCTCTGAGGAGCCCTGGATGCCGACCGGACGGAGCAGGCCATCTTCGATGTGGTAGATGACTCCATGCACTGTGAGTGGCTGGCCTCGCTCCCAGGCATCCTGCACCACGGTGGTGCGGCTCACATTCAGCACCTGCTCCACCACGTTCAGTTCGCAGAGGCGCTGCACCCGGGCCCCGTCATCTGGAAGGGCATTGAGAATAGTCCGGTGCTGCGCCGCCACGTCCTGGATATGTCGCAGCCAGTTATCGATTAGACCGTGGCGCCCTTTCTCCAGAGCAGCCCGAACGCCACCACAGCCATAGTGGCCGCACACCAGTACATGCCGCACGCGCAGCACCTCCACCGCAAACTGCAGCACCGCCAGGCAATTCAGGTCCGTATGCACCACCAGGTTCGACACGTTCCGATGCACAAAGATCTCGCCAGGCATCCGCCCTACAATCTGATTGGCGGGCACGCGGCTGTCCGAACAGCCAATCCAGAGATACCGGGGAGATTGCTGTGCGGCCAGCCGGGAGAAAAAGTGGGGGTCCTGCTGGAGGATGCTCTCTCGCCACTCCCGGTTGCCCCGAAATAGATCCTCCAGCCCGTTGTTCTCTGTCACAGCCTGAATTACTCCTGATTCCCATGCAGCGTCACAATCTCACAAGCACCGCCAACACCCCGCTTCTACTCTACCGCCAGATGTGAGAGGTCGGCGCGGATCCCCACCGTGGGTGATCCATTTCGCTGTTGAGGATGACTTTGTTTGTGAGTTTTCCGAGTATTGCCTTAATCATACTCAATCGGATTGCGCCTCAGCGGTTGAGGGTTCGCGACGCGACCGGGGGACGGACCCCGGGCCCCCGGCCGCGCTTGCCAGGGTCGGCATCCATGGCCTCTACCAGCGCCTGCAGCCGCTTCACGACCTCCGGATGTTGGGCCGCCATGTCGGTCGCCTCTCCGATGTCGGCGTCCAGTTTGTACAGCGGTGGAGCGTCCGCCCGCGTTGTTGATACGTTGGATCCCATCGTCCAGGCACACACCATCGTAAGGTTGGTTATGGGGGAAACATAGGCGTCGGTCATCAGATGGGGACCGGGCGGAAGTGCGTCGGATGGCGCAGAAAGCGGTCACGCCTCGGTGTCAGTGTCCTCCTCTTCCTCCTCAGACCCATCCTCCTCCTGAGACGCTCTGGCTTCGGCCCCCTCGTCTTCGAACGCTTCGTGCCAATCCCGCGGACCGGGCCGGGCGGATGGAGGGGAGATGGTGGAGGCATTGTCGACCACCGTCTCTATGCTGACGCCTTGCTTCTTTAGCTCGTTGACGCCGGCGTCCAGCAGGTTCGACACCATCCACGTGAAATCCAGCTCCCGGTTAGCGATCTTCATGCTCGTGGACCAGTCCCGCGTCTCGTAGTATTCGCAGGTGTCCGATGCCTTGTACAGCAGGCGCTCCTCCTTCGCCAGGTCCAATATCTGGCAGACCAGCTCGTGCGCCCTGGGGAAGTCGTCTGCGTACTGAGTCTTGGTGAATCCGCCGCCCAGAAAGAGCGGACGGGAGAGGTTCCGGTTAGTGGCCAGACCGATGGTGACCGGCTCGCACCCATTCATGGGTGTCACTGCCAGGACGTAACCGTACATCAGGAGGCTATTGGCAAACTCGAAGAGCAGCGCCTCCCGGTTGAACCGGAGGAAAAACGGCACCTCGAACTCCTCGGGATAGTCCGCCGGATTCCAGAGGTCGCTATGAAGAGCCATGTTCCTGGATGGCTCGGTGAACTCAAGCAGGATCTTATGCGGGAAACCCGCGAACAGATATGCGTTCAGCAGAATGCGGTAGGTATTCAGGTCGTCTTTGTCGGCCGCCTCCAGCCTTTCGGCGACTGCGGGAGGAACCGGCAGGGCTTGCAGCTTCGCCACATTGGTAACGGTGGGGTTTTGCAGCGGATCGATCTTCATAACCGGGCCCACATGTTTCAGGTCCAGCGATTCGAGCTTCCTGCGGAGCCGGTTGAGCCGGGCCAGCAGCGTCTCCTCGCCAATTCGGGCTTTGAAAGAGTAATCGATGACGATGCTCAAGAGATCTCCTTCTGCGGGCAGAATCAAGCCGATCTGTCTCACGTATTCTCACCGTCGATCAGAAGTTCCTCTCCGTCGCACGCCACGGCGTTGAACCAGGTATCCGATCCCTCCCGTGCGCTGGGGGTCGATCCCGGCCGCGTTCACCGGGCGCCGCCGCCTTGGGCTCCATCAACCTGGGACGGCTCGCCGTCCAGACCATTCAGAGCGCGCTCGCCGGCAGCGCAGGATAGCGTCCCGCGCCTCTCGATCGGTTTCCGACTGATCGGAGCTATCCTAACAAAAGTCTAACAATTCGGCGACAAGATGCATTATAGGGCGTCCTGTTCCGGAGATCGGCTTCGAAAAGATGGCGCCTGAAGGAGAACCTGCATGAGTCGTCTGGGGATTTACGCCGCCCTCGCCGCGGCGCTCATTACTCCCGGTTTTTCTGCTGTCTCACACGCCGCGACCCCGGCGTCACCGGTAACGAGTGAATCGACGGGGGGCATCCAGTGGTTTACCCGGTTGAAGGACGGTCTCGCGGAAGCGAAGAGAACCGGAAAGCCGATCCTCTATCTCTCCGCGGCTCCAAGCTGCGGCGGCGTGCCCGGTGTCTGGTGACCGGGCAAACAGGATATGGATAGGAGTTTCCTATCCTTAAAATCTGTGATCGAGGCGTCTCGCCGGTTTGTCTGCATCCGGACGCTTACGTACGAGAACGCCGCGGAGCGCGACTTCCAGCGGACTCTATTCATCGGGCGATCCGGTGACGTGGAGAATACCACGTTCTGTTTCCTCGGACCCGATGGCAAAAAACGGATCAGTTGGGCCGGACGCAGCATCCGCCAGGTCTTTCAATCACCCGATCAGATGAGCCAGTGGATGAACCAGGCCGCCAGTTACTATGATGCGCAGCGTCGGAAAGAAGGTCTAAAACCCGAGCCGATCGAAGCGCTTCCTGTCGTCCCCAACGTGCGGCTGGCCGTTGACACCGCCGCGGCCGACGACGTTCCGCTGGTAGTGCTCTATGGGACCTCGCCGGCGCAGATCTCACACCTTAAAGCGGCTGCAGCCGGACTGGCGTGGAAGCCGGAATTTATCGGCCGCCTCACCTATGTGTCCACGATGCAGGCGAGCGATCTGGGCGCCGTCCAGCTTAAAGCGATGAAGCCGGGCTACCTGATCATTCAGCCCACGAAGTTCGGATTGGCCGGCAAGCTTCTCACGCGGGCGGAGCCGGCCGCCACTTCCGAACAACTTACCAGCGCTCTGCGCCAGGGCTTACAGGAGTACCAGCCCCGATTTTTGCAGGGATTCGATTACATGCGTGCAGGCCAGCAGGCCGGCGCGTTCTGGGAGACGAAACTTCCCGTCACCGATATCGATGAAGCGAGAGCGCGAGAGCGCACACGGAGTCGGGTCCCTCATCGGTGATCCGGCGAAGATGAGAGGGCGCCGCCGGACGGGAGATCGACGGGCATACGAGGCTTAGCAAAGATGCGACCATCTCGTACCGCGCCGGCGCTGATAATTACAGGGCCGCCCCTTTCGGGGCGGCCCCTCAACGTCCGGCAGGTTCAGCCGCTATCCCGCGGCCGCTGCGCCGACCGGGTAGCCAGCCGTCTGGTCGACCGGCCGTCGAGAGCCGAGCGTATCCGCTACAATCGCCGCGTTCTCCTCGACCATCTCCTCCCGGTCCCCTCGGTACATGCCAACGTTGACGACGTCTCCCGGCTTGATATTCCCGAACGCGTACTCAAAACCTCGCCGCGGGTCGACTCGGCCGGCGCCTAATATCTTGTAGCCGATGCATGGTTTTTGGATCGTTCGGATGGCCTCCACGGCGCGCGGCGGATCGTCGCGGTCGAAGCGATCTCCCTTCCCATCGTGAAGGCTGCCGCAGTTGTAAAACGGGATCGCCTGAAAGTCGGCAACGCCGAGCGAGTCCACCCAGAGATGAGCCTCCGGGGAATGGCCGGCGGCGCCTGCCGGAATCCCATGCCACCGGATCCGGTCCATCCACCGCGTCAGCAGCTCTGAATTGCGATCCGCGAACACCTGGTCGATGAAGCCGCCATGAATGTAAGCGGCTCTCGCCCCCGCGGACACCGCGACGTCGATGGATCGCATGGCCCCGTCCAATCCGTTATCGGCGCCAACCTGCGCGATCCACTGAATCGCTCCGCCCTCGTTCCGGTACTCCCGGAGCATCCGGTGAATAAACGCGTCCGACCGCAGGATGGCGCTGTTGATCCCCACAGCTTCCGCCCGGCGCAGCGTCTCCTTGATCCGCTCCGTCGTGTAGTAATTGAGCATCGCCTGGTCACGTTCGCGGCTCTGGTGACTGAACCCGCTGAACGGGTTTCCTCCAATGATCAGACGTGAAACTTTCAGCCCGCAGAAATCGACTACAGGTATCATCTTCATCCCTCCAGATCAGGCCCGCTCCATATCGAGAGTATGCCTCCATCGCCCATTCCCTCACGATCGTTCGCCGCGCATCCTGCTTACCCCTGCGTGACTGACGGGATTTCAATATCCGCCGCGACCTGCGCCTCACATTCATTCGCAGCGTATCCCGCTTACCGCTGCCGCCGAGTCACCGTAAGAGCTGCGAGCCGGCGTTTGGATCCACGCTCACCCGGCGCTGCGCGGATCGAACTCAGGCGGAAGGCTGAATGTTCTGGTTCATGTGGAACAGGTTAGTGGGGTCGTACTTGTTCTTCACCTGAACCAACCGGTTGTAGTTATTTCCGTAGGCCGACCGGATACGATCCTGCTCATCCTGGGTCATAAAGTTGACGTAGACCGCTCCGGTAGAGAACGGCGCCGATGCCCGGAAGAGTTCACGAGCCCAGCCGATGCACTCCGCGTCGTCGGCAGGATCCTCCCAGCGGCCATGCATGTTAATCACGAACTGGCCGTCCCGGTGCCCATAGTCG
>DASRZA010000038.1:0-18600 GCA_035686845.1 Armatimonadota bacterium | reverse complement strand
CACTTCTCCTGCTGCAGGCCGCTCAACGGACTGACAACCCTGGAAGGACCGATAACTATATGCTATCATCGGCGAAGGCGCCGATCACCATGCCTTCCGCCCCACGCCTGCCAACACGGCCGGCATTCTGTCTTACACCGTCAAAACGAACGGGGGCGGAGGAGCGTGAAAGGATAACGGATGAAGGATGAATCAAAAGCGCTAACTGATAGTCGCATCTGTACCTCGCGTCCCCCGCCTCGTACCTTCTCCCCCGTCACACACTCACCCTCTCACACACTCACCCTCTCACACACTCACCCCCCCGTCCTTCTTTAGCAAAACCGGCGGCCGGGGCGATATTGAAACGGAACGGGGCGCAGGAAAAGCGCCTGGCCCCGCCGAACACCGATCCAACACGTTCCTGGGGGCTTCGTCCTCTGAAGGGACTCTCACTGAACCATTTTGAAAGGAGGCGTCTCTGATGTCAACGACGTGGGCTATTCATACGTCGACTGTTTCAATGAGCAGTTTCACGCGCAGCGAAAAGCCAACGCCTCGAACCGGCAGCCTCACCGCGGACTTTTAGGGTTTCAGCCCTCCTTACTTTCCGCGCCGCACGCGACCTCTATCGCGTGCTTTCGGAATCTTAGATTCCCGGAAGAGTCTCTCCGCCGTATTTGCGGTGTGCAGGCCGCTTCGCCTGCAGAATGCTTACGCGCGACCGCAAGGAGAGATTCAATGATGTACTCGTGCTATCAGCGAGCCAGGGATGGAGATCCACGCGCCACGGAGGCCGTGATCCGCGCCCTGCGCCCTCGCCTCACGCGGATGGCGGCTTATTATGCCCGCCATACCGGTGAAGACCCGGATGACCTGCTGCAGGAAGCCTGGGTAGGATTGTTAGAGGCGCTCGCCGAGGTGGACATCACCATCGGCAGTCCCGGTCAGTATCTCATCAAACATGCGCGCTGGCGCCTTCTCAACGTCGTCAAGCGGGAGCGTGTCCGACGCTGCCTCCCTCTGGAGGAGGACGCGATCATCTGCCATTCCGGGCCGGAGCATGCCCTCTCGTCGGCCTGCGCGTTCGATTTCCAGCGGCGTCTGAATTCGATGCAGGGCGCCGTTCTGGGATGTCTGCTGCGCGGGATGACCTGGCGAGAAGCCGGCGCCGCGCTTGGCTGCACTTCGGCTAATATCGCCTACCACGTGCGCCAGATTCGGCGGATTTACGCCGAATGGTCCGCGTGAACGCGCGTGATCTGTTTAGCGCGACGGCGAGGCGGGGTGATAAGGAGGGTTGAGGCGCAGATAGGACGACGCCTTAGAAAGGAGGTGGGAGAGTTTGAATGCGATATGTCCCGCCCCCGGAGCAGGGCGCGCGTAGATCTTCTACGTGGAAATGCTTCAGGAACCGCCGGGCATCCACCCGGCGGTTTTTTTGCGTCCCGCCGTGAAGCGCCCCCGGCTTAAATTGAACCTCGGACGGGTAAATTAGTGGCGCGCCGGCGCCGCTGAGCGTCGTGTCTGCAGTGTCGAGAGGGGGAACGATGTCGTTTACACTTTATGCTTCATTCCAGGATGTTTTGATGGCCGAGAAGGCAGCGGGAGCGCTGCTCGATCACGGGGTCCGAAGCCAGGACATGAGCCTGGTCGCCAACGACGCTGCTCGCGGAGCTCGCCTCACGCCTCCAGTCGCCGCCCCGGTTGATTCGCCATCGCCGGTTGCCGCGGGCGGGGACATGGCCATTTACGAGACGGATAACATGGCGCCGGCAAAGACAAACATCGCGGAGGAGCGCGCGGCGACCCGCGATCACGCCGCAGCCGAGCAGGCGGCTGCGGCGGGCTTTCCTGCAGCCGCAGCAAGTTATGAAGCGGCCGCTGAACGTCATGACGCCGCTGCAGACGGGAAAGTCACGGCCGTTGGAGCGCCATCCGTGTCAGTGCCGCCGGGGGGATCGCCCGTTCCGCCCAACACATCCCCACCCATACCGGTTCCGCCTTTGAGCGCCGCGGTGGTCGACCCCGTAACCGGCGCCCCGGTGGCTGATCCTGGGCTCGCCCCCGCTGTACCACCCGATTCCGACCGCCGCCCCGCTGACCCGGATTTCGCAGCGAAAGGCGGGCTCACCACGACGACAGCCGCCGATGCGGAAATTGGGGCCGTCAGGGGCGCGGGGATCGGATTGGGGCTTGGGCTGCTGGCGGGGCTCGCTGTTATCGTGGTGCCCGGTTTTGGATTGGTCGTGGGCGGCGGAGCGCTTGCCATGGCCTTGGGAGCGGCGGCCGGAACCACCGCGGCGGGGGCTATAGCTGGAGGTGTAACCGGCTTCCTGCGTGACCAGGGCGTCCCCGAACAGGCCGCACAACGCTATCAGAATACCGTTGAACTCGGCGGCGCGATGCTTGCTGTACGGCTGCCATCCGGGCCGATGGATTCGGGTACGGCCGAACATCTGCTGGCCAAGTACAATGCGTATGACATAAAGGTGTTCTAATGATGCAGGAAAGGCGTGAGGCGCTTTTCCCAGAGTCGCCTCACGCCTTATGCTTTGCTTAGCGGATCGCGGTTACTTCTTCTCCGACCCTTCGCCAGCTTCGCCCTTCTCACCCTGCTCACCACTCTCGGCGGTCTCGCTGGTGGAGTTTCGCGCTGCGTTGGCGTGAGATCCGCCGCCCTTCTTATGGGCAGCGCGCTGATCAGCCGCCGCTTCGGATCGCTCCTCAGCAGCCGACGTGCGCTCGCTATCCAGCACCTTGCCCGTTTGCGCATTGACTTCGACTTCATAGAGCGACTTACCTCGCGTCACGAGGACGGCGTACTGCCAGTGCCCATCTTCGAACTCATACTTGGCGCTGACCGCCTTGCCGTGGACCTTATGCGCTGCGACGCTCTTAGCGCGCTTGACGCTGATCTTCGGCTTAGGCGGAGCTGCCACCGCCGTGGTGGTTATGGCAATCCCTGCAGCCGCAATGGCGCCGAACATCGTCCACTTATTGCTAAACCTCATGAAAGGTACTCCATGGTTGAATGGCGAACCGAGTGGCCCGCGAGTGACAGACACAGTATATGGCAGGCAGATTAAACTGGAATGAGTGGAAGAACGAGCCGGGCGGTGGTGCCTTTGCCGGGCGTGCTTTCGATGTCAATTCGGCCCTTATGCGCCTCGGCGATCGCCCGCGCGATGGAGAGCCCCAGCCCCGTTCCGCGAGACGTGCGAGAAGAATCGGCGCGATAGAAGCGCTCAAATACGCGCGGCAGTTGTTCCGCCGTAATCCCCTGACCCGTGTCAACCACTTCGAAGATCGCTTCCCCGGTCTCCGGGACCTTCGCTGCGGTCGGAGCGGCGGTAACCGTAACCGAAACCTGGCCGCCCCGGGGTGTGTATCGGATGGCATTGTCAATGAGGTTCAGCGCCACCTGGATCAGGCGCGCTTCGTCCCCGGAGACAGTAATCGGCTCACGCCGCTCAATCCGCAGACTCACACCGGCCTCCTGCGCCAGCGGCTCGCTCTGCTCCACGACAGCGTTGGCAAGCTCATCAAGGCGGACGGGCTCACGATGAAGGCGAATGCCGCCCGCGTCAGATCGGCTCAGATCCAGCAGGGAATGAACGAGCGAGCGCATCCGGTCGACCTCGTAAGAAACCGCTGCGAGCGTCTCCGGCGTCAGGGGTTCGTTGGCACGCGCTGCAATATCCAGTTCGCCCCGAATGATAGCCAGTGGTGTCCGAAGCTCGTGCGAGGCGTCGGCGGTAAACTGACGTTCCCGTTCGAACCCGGCATCCAACCGCTTTAGCATGGCATCCAAAACGCGAGCGAGTCGTTCTACCTCATCACCCGTCCGGGGAATACCGATTCCCTGGCTCAGGTTGCGCGTTTCAATCGCCATCGCGTCCTTGCCAAGTCGATCCAGGGGCGACAACGCGCGGCTGATTAGAATCCAGCTTCCGGCAATCACAATAAGGAGAATGAGCGGCGCCACCACGAGCATGAGCTTTCGGAGCAGACTGAGCGTGTGGGTCAGAGTCGAAGTTGAAGCGCCAACTTCGAGCACGCCGGCCGGCGGCCCGGAAGCCGGTAATCGAATCAGCAGGACCTGGATCGGTCCCAATGTCCGCTCGATTCTCCCCTCTTTAACCGCTCGGGGGATGAACGACGACATCACGGAAACAGACGGGAGATGTAAAATCGGATGAGACACCCGGATGACGTTCCCGGATGCGTTCCACACTCGCGAGTAAACCGTCTGTCGCATATCTTCATCGGAGGAATCGCTATCCCCTTCCTCGTCGGCGTCACGAATCATGATCCGGCCATCCCGGACGACAAGATGATGCTTCGCGTCGGAAGCTCGTGCTTTAAGTGCCGGCTCTACCCACGCGTAGAGCGCGCGCGAGAGGCCCCAATAGACGATGGCGGAGGAAGCGCCTAAACCCGCCATCAGCAGCAGCGTCGACCAGGCGATCAGGCGGAAGCGAAGTGATCGCACGGTATCATCCCCCCGCGGTCAACTTGTAACCAAAGCCGCGCACCGTCTGAAGCAGCTTCGGCTCGTAGCCGGCGTCAATCTTAAGGCGAAGGTACCGGATGTAAACGTCAATCACGTTCGAGTTCGGGTCAAAGCTATAGTCCCAGGCATGTTCAGCTATCATCTGGCGTGTGAGAACCCGGCCCGGGTTATGCATGAAATACTCAAGCACCGCAAATTCTTTGCTGGATAGCGAAACGAGCTCGGCGCCACGACGAACTTCATGAGTGCGCGTGTCAAGTGAAAGGTCAGCTACTCGCAGAACCGGGGAGCGCTCGTTCGCATCCCGGCGCAAGAGCGCCCTCGTGCGCGCGAGCAGCTCCCGAAAGGCGAATGGCTTCACCAGGTAATCATCCGCGCCCGAATCAAGCCCCCTCACCCGATCATCCACAGAGTCGCGCGCGGTCAGCATAAGAACCGGGGTCTGCAGACCCTCCCTTCGCATCTCGTGGCAGAGCGCGCAGCCATCCCGATGAGGCAGCGCGACGTCGAGAATCACGAGGTCATAGCGGTTCAGCTTCGCCAGCGCCAATCCCTCCTCTCCGTCGAAAGCCTGGTCCACCAGGTAACCCTCCTGGCTGAGACCGCGGCAAAGAGTACGGTTCAACTGACGCTCGTCTTCGATGATCAGGATTCGCATTTATTACCGCAAACCTCGAACGCTTCTGATAACTTCTATTTCGCCGCGCCACCTTCATAGTAAACCCACCTGCGGCTCAGCCAGACCTGGAACAGCGACGGTATAAGCACCAGCACAAAGATAATCCAGGCGAGCGCGGACGCGTAGCCCATCTTAAAATACTGAAACGCATTGTTGAAAAGCAGCAGAACCGGAACCATCGTGCTGTTCACCGGCCCGCCCGTGGGCCCGCTCATCATATAGACATCGGAGAACCGTTGGAGACTGCCAATGGTGCCGATGATGAGGTTGAAGAAGATATATGGCGTGAGATACGGCAGCGTTACCGCCTTGAATTGCTGCCAGGAGCTCGCGCCATCGATCTCCGCCGCTTCGTACAGCGACCGCGGCACGCCCTGGAGGCCCGCCAGCCACAGGATCATTCCACCACCCACCGTCCAGAGACTGAGCAGGACGTACGACGCTTTTGACCAGTTCGGGTCTGCGAGCCAGCCGGGCGCCTGGAGGTGGAACCACGGCCCCAGTGTCGCGTTCCAGGCCACGTTGAGCGGGCCCATGGTAGGGTCCAGGATCCAGGGCCAGAGCAGCGCCTGCGCCACAATGGGGGTGATGGAAGGAAGGTAGAATGCCGTCCGGTAGGAGGACATCCCGCGGACCTTCGTGTTCAGAAGCAGCGCGATCCCAAGACCCACCACAAGCCCGAGCGGAATGCTGAAGAAGGCAAGCCAGCCCGCGTTATATAAACTGGGCCAGAGAAGTGGCTCGTGGAAGATCAGATTACGATAGTTCGTCAGTCCAAGATACCGCGCGGGGTGCAGCACGTCGTAATCGCAGAAGCTATAGACGATCGACGCAAGCATGGGTCCCAGCGTAAAGACCAGAAAGCCGAAAATCCAGGGGGACGCGAACAAAAGCCCCGCCATCGCCTCCGACCGACCGAGTTTGCCTAGCCGCGGCTGTCGACTCCACCAGAGGCCGGTTCCCGCCAGCACCAGAATTGCAAGCGCCGCCAGAATCGCAAGCGGTGTCCGCCAGTTCAGCAGCGGCAGATCTTGAACCGAGAACGCACGATTCAACTCGGTTTGAACGTGAGCCTGGGCCGTTTGCAGCGCCTGCTGCGCCGAAATATGGGTCGTCTCGTGATGCGTCGCCTCGTCGAATGCATCGACCTGCTGGTCCCAGAGAGTTTGTCCCACGAAGGTCACCGGTCGGAATTTCGAAAGCGGCATCAGGTTTAAAAAGACCTTCATGCCCTCGCGCAGCGCCGGGCGCGGCGGCGCGAACTCCTTGAAGATCTCGATATTCACCGGCTGATTGGCCGACATCGTCGGCACGTAAATTCTTCCGAGCGTCTGGTAATACTGCTGCTGCGCCCGGTTTCGAATCCGCTGACCCTTCAGGCTGTTCATCCATTTGATGAAATCCCACGCGAGCTTCGGATGCCGGCACCCGATGGGCATGGCGTAGGAGAATCCCCCCGACCAGGTGATATAATCGGGAACGCCCTTAAAAATCCCTCGATGGGCCAGACGGGCGGCTGGGACCGGCGCCGGCGCCACTCCGAATTCAAAGTTGGCCGGCGCATAGCGGCCGATGCTGTCCAGCACCCAGTTGCCATCAATCTTCATCGCAACCTGGCCCGTCAAGAACGGATCAAGCGCGTTTGGCTGGAAGGTCTGCGTATAGGCGTTGACGTGGCTCGCGCCGTGCAGGGCGTCATATACCTTGACCATGAAATCGAGCGCGCCCACGGTGCGTGGGTTCGCCATCGTGCAGGTACGGCCATCGGGCGACATAAACTCGCCACCGTTCTGCCAGCTATAAAGATAGAGCCAGGAATTCCCGTAGTTCGGGATAAAGCCGATCTGCTTAAAATTACCGTTGCTGTCGTACTTGGTGAGCTTAACCGTGTCCGCGTAAAGCTCTTCCCACGTCGCCGGCGGACGCGCAATTCCCGCTTCTCGAAGCAGCTTTTTGTTGTAATAGAGCGCGCGATCGTCGGTGCTATTGGGGATGGCGTATACGTGCCCCTTGTACGTCGCTTCGGCCCAGCAGGCATGATAATAATCGCGCTCTCGAATCCGGTCCGGCCCGGTGTCCGTTTGGATAAAATGGTCGAGCGGAAGAAACGCGTTGCGGGAGGCCCAATCGCCAATGGTAAACCGGTCCTGGTTCACCAGATCCGGGGGCACGTGACCCGCAATCGCCGTCATCAACTTCTGCTGGTTCATACCGCCGGCGCCCATCGAGAGCATCTGCACCCGTACGTGGCGCTGTCGTTCGAATGCGGCCACCTCCGCATCCTGCCCCTCCGTGTCTTCGCCGGACGCCAGGCCCCACACGACCAGCGTAGTTTTTCCGGAAGCCGCAGCCTCCTCGGGCGTCGCCGCCGCGCCGGTCTGAATGACGGGCAGGGTCCCGGACTTCACCGGCGGCTGCGCCGCCAGACGCGCGGCGATGCTTATCACGCCAAGAACGATCATAAGACTGGCGCTTACACCGGAGGTTTTCAAGGATAAACCCCCGTTCCGATCAGGCCTGTCTCTTCCGGCAGGCCGCAGATCAGGTTCATGTTCTGGAGCGCCTGCCCGGCCGCGCCCTTCACCAGGTTGTCTTCCGCGTTCAAAATGGTGGCGCGGCGCAGCCTGGGATCCACGCTGACGCTGATCTGCACGTAATTCGCCCCCCGAACCGCGCCCGTGCGCGGGTGCTCACCATCCGGCAGGATCACGACGAACGGATCGGCCCGGTAAAAGGATTCGTAATGCGCCCGGAGCGCGTCCGAATCTATGTCAACCGTTAAAGTAGCATAAGTCGTCGCCAAAATTCCGCGATTGATGGGCGCCAGATGTGGCGTAAAGGTCACCGCTGCGGGCCGGCCCAGCGGTCCCGCAATGGCCTGTTCGATTTCGCTCGTATGGCGGTGACCGATTACCTTGTAGGCAGTCAGATTTTCGTTCGCCTCAGGAAAGTGATAATCGAGGCCGAGAGATGACCGGCCGGCGCCGGACACCCCCGAATACGCGTCGATTATGAACGTCGCCGGATCTGCGATCGGACCGCCGCCCACCGCTCCTGTAAGAAGTGGCGCCAGGGACAGGATTGCGGCTGTCGCATAACAGCCCGGGTTCGCCACAAGCCGGGCGCGGCGAATCGCAGGACGATTGAGCTCCACCAACCCGTACGCCGCCTCTTCCAGCAGGTGTGGAGATTCGTGTGGCATTTTGTAAACCGCGGAAAAGGTATCCGTAGACTTGAGGCGGAAATCGGCCGAGAAATCGACTATTTTCCGCCCGGAATCGAGAAGCGCCGGAGTGATTTTCATCGCTGTGCCGTTTTTTCCAGCGAGGAAGAGCACGTCAGCAGCTTCGGCGGCCCGCTCCGGATTAAACGCCTCCATCGTCGGAAGCTCAATCCCTCGAAACTGCGGAAATATCGCGCCCGGCGTCTGCCCCGCGCCCGATCCCGACGACAGGTAGGTGATTCGCATGGACGGATGGGTCTGTAATAACCGCAGCAGTTCTGCAGCGCCGTAGCCCGAAGCCCCCACAATCCCCGCTCTTATGCTGATCCCTGCGCCCATACCAATATCGCCCCAGTCTTCGGCCCGAGCGGCTTTCGCCGCGCCATCATATCTCCTACTCAAGTTCCTATTCCGCTGCTGAAGATCCCCTCCCGCCGCCGGACGCGCCGCCTGGATCCTCTCCCGCCGCCGGACGCGCCGCCTGGATCCTCTCCCGCGCGATTTCAAGATACGTCTCGTCCAGCTCGAAGCCCAGAAAGTTGATGCCAAGTCGTGCGCAAGCGGCGCCGGTCGAACCCAATCCGAGAAAAGGATCCACCGCCAGTCTGATCCGGTCGACGCCGTGCAGCTTAAGGCACTGCTCGGCAAGCTGCGGCGGGAATGTAGCCGGATGCGGACGATCTCGCGACCGGTTCACAATCGTCTTATACGGAATGAACCAGGCGCTGCCGCGGCAGCGCCGGTCGGCCTTTCCGGACCACCGATCAATGTTTGTCTTGTCCTGATACGGCGCCCCGATCGCCAGCCGGTCCAGCTCCACGTCGCCGCGAAGGGTGAAATGAAAAATATACTCATGACAATCGTTAACAAAGCGCCGGCTCTGAATAGGTTTGTAATGACCGAAGGATAGCGTATCACCGCCGCCATTCGAAATTGAGATCGATTTGATCCAGTGAATCGTATTCTGGAGGACGAGTTTCTCGCGGAAAACCATGGCCACGTCTATGGCCAGCCACGGGTCCGACGGCTTACTCCCCACATTTAGGAAAAGCGATCCGGATGGAGAGAGCGCGTCCCTACAGACTTCCACCCAACCCCGGATCCACGAAAGGTAATCCGGTCGCGGCATCGTGTCGTCATAACTATTGTACTGGATTCCCAGATTGTATGGAGGTGAGGTAACAATAATGTCGCAGAACCCCGGCCCTCGTCCCCGCATTCCGGCGACGCCATCGCCTTGAATCAATTCTATTGACGGACCGACCGGCGACCTCTCCCGAAGAGACCGCTTCTCGTCCACGACCTTTGTAGCGGGGAGATCCGGGCGGCGCGCATCGGATGGCATGGCCTCGGCGCCGTCAAACCCGAGGGGTAATTGAGGAGAAGTATCACTCACGGGGCCGCCGATCCTCTGTGTGGCGCCATTGAAAGCGTCTTTAGCAGGCCTGATCCCACTGCTTCCCATTTTAGCCGGCGCCTCCTCGGGATAACCACGGCCTGCGGGCCGCGAACCCCGCGTACGGTAAACCGCGACCCCCGTAGACTGGCGCAGACGTCGAATTGACGCGACTTGTTGGAATTGAAGGGAAGATCATGCGCCGGTGTCGAATAGATCATAAGTTATGTGACGCGCAGGTTAAAGGCTGCGCCTCACGTCGGAAAAGTGCGCCCGTGCCGCGTGCGTCGCGGGCGCTCGGGGCCATCTGACGCGTCTGTAAAGTGACCGGCGCGCCCTTAAGTTTTCACCCACCACTCATCCTTCAATTGCCGAGGAGCTTGAATGTTTAAGCATCGGGACCCGGAGGCCGCCGCGTCGGCGTCTGTCCCGGGAAAAATGATTGCCTGCGTTACCGCCATTGTACTCTCCTGCGCGCTCGCTGCGACGGCGCAGCAGCCGGCGCCAGAACCGGGGGCGCAGCAAATCGCCGCTGCCCCCGCCGCCAAAGAATTAACACCCTGGCCTATGGGCGATGGCGGCCCCATGAGGTACGGCGCTTACACCGCCGCGGTGGACGCTCCCGCGCTCGCTTTGTCGTGGCAGTACACCGTTCCGCCGCTCACACACGCGTCGCTGGAGCCCATAGCCGCAAACGGCCTCATCTTCTGTGCGGTTGGCGCCAAGCTCTACGCGCTGCGTGCGCGCTCGGGTGAGGGGATCTGGGTTTATACCCCCCCGATACCAACCGGCGAGACGGCCACGCCCGACTTCACCGCGTCGCCCGTCTATGGCAACGGCTTTGTTTACGCGACAACGAGCGACGGAACGCTCCACGTCATCAATGCGCAGACCGGGACGAGCGTTCAGGATATCGACATGGGCGAAACGGCGACGTCTTCGCCGGCCGTCGCCGATGGCAAGCTGTTCCTCGGGATGGAAAAGGGAGCCGTATTAGCCTATACACTGCCGACTACGGGCGGATCACTCAAGCCGGCGTGGACCGCGCAGGTGGCGCCCGGTGAACGCTTTTCAGCGCCGGTTTCGATATTGGATGGTGTCGTCTATGCGGCGTCCGGCAGCGGTAAGATCGCGGCAATCGATGAGAAGTCCGGACGGGTGCTTTATGCTGAGGCCCTCAACACACCAATCGTTCATGCGCCGATCCCAACGGAAGCCGCCGTTTACGTGGTGTCCGGTGACCGTTTGTTCAGCCTGATTAAGAACGGTCTAAAGCCAACCTGGGTCCAGCCGTTCGGCGGGGAGATCACCGGCGCCCCGGCGTACGCGAATGGCGATCTTTACATCGTGACCGCCAACGGAATAGTCTATGCTTTTAACGGGCCGGCTCAGCGCGCCGTTTGGGCCGTAACGCTCGGCGCCGGTTCTTCGCCGCACACGGGCGCCATCATCGCCGGCAGCACGCTCATCGTTCCTACCGCAAATGGCCACGTCTACGCCTTCGCGGCAGGCGGCGATGGCGCCGGACATGCAAAACTCCTCTGGCGCTATGTTGCCGAAGCGCCGCTGTCGTGGGAGTATACTCACGACGACACGGTGCCCGACATCACCGCCCGGCCGATGGTCTATGGCTCCGATCTGTTTGTTCTCTCCGACAACGGAACGTTGAGCTGCCTTTCGCCGACCGCTCCCGACGATCAGGGTCCCACCGTCGAGAACAACTATCCGACTGGTGGCCCCTATCTTGGTTCGCCGCCTCCCACGATTTCCGCGGAAATCCGGGATCCGGGTTCTGGATTGCTCTCCGGCAGTCTTAAGCTCTCGCTGGACGGCGCGGACATCCAGGGTTTCAATTTCAACCCGGATACAATGACCCTAACCTATACGCCCGCCCACGCGCTGACGGATGGGAGCCACACGGTTGAAGTGGTCGTCTCGGACAATCGTCACAACGAGACCGATGCAGCCTGGTCCTTCTCCATCAACCAGGTTCAGGCCACACAGGCGGCCGAACAGCAGAACTACGGTGGCTACGGTCGCGGTCGTTTTGGCCGCGGAGGCGGTCGCGGTCGTTTTGGCCGTGGAGGCGGTCGCGGAGGATTCGGCCGCGGAGGCGGCGGTGGCTAGCCGGGCGGTCAACCCGAGCCGAATTCTCCCGCTTCGTCCGGCGCGCGCCATCGCAGCGGGCGCCGGACGTGTTTACCGGCGCCGGCGAGCGCCGCGTCCGCTCTGCTGGCGTTCCCGCACCAACGGCGCCCACGAACGCAGGAGAGCGTTGATCTCTTGATTGAGCGTGTCCGATTCGGCGCCTAACATCCGTTTGAGATAGCCCTGGTCGATATTCATCAGAACGCTTCTCATCTTTCGAATTTCGTGCCATCGTCTGGCATGGCGCGCCATTCGGATCGCCTGCCGCGTGTTTGACGAGAGCCGTTCTCGCTCATAACGGCCGACTTCGTGACGCAGCGCCGGTGGCGTCCCCGGCGATAGGTCTCGTGGATCCAGCTCAAACGGTCGCTCGGGAGGATACTCCGCGGACTTCCGATTGGATTGATAGCCGCTCGGTTTGAGGGTATCGGATGACGCCGCCCCGGACAACAGCTCGACATGGAGGGCCTCCGGTTCCCGGGAGGCGCCGAACTCAGTTCGTATCGCGGCAAGCACCACCCGCCATGGCACGTCACGCAAGGTCATTCGCCATGCCATTCGCCCCAGGCGTTCCTGCTCTTCGGGAGGCGCATCGCGCATTTCCCGCAGCCTGATGGCAAGTAGCTCCACAAACTCGTCGTAGGGCATCTCTTTTCGATTCATTCCCATCCTTTTTAATCGTGGCCCCGTTTAGATGAGGGCCGCACATTCCAATCATAGATTTCGCCTCCCGGACGCAGGCTCCTCCCGTTGAATAGTCGATTAATGATCGGGTTTTACTTTTGAGAGCGCCGGCGGCATCCACTTTACCCGAATTTGAGTCTGTCGTTGCTTTGTTACCCTTCCGAGGACAGAATAGTATGATAGACGATTCGAAACGGCCCAGAATTCGACGGATTTGATTCTGAAATTCCGTTATCGTTAGAACCGGGAACTGGCGGTATGAAAGATTTGAGATGGCTGGCGGAGACCACGGCGCCCCGCGGATTCCGCGCAGGGGCGGTACGCGCCGGCATCAAGACCGAGGGGCTTGATTTCGCCCTCATCGTTTCGGATGGCGATTGCGGCGCGGCGGTCTTTACGCAGAGCCAGTTTTGCGCGCCACCGGTGATTCTCAGCCGGGGCCATGCGGCAAATGGGCGCCTCCGGGTCATCGCGGCGAACAGCGGCTGCGCAAACGCGTGCACCGGCGCCTCCGGCCTCGCCAACGCCCGGGAAACCGTGGAGATCGTGGCGCACGCGCTCGACGTTCGGCCCGATGAGATTCTCGTTGCCTCCACCGGCATTATCGGCCAATCTCTCCCGATGCCGCTGATCCGCGAGGCGATTTCTCCCGCTGTGCAATCCCTCTCTCAGAACGGCTTCGAAGACGCGGCGCTCGCGATACTTACGACGGACACCAGTCCCAAACAGGCGGCTGTGGCGTTTGATATAGACGACATTCCGGTAACCATCTCTGGGATGGTGAAAGGCGCCGGCATGGTGGCGCCGCGAATGGCGACTGTTTTCGGCTTCTTCGCGACCGACGCCACTATCGACCCGGTCCATCTCAAGGAGATCTTTGGACGCGTCATCAGCCGAACTCTCAACAGGGCGACCGTGGATGGCGACACGAGTACGAACGACACGGCGTGTATCCTGGCCAGCGGCGCGTCCGGCGCGGCGGCAATTGAGCCAGGAACGTCTGGATCGGCTCGTTTCGAGGCTGCCCTTCTCGAACTTGGGCAGGAGCTCGCTCGGAAGATGGCACGCGGCGGTGAGGGCGCTACTCACCTGGTAACGATACGCGCGGTGGGAGCGCGCACGGAGGCCGACGCCGAGGCAATCGCACTCACGATTGCCAACTCACCGCTGGTTAAAACTGCGCTCTTCGGGGGCGATCCGAACTGGGGCCGTATCGCCATGGCGGCCGGCCGCGCTGGCGTTTCGTTTGATCAGGAACGGGTTGATATCACCCTCAACGGATTTGAGGTGATGAGATCGGGGCAGCGCGTCTCCTTCGACGAGCCCGCCTTGACCGATTCTCTGAGGCGGGAGGAGATCGCGATCGAAGTGAATCTGAACCAGGGCGCCGCCGAGGCAGTGGCCTGGACCTGCGACCTGAGCTACGAATACGTGGAGATCAACGCTGAATACCACACCTGAAGCCGAACGCCCGCAATCGGGCGAACAGACAGCCGCTGCTCTCGAATCCGTCCGAGACAGCGCGCCCTCGACTGCCGGTTTTAACGACGATTCCCGCGTGCAGGAGCGCGCTGCCGTGCTGGTGGAGGCGCTGCCGTACATCACCCGGTACGCGGGGAAAATCATCGTCGTGAAGTATGGCGGCGCCGCCATGCTCGATGATCGACTAAAAGAAGCGGTGACCCAGGACATCACGTTGATGCGAGCTGTTGGTTTTCGCCCCGTACTGGTGCATGGTGGCGGCCCCGAAATTTCGGACCTGATGCGCCGCCTGGGAAAACAGCCGGAATTCGTGGGTGGACTGCGTGTCACCGATCGCGAGACGGTCGAACTGGCTGAGATGGTGCTGGTGGGGAAGGTGAACACTTCAATTGTGGCGCTGATCAACCGCCAGGGAGGACGTGCGGTAGGGCTTTCCGGCAAAGACGCGCGGCTGATCGTAGCGAGCAAACGCTTTGGCGCCGAGATTGACCTTGGATTCGTGGGCGACGTGGAGCAGATCAACCCCGAGCTGCTTCTCACGCTTTCGGAAGCCGGCTACATTCCGGTGGTCTCGTCGGTAGGCGCCGGGCTCGATGGCGAAAGCTATAACATCAACGCCGATCACGTCGCAGGGGCCATTGCGGCCGCCATCACCGCCTCGAAGCTCATCGTTTTGACCGATGTGATCGGAGTGCTTCAGGACCCTTCCGATCCATCCAGCCTGCTCAGTGAAGTGGGAGTTACGCAGGCCCGGGAGTTGATCCGGACCGGGGTCGCCGACCGCGGCATGATCCCGAAACTCGAGGCCTGTATTACCGCTGTCGGCGCCGGAGTGGAACGGGCGCATATCATCGATGGGCGTGTCCCGCACGCCGTGGTAATGGAGGTTCTCACGAACCGCGGCGTGGGTACCATGATCGTGCCCGACAATTCCCCTTGACGCATCCTCACCGTGTTATTCTCACCGCTGCCCACGTCGGGTTCAAAGGTCTTAATCGGCCGCTGGGTGGTGGCGACGCGGTGGCAAACCGACTCGCGCATGAATGGTCGCGGGATGGCCGGTGGCCTCTCACTGTCCTGGCCGCAGGGGCGATTCCTCCCGCGTCTGGTGTTGAGTTCCACCAGATTGGGCCGGCCGGCTCGGATCCTGATCTGACGCGTCTTTCCGAGCTAGAGTACGCGGCCTTCTGCGAACGGTTCGGCGCCGGTCTTACGGAGGCGCTGCTCGCGGCTGAACCGGGCACTATCGCTGTGACCAATGACCTGGCCGAAGGCCCGGACTTCGCGCGTCTCGGAGAGGCCGGCGTTCGCCTGGTAACTCTCTTTCACGTCGACGTGGTGGATTACTTCTGCCGGATCTATCTTCACGGTCTTATCGCGCCCGAGCGACTCACGCGCGCCTACGACATCATCTGCCGCCGCGGCTGGGAGCGGCGTGTTCCTCTGATCCTCCGACTGGTTTTTGGAAAGCAGCGGGACGCCATGCGTCATTCCTCAGCTCTGGTCGTCCCATCGATAAAGATGAAGCAGTTGCTGACGCGCTGTTATCCTCAGACCCCTCCCAGCCGTATCCACGTCATTCCCTGGGGATGTTGGAGCGATGCTGCGGAACCGTCAGCGGTCGCCATCGCGCGCGATCGCTTCGCGCCTTTGATCCATCCATGCCGACCGACACTGTTGACATTGAGCCGGATCTCGCCGGAGAAAGGGCACGATCTTCTGCTTCGTGCGCTTCAGGTTCGAGAACGACGGCGCGCGGCGCCTGTATCGCTGATCGTTGCCGGGGAAGCCGCCTTTATGCAAGGCGCACGATTCCTTGCAAAACTGAAGCGAATGGCGGCTCGTATCAGGCAATCCGACGTCCATTTTGTGGGTTACGCGGATCCTGCGGCGAAACAAGCGCTCTTTTCGCTTGCCGATTTGTACGTTCATCCGTCGCGCCACGAAAGCTATGGTCTGACCCTCTGCGAAGCGATTTCGGCCGGTCTTCCCGTGATCAGCAGCGACCATTACAGCGCATCGGATCTCATCCCTCCCATAACCGGATGGATCACGCCGCGGGGGAGTGTTTCCGCGCTCGCAAACGCTATCGACGAAGCGAGCGCGCTCTGGCGGCCGTTCCCCCGCCCCCGCATTCCCCTGCCCTCCCCGCCGATCCCGCGCCCGTTTTCCGAGGCTGCCCGTGACCTCGCGGATCTACTGGACGGATTATCAGCGAACGCGGATTCCATCGCTGACCTCAGACGATAAAGAATCAGAAATAAAACGGCGGATATTCCCGCGCACGCCTCTGGCCATCTCAACGCGGCGTCGGCAGGCTGTCGCCGTCATTCCAGGTATAGACAGGCGGCGCGATCAGCGGATGGGCACGGCCGGGCCGAATCCGGGAGGCCAGCCCCTCTAACGCGGGGATTGAGAGACCGAAGAGAATCTCCCGGCTCTGGAACCGGTAGCCAATGGAAGGGCGGATGCACTTGAGAGTGTGCGCGACGCTTAATTCAAGATCATTTAGATGGCGTCCCGCCAGGTCATAATTGATGTCTACAGTATATCCGAAAGCTGGATTGGAAGAGTCAACCAGGAATTCGACCCGGGTTGGAGTCTGCAGTTGATCGAAGCGGAATGGCGTATGTCCACGGCTGCCATTGACGTAAAAAATGAGCCGACCGCGCATCTCATCGGAGAGGCGAGTCTGATAGCCGATCTCGACTCCGCCGATGGAGTAATTGCGCCCGCCGTACTGCGCGACGGACAGCCCGACGCCAGCAACCCCGTGGCTTTCGGTCGGAGCCGGCTGCCATACAATCGCCGCGCGCCCGAGAATCCGGGTACCCTGCGCTCCAGGCCGATATTCGTGATAGTAGCCACCAGATGCCTGTCCAAGGAGAGACACGACCCCACCCGCATACTGATGGTCCGTCCGCAAAGATTTCCCTATCTCCGGGAGACGATCCAGTGTCAGATAGGGGTGACCGTACCGGGGGACCTCTTCCCGCCGAGCCAGCGTGAGGTCCAGCGGCAAGCCAGCGACGTCCGTGAGGGTCAGGCTGCCTGAAATTCCGAGCTTTTCGGAAAGCGCGACCGTGAAGCGACCAGTGGTCGCCGGCCCGAGATGCGCCGTGCTGCCAAAGCGCATCTCGGGGCCCGCCGCGGAGGTGTAGCCAAAGCTCGGCAGAACCGATGCGTGGTGTTCCCCGCGGCGCCGCGGCCTCAGATCAAAGGTAATCCGAGGCAGCGTGATCAGCCGTGCGCCAAACAGACTAACCGCCGCTCCGCGAACCGTGAGTGATCGACCCTGCGCCAGCCGGATGCTGTGAGCGGATAGGAGATAATCGGGGTGATCGAAGGTACAGGATGTCACTGCGCCATCATACGCCGTGATAACAGAGAGGGCGCCCGGCGCCGCAAGCGCCACTTCGAAGCGGGCGGCCCGCAGCGAAAAAGCGCCGATGCGAGCGTTCAACGCTGTTCCCGAGGAGGCCCGGGTCCTGAGATCGTAGGTGAGAGAATTGGCCCCCAACACTCCCATGGGAGTGTCGACTCGAACGTGACCGAGGGCCTGAAGCAGTTCGGACCTCAGATCGAAGGTCATCTCATCCGCATGAATCGTTACGTCCTGATGGGTGACCGTCACGCTGCCGTGGGCCTCGAGCTGGCCGGCAAATGTACCGTGAATCGTGTCGGCGCTCATTTCCACAGGCCCACTGGCGAACCGTGCCGCGATGATCTCCCGCGGCGCGTCCGGCGACGGACCGTTCAATGGCTCAGGTGATGGCGCGGTCGAGGATGTAACAGGCGACGAAGCAGCGGGGGGCGAAGGATGCGGGGGCGTCTCTGGTTGCGCGTTGGTTTGCGCCCACGCCGGAAATGACGCGAGCGCGAGCGCTGCTCCCATCGCGAATACGTCTTTTATACCTATTGTCATCGGCTGGCGTCCGGGTGAGCGGCTCGGCGGATACCGCGGAAATCGCAAAAAGCCCTCGGGAACAGATACCCGAGGGCTCCTGATTCTTCAACACCATAGACGTTACGGTAGATCGAGTCTGACCAGGCGGCCAACTATCGGAATAAGCCCTCACCCGAAAGCGAGGGCTCACAACCGTTAGAACTTATAGGTCACCTGAACAGCCCCCACGTCACCGCGGTAGCTGCCGCCATCGTTGCCCGTGCGATCGGTGTAAACGATGCGCTGGAACAACAGCTTGGCGAGCGCGCTGCCGTCGCGATTGAGGTTCTTGCCGATGGTGAACTGGTAGTAGTTCTCATCCGACTGGATGCCTGCCGGGCCGGGTACCGAAACGATGGGACCCAACTGGCTGCCAGCGCCAAACTCAGGAAGCGTTGCAGCCAGAGCCGCGTTCGGAGCAATCTGATGCGCTCCGGATCCACCGCGAACATTGACCAGGTTCTTCAACGCATCCCAGAGGAAAGTCACGTCCCTCTTGAATCCGCCCGAAGTCGGATAGTCGCGAAGTACGTCATCCGCCGCAACT
>DASRZA010000037.1:0-7222 GCA_035686845.1 Armatimonadota bacterium | reverse complement strand
GGGTTCTGAGAATCTGCTCAAGCCGGCTAACATGCCCCTTCGTTTGCTGTAGGTGATGATCGAACGACTGCCTCAATTCCGGCGATGCCGCCGCCTCCGCCATCTTGGGCAGCGCCTTCACAATCTGAGTCTCGGCGCTGTAAAGGTCCTTTAGCTCATCCACGTAAAGATCCTGCAGGTTTTCCAGTTTCATAGGTTCCCTCCTAAATAATCAACCGGGCGCTTATCCCGACCGGCCCATGTTCGCGGGAGTCCGCCCCGAACGGGCCGCTAAAGATCCGGAGCTGTTTCACTTCCGGGGACTTCCACGGGCCGCTGATCGGGACCCTCTCGCCGATCGCGATTTGCCCATCCCGAGCCGCGCCTAAACCCCGCGATTACCGCCGGGACGCCATCTGGTCGCCAAACTGCGCCTCTACGCCAACGGTGCGCGCGTCGCCCCGCGTCACCTGCGGATAATGGTACGGCGCCTGCTGCTCATACCAGAACTCATCCATGTCATAATGCCGTAGATCTTCCAGGACCCCGACACCATCGTCGGGCAGAATCCGGATATTCGGACCGGTAAAGGCCAGCCGCTGAATATTTGTGGCGAATTGAATCGGATACAGCGGTGCTGTGGGGACGTGGATGGCGCGGGGCGCGCCGTCAGCCTTTGCCGCGAAGCTGCGGCCCGTATATTCCGCGGCGGGAATGACCAGGTTGACCGAAAGCCGGTTGCTCTCGAAATCTGACTTGGGATCGAACGCCGCCCGCACGATCAACACGCCACCGGGTCGGATCTCAATGTACTCTCGGCCGTCGAGCTTCATGCCCAGGTCGGGCCGGCGCACCTGGAATCGAACGCGGACACCGGGATGTAGTCCCTGTACGACCTTGACCTGCGCATTCTCGGGTGTCAGTTTCACCTCGTGCCATGCGGCGGAGCGGATATCCAGCACCACACGCCGAAGCACCTCACGGCCGCCGAAGCGGACGCGGCTCAGCGTACCGCCAGGTTCCACCGTCACAGTCATCCCGTTAGCGGTGAGCTCAAAAGGCGCCCCCGCCAGCGCCGTAACGCCGGGCCGCGCCGGATTTGGGACAGCCCTCGGCGCAGCCGTACGCTTTTGGGCCCGTACCCGCGGCGGTAAGACTCTCGCCGTCCTCAACGCTCCTGCAGGCGCCATTTTTTGGATGAATGCCGGCTGAAACGGCGCGTTGTGCGCAATGAACTGTGGGGAATCCTGCCAGGTGGCGTCTCGATGATCCGGGATGGTCAGATCGGCGGTCAGATTGGCGTCCGGACTCTCGGGATAACGAGCATTGGCCGGCTCCCGCGCTAGCCAGAGCGGTTGGGCGGTGTAGAGCGGCGCCGGCTCCTGCTCCTCGCTGGAGAGCACGGCGCGTGCGAGCATCATACCGTTGTCATAGGTCCAGAAGCAGGTATATCCCCCGGTCAGCGGATCCGGATCGGTCCAACTCAGGATCGTTCTACCCTCGACCTCCACCGATATCTGGCCGCCCTGTTTGACGATATGGACGCCGAACCAGGAGCGATGGGCGGCGCCGGCAGGCGGAAACTGAAAGGTTCGACTCTCCGCCACCATTTTGCCCTTGCGGTATAAGCGATTGACGGTATCGTTCCAGCCACCGATGATCACCGTGTAACCGCTGAAGAGATGCGATCCATCCGAGCAGAATGCGCAATTCAGATCGCGCCAGGTCTCGGATCCCGCAGGCGAATCGGCCATCACCGCGGCGGTGTAGTAATCAATCGCCTGGTCGCCCATCATCTTCCGCTTGTACCAGTTAACAGCGTAGCCGCGATTGCGCCCGCCGTACCAGGTCCATCCGGGCTGGCATGACCACCGGCTGGAAACCTGCCACGATCCGCTCTGGGGCCGCCAGTTGATGGGCGCAAGGTGAAAGGTCTCGGCATAGGTATTCGGATTGATCACCCTGATGGCCGGCACGTCGATACCGGCGCCGCCCGCGAACAGCGCGATCCCAAGTTGACTGTGGCCGCCGGCGTCTCCCGTAAGATTCGAAGCAAGGTGATAGCCATCCAACGGATGGGGATCCCGGTACCGGATCGGAATCTGGCTGCCCATACGGGCATAAACAAACGCGCCCTCACGAGCCACTTCTAACGCCGGCGCATCCATTCCGGCGGCGAACTTGAGCCGCCCGCTTGCGATAGTCTGCCCTTCTCGACGCAGCGTGAGGTCAGCTCCGCTGTTACCACCCACGTATTCCAATGTATAACCGGTGGAGGGAGTCTGGCTTTCGACGTTGAGCAGAAGCTCAAAGTGAGCGCTTTTCAGGATACTGTTCGCCAGCGGAACCTGGACGATCGTATCACCAAAGAGGCGTCCTCTGTGCCAGAAGCCGCGCTGCCCATCGATTTGGCCCGGGTTCCAATCGTGCAGCGGCCCCGCCCAATCCTGCATGTCGGGATGCCGCGACACTTCGGTGAATTCAGGGGTGAGAGCGTCGGTAGGTTCCGGCGGTGGTGTGACATGAATGGCGGCCGATTTAACTGCGCCGCCGCCCGCATCGGCCGGCTCGAAGCCGGCGCGGCCGGCGCCAATCCCAAAATCGAGTCCTTCGACCACCTTGACGCCATCCACCGACGCCGAAAAGTAGCCACCGCGAGCGTCCACCACGATGGAATGATTCGCGCCGGCGGAGACTCCATCCGTAGTTTCGGCGATGGTTCTCCGATCTCCGTTTTCTACCGCCATAAGCTTACAGCCCGACGGCGCCCAACTGAAGAGGTAATAATTCTGCACGTCTTTGAACCGGAACGGTATACTACCTGGCCCCCGCGCCTCAACGGTCACGGTATAGTCCGACCATTCGGGCGACCCGCCAATGGCGCGATCGCCAACCGCATCCCAGCGATGTAGTTGGGGCTGGGAAAAGTCGTCGTACACCACACCCGCGGGGCGCACGAGAACACTGTCGAACCAGGTCTTCTGACCGCCGCCGGCGGAATAGAGGCCGATCTTACCCTCACCGAAAGTGGTGTCACGAGCCGTCAGCGCCGCCTGGTTGTCTACTTCGGCCACAAGACGCCCCCCGGTAAGACTCACCCGCAGCAGGTACCAGATGCCTGGAATAAATCCGCCCGCTGATCTTGCGAGGGTCGTCGACTTCCCGTCCACGACCCGCTGGAGCTCCATGGCGCCGGTTGGTCCCTCGCTCCATCGGAAGAGATAATAATTCCGAGCGTCCTTCAGTCCCACACAGGCGCCAATAACGCTGCCCTGGCTCCCCTTCGCCGCCACCTCGAAGGCGTAATTGTTCCAGAACGAGTAACCGGTCGAAGCGAGGGCCGTGGGGTGGGGGCTGCACTCCAGCGAAAACGGATTCGCGCCGCGCTCAACGATGCCCACCGTTTGAATCTCCCAGCCGGGCGACTCGTAGGTCCACTCGCCGGGTTCTTTCGGCTGGCGCATAAAATCATCGGTGAAGTAGATTGCCTCCAGCGGCTGCACGCGGAGGTCCGTAACTGCGGCATCGCCCGTGGTCGAAACGCTCCCGTTCCCTCCGGAGAAGGAATCATCTTCGACGTCCATGATCAGGCGATCATCTTCGAGCACGTCGAGAGAGCCGTTCCGGCGGATGAGATTGATGGTGACCGGATGCACTCGGGCATCGGTAAGCCCGGTCCCTCCCGCCGCCAGGCGCTCTTCACGCCCGCCCGCGCCGAGCTTGGAGAGCGTCACGTCATCCGGATCCACGGCGAGAGCGTACCCCTCTCCGGCCGCGCTGAGATTAAGCTTGAGCCGGGCAGCGCCTCTGCCGGAGGGACTGACGGCGCGAAAAGTGAGCTGATACGTGGCGGGAAGATCCTGCAGCTCCGGCGCCGCGTCCGGCGCCGCTCCGGCCGGGATTGCGCCCAGCGCCATTACCAGACCGGAAATGAGCAGCGGCGTCCCTAACCGGCGGAAACTCGTTTTGAGGGCGGCGCGGCGCGCCAAGGGGACACGAGTCAGCGAACCCAATGCAGCAAATCCTGACAGTATCATACGACCTGCTCCCGACGTGACGACGCGAACGCCTGAGTCGGCAGAGGCGCCGATCGGCGGTCGAAAGGATGTGCCTTTAGGACCCTGCGAGGCGGAAGGAAGTTACGGCGAAAGTTTGGGTTTGTAACTGCCCGTCCTCTGGCGGATGGTGACTCCGAAGGATCAACGCACCGCGTGGCGCATAATCCCGCTGCGCATAATTCCTCCACGGACGATCCCTCCGCACTCGGCGCTCCGACGGTTCCTCGTCGGCTGTACGCGGCGCGAGCGATGAACAACTGCGATGCCTCCCGGACGCCGACGAAGACCGCGTATTTCAGCTTTCCCGGTGCTCGCGGCACGCGGAGGGCGCGGGCGCGTCGCGAAGCCATCATGGTACCGGTTCACATCACGATTTCGCCCCATTCGGACCACGCTAAAGTTTGACAGAAAGCAGCCCCTATTGCTAACCTACTCCCATCCTTAGCGTGGTGGTAATCGGGCAGCCGGCCATTATGATCGGACAGTGTATGATGGTCGGGTTGCACAGCATATGCTTGTACGGTTGGGATGGTTGATGAGTTTCCAATCAAACCATGACATATCTGGGTAAGTTGAAGGCGAGTGGGATACCTATCGGCTGGTCCGCACTTCTGGTGGGCTGGGATGGAGTGGACGGCCACGGCAGGCTGGTATCGTCCGAGGAGGTCAAAGCGTATGCTGCCGAACAACTGGAGTTCGTAGGGGCACCGCATTATTCTGAGGTGTTGGCCCTCGCAGGCGCCAACCCGAGCGATGAAGAGGGGATCCGCCGCGCACTCTCCACGCTGGCCGAATGCGATCGGGAAATACGCGCAGACGGGGTACGTCCGTGGCGTCTCCTGCTCTTGAAGGAAACGATCCAGGAACTCGATGAGGATCCACTTTACGATCTCATCCGGTTGACAGAATTCTGGGCCAGCTTCGACTATCCGACCGATATGCCGCATGTTGCTCAAGGCGTGGGCAATCGGATTTCGCCGACCGAATACTACACCGAATCAATGCTCAAGCAGTCTATTCATCGCCACCTGGAGTGGATTGAAAAAGAGGAACGCATACTGCGGCAAACCTGACCTCGGAACTCCTGACATGACCAGTTCAAGGGGCTGCAAGGCCAGGACGATTGGAACAGTGGACGGGGATTTACAGGCGGGCCGCCTACCACCGGGCGACTTCCCGTCACTATCGTCAGCCGGATCGGAGTGTCGCTTATCGCGAACACAAGATCCTCGTTAGCGGACCGGCGGGCGGCGCCAAGGGTCCGGGCATTGCCGGGGGCTTTACGAATGATATACCTGGAATTAGACCCTCAGGGCCGAGCGCGTGTCTGGCTGCAAGCGCTGCCGGATTATTCCTTTTTTCCAGCCGAGGTAATGGAGCGCAAAGTTTCTGCAACCACAACCGTCCGGGCGGCAGCGCGCCGGGCCGCAATAGAAGCCTTTGTGCATAAGGGCGGGTATTGCCCCTGTGGATTATTAGGGGCAGAGTTTGTACCTGACCTCTCCGGGATGTTGACCGTTCAGGTCATGGCTGCTTCGGCAGATCTCGAGCTATTGCCACACATGCTTCCGGGTTTCACCGACCAGGTGCGGCGCGGTTTGCCCCGTGAATATGCCGACAGTGTCATGGAAGGGGCGATCTATACAAACTCGATCTCCCCTTTGGGCTCCGGCGTTCTGCAATTCAATTGCGCGGCCCATGGCGAAGTCGGTTCGTCACCCAATGCGTTTCGACAGCTCGGCGAGATGGTTACCCGACTACTTCAGATGGATCCGTCTTCGGTTACAGTCGAGCAACTGCTCGACTTGATTCAGCACAAGCTGTAAGCGGCATCAGCGACTGAACCTATCTCTTTGCGCGTGGTGGCGGACCGATTGCGCCCAACCGTCCCGGCGCACGTCCCTATGAATTGCCGGCGTCCGGGCCGTGCGGCTCGGCGGCGCCCTGTTAAGCGAGGCCAAATGACTCAGTTCTACGCGAGGTAGTAGTATGGCGTTATTCATTGGTGGAATGACTTGCCCCCTGTGCGGTAAAGAATTACGGCCATCTATGGGTCAGCAGGTTATCAGTTTTCGCGCGTTTGTCCCTAACAGGCTGGACCCGCTCTATAGCTTTAGCGATGCGACCGTGCATGAAGAGTGCTTCCGCGCTCACCCGCTCGGAAATCCTGCGGAAAAACACGTCGCTGAGTTAGCGTTCGCTAAGCGGACCTGGAGAGGGCCGGCGTTGCCCTACATTTTGAGAGATCTGAGAGCGGCTGTCGATGGGGGCAACCGTGCCGATGTCTGAGCAGCCAGCGCCGCAAGCCTCGTCCATTGACGTGGTTACCATCGGTGAGACGCTGGTGTTGTTTCATCCGCTGCAAGAGGGGCCGCTCGCGTACGCGCCGCTCTTCACCCGGTCGCTGGCGGGCGCGGAATCAAACCTGGCGATTGCCCTCGCCCGGCTCGGGAAACGGGCGCGCTGGATTAGCCGGCTGGGCGCCGATCCCTTTGGTGATCTGGTAGCCGCAACCCTCGCCGGGGAGGGCGTCGATATCTCTCAGGTCGTTCGCGATCCTGGCGCGCCAACGGCGATCTTCTTCCGCGAATTCCGGGGCTACGGCGACCCGAACGTCTATTACTACCGAGCCGGGTCCGCCGCGAGCCGGCTCTGCCCGGCCGATGTTCGGGATGAGTGGTTCCAGGGCGCCCGCCATCTCCACGTAACGGGTATCACGCCGGCGCTGGGATCTCAGACTGCTGAGGCGATTGAGAGCGCAATGCGCCGGGCGCGCGCTCTCGGCCTGACGATCTCGTTCGATCCGAATCTTCGCCGAAAGCTCTGGTCCGAGGAACACGCCAGGGAGTGCATTCTGCGGCTTATCCCGCTCTGCGATCTCTTCTTACCCGGCCTGGACGAAGTGGAGTTCCTGACGGGCGCCAGCAGCCCGGATGAGAGCGCCCGCCATCTTCTCGACCAGGGTCCCGAAATCCTGGTGATCAAGTGTGGGATCGATGGCGCGTCCGCCTATACTCGCCAGGCAAGCGTCCATAGCCCCGCTTACCCGGTCAACCACGTCGTCGACACCATTGGCGCCGGTGACGCGTTCGACGCCGGCCTGCTCTCCGTACTGCTGGATGCCCCACCCAATAGGCGATCCGAGAGTGAAGTTTTAGGAGAATCCCTGGCGCGAGCCAATTTGA
>DASRZA010000036.1:0-15642 GCA_035686845.1 Armatimonadota bacterium | reverse complement strand
ACCATGCCTGGATCGCTCGCGACGTACAGCGTTACGGTATTAGACGCAAGCAGTCCCTGGACCGGCGACGTTGCCATCACCAGCACCGGTACAAGTGAAGACGGGCTCGACACGGTAAAAATCACCGTCATTGACCAGGTGATGGCCGAAAACCTCTCCGCATGGTCGAACGCCATTTTCGCGGGTGAAGGGCAGTCCGGCGGCGCCATCGCCGGTAATGTGACCATTCACGGTTCCGTGCATATCCTGGCCGATGGTGAGCCATTCACCGACGTCAATGGCAATGGGCAGTGGGATTCCAGCATCCAGGAACCCTATATTGATACGAATGGCAACGGCCGCTACGACGTGGGCGAGCCTTTCACCGACTTGAACGGCAATGGCGTCTGGGATTCCAGTGTCCCCGAGCCATGGACCGATACGAACGGAGATGGCAGTTATACGCCTCCCCTTTCCAGCAACCAGCTCGCCCTCTATGATACCGGCACGTCCGCTATCTATAATAATTACGAAAACCTGCCGTCAGCATTTGGCACGACCGCTTCGCCAAAGCTGCCAACCCTTCCCCAGGTCAACGTCAATGGTACAATGGAATACACTCTGCACTCGAAGGTTCGAATCAAGCACGGCGAAGTCTCCCTCGGTGGCAACGCCCATATCGGGCAGTCATCGGCAACGAGCGGCGACAAAGCGACGGTGGATGGAACCTACGTCAGCAACGGCTTTACCAACGGCAGCACCGGCAACGTCTATTCCGACAACGGAACGACCCACGTTTACGATCTCCCCGACGGATTGGTTTCGTTTCCGAGCATGCTGAACCCTGTAACGGTGAATGGTACAGACTACTCAAGCTGGCTAGCGGAAGCGACCGGAGTAACGCCGGAGGGTTACATACAGTCGACTGGATATGACTACACCGGAGCTACGGGCTTGACCCTGGACTCGGCAACCGCCGGTACCGTGCTCGCGCCGAAGTTTATCGGGGACGGCCTGACCTACGATCTATCCACCAACGCCCTTGAATTCTATAAAGATCCGAGCAGCAGTGGCAACAACTATCTAAAGGTGAAAGGCACGGTTAGAATTGTCTCCGGCGATATCCACATTGGAAATAAGCACACCACGATTACGTACTCGACTCCATCCACCGGCGGAACTCTGGTCGCCGGCGGATACGTGGCCGATGAGTCGGGCACCACTGACCTGGCGGTTCAGAGCCCGGGAAACATCTGGATCGATGGTGACCTGATTGCGGACGGCACGTATCCATCCGGGGGATTCCCAACGAATGTACTGGGTCTTATCGCTCCCGGAGATCTGGAGATCGAGCAAACGGGCGGTGACTCAGGCGCGAATATAATGGCCGCGTTCTTCGCGGAGGACACCGTGAAATTTGGTTATCAAACCAACGTCGCCGGGGCTTGCGTGGCGAGCAGTTTCGCGATGACCCAGGTGCCGAACATCTTTCAGGTTCCGGATCTGGCCACGCACTTACCGCCAGGCATCCCCGGCGCCACGCCAATCTGGTACGTTACCCAGACGCTTGTAAGCTACCAGACATCAGGTTAACCCGGCTTCATGCGATAGCGCAGGGCGGCGAGGATTGTGGCTCGAACCACCGGGCCCGCTTCTACGCCGCCCACCCCGCCGTTTTCTACGACACAGGCGGCGACCACTCTCGGATGATCGGCCGGCGCAAAGCCCACAAACCAGGCGTGGGTTCGTCCGCCGGGATTTTGCGCTGTGCCGGTCTTACCTGCCATCAAGAGGCCCGGAACCTGCAGGTGTCGAGCGGTGCCCTCGGTGAACGTCAATTCCATCATTGACGTGACGGCCTCTGCCGTGGAGGGCCGAATCGGCTGCGCCAGGATAGTTGGCCGGGTTTGCTGTACCACGCGCCCCTCCGGATCTACGATCCGGTCCACAAGATACGGTTTCATCAAAATCCCATGATTGGCGACCGCGGCGCTGATCATGGCGTCTTCCAACGGCGTGATCACGACTTGCCCCTGCCCGAAGGCTGTCTGCGCTAATATCGATGGAATCGCCAAAAGCCTCATGTTGGGGCCGGTTTTGCCGTTGCGGGTTGCTTTACCGATGATCTGGCCGGGCCTCGTCGGCAGGATAAAGTCGAGCGGCCGATCCACCCAGAACCGATGAACGTATTCCAATAGCCGGTCGGCGCCCAGCTTTATTCCCACTTCCGAGAAGGTGACGTTGCACGACTGCGCCAGCGCCTGGGCAAGCGAAAGATGCCCGTGCACTTCGTGGTCCATCTCATGAATCGTAAACCGGCCGATACGCACGTATCCAGGGCAGTCGAACATATCGTTGGGAGTCTCGGTTCCCGTATCGACCGCGGCTGAGGCGGTAAGCACCTTGAAGGTGGACCCCGGCTGATATCGCCCCTGCAGCGCGCGGTCTAACAGCGGCCGGCGATGATCATGAATCAGCGCCTGCCAGTTCGCGTCCACCTTAGCCGGATTGAACGAGGGATGGCTTACGAGCGCCAGAATGCGGCCGGTCGACGGGTCAAGCGCAACGACAGCGCCCCGCCGGTTTCCCAGAGCGCGAGACGCCGCCTTCTGCGCCGCCAGGTCCAGGGTCAGGTAGACGTTGTCGCCGGCCTTCCGCTGGCCGGTGAGCAGCGGATTCAGCGCGAGGGGCGAGGGCCGGGCGCCCATCCCCGAGAGCTGCGGGTCCAGCGCCCCCTCGATGCCCGTACGGCCGTAACGCGCCGAGAGATAGCCCAGGACATGGGCGCAGAGCGAACCCTGTGGATAGGTACGGCGCCCGGGGCCACCCGATTTGCTGATCGCGAGCGGTATGCCGTTCGTATCGAAAATGGTTCCGCGCCGGATGTGGCGCTCGAGCAGCGCTAAGTGTCGATTATAGGGCTGCCGGATCAGCCAATCGCTGCGGTAAACCTGCCAGTAAACGAACGCCGCGGCTAAGAGCGCGAAGGCGAACGTCGCCCAGAAACCAGCGAAGCGCACACGTCGTTTGAGAAGCGGATCCATCAGCGAGCTTTCTTTTGAAACATCCTTTGAAACATCCGTACGTTCAACCTGCCGCCGCGACCGCCGGCGCCCCGCCCGATGATCTTTCCGCCGAAATGGCGAGCAGAATTCCGATGAGCGCGAGATTGCAGACCATGTTCGTGCCGCCTCGGCTCAGGAAGGGGACCGGGACCCCGGTGAGCGGAATCAGCGTCAGGCTTCCGCCGACGATGACGATCACCTGGATCACAATCACGATGGTGAGTCCGGCGGCCAGCAATGTTGCAAAATTATTCCGGGCGCGCAGCGCAATGCTTAGACCCTGCCAGACCAGCATTAAGTAAAGCGCCAGGATTCCGAGCGAACCCAACAGCCCGATCTCCTCCGCCAAGCCCACAAATATGAAATCGGTCTGCACGGCGGGTATGAAATGAGGCGCGCCGCGTCCCCACCCGGCGCCGAACAGACCTCCGAAGCCGAGGGCAAAGAGTCCCTGCAGCACCTGGTATCCGCTGCTGCTTCCGTACTTCCAGGGGTTCAGCCAGATCTTGATCCGTTCCTGGGTGCGAGCCGAGAACTCGTAAGCGTAGGCGGCGCCGCCGGCGAAGAGAGCCCAACCTATCGCGAGGTAGAGCGGCCGCGCGTTCGAGATAAAAATCATCGCCAGAAAAACACCGAAGAAGAGGAGCGCTGCGCCGAGGTCCTTTTGATAAAAGAGCAGCATCTGCGACGCCACCCAGATTCCGAAGAGCGGCCCCAGGTAGCGCAGGTCCTCCGAGCTGATAATCCAGCGGCCCCACCGCTGCGAAATAAGGCGGCTTCGCTCGGCGAGGTAACCCGCCATGAAAATCACCAGGAGCAGCTTCACCAGCTCGGTCGGCTGGAATTCGATGGCCGATCCAATCCGGACGTTTAGCGCCTTTCCATGTACGACTTCTCCGGCCAGCGCGGTGAGGAGCAGCAATCCAATGCCGGCTACCATGCAGAGATACTTAAACCGGCTCAGGGCACGCACGTCACGGATGTTGGCGAGAACCAGCATCGCGATGACGCCGATGACGACTGCCCACGACTGTCCCGTGAGTGGATGCGGCCGGTGGCCGATTGGAAAATCGGCCGGAATGCGGTAGAGGAACACCAATCCAATGCCGGTGAGCGACGCGACGAGCGGAACGAGGACCTGGTTGGCGCGCGGCCGCGTCACGGAAAGGATCCAGTGCGCTGCCAGGAACGAGCCCATCGGCCACGCGAGACGCAGCGCCTCCTGCATGACCGAACGGTCGCCATAATCGGCCCGGAACACCGCGAGGAACGCGCTGCCGGTGAGACCGAAGGCGATAAGCAGCAGAAGAAGCTCCAACAATCGGGGGTAGTACCGCATTGTTGTGAAGTCTACGCTCTCTTTCTGAGGCTGTCAAACGAGAACTCCGTGACAGAGCCTGCTAAACTACCTTTAAGCCGATTTCGCAGGAAATTCAGCAGAAAGTTCCCCGTGATACTAAAAGATCTGGACCGCGAGTCCTCTGAAACAACCGCGCCGCGCGTGGTCATGCCCTCCAGGGCGGCGGTGTCCGCCGGCTGGGATAATGGATCAAAGTTCGGCGCCTTACACGCCGCCAGCGCCGATTCGCGGTGGCCGGCGCTGGCGCTGCTGCAGAACGACCGTCTCCAATTTGGAATGGCGACCTCTTCCATCGCCCGGCAGACTTTCGCCGAGAGCGTTTTCGAGGGCCTTTCGGCGCCGGCCAGGTGGCTTGGCTGCTCCTGGTTTTACGACCGCCGCGGCTCGGAGCTCTTTGAAGAGATCTGCGAGCTGCCCGAATATTACCTGACCCGCGTCGAGAGCGGTATTCTCGAAGCCCACCGTGAAGAGATTGCACGGTTTCAGCGGGCCGGCGCCGTCTTACCGCATAGCCCGGCGACTCTCGTGGAGCTGGGCAGCGGCAGCTCTGCGAAGACACGCATACTGATTGAAGCTTTCGAAGACGCGCAGCACGAGTTGACCTACTGCCCGATCGATATTTCTCCCGAAATGCTCTATTCGAGCGCGCTCAATCTGTTGAACCGGTTCCCCCGATTGCGAGTGCGGGCCATTGCGGCTGACTATATTGATGGGCTGACCCGGATCGAGCTGAACTCGGCGGCGCCGCGACTGATTCTGTTCTTAGGCTCTACCATTGGCAACTTCGGGCTTTCCGACGCCACCGAGTTCCTTCGCAAAATCCGGCTTACGATGAGCCCTGGTGATTGCCTGCTCCTCGGGGCCGACCTGAAGAAGGAGCCGGCTGTCCTGGAGGCCGCTTACGCCGATTCCCAGGGCGTCACCGCCGCATTCAACAAGAATATCCTGGCACGTGTGAACCGGGAACTTGGGGGTCGCTTCGACCTCGAGGCGTTTGAGCATCGCGCGGTGTACCTGCCCGAGCCGGGACGTGTTGAGATGCGGCTGGTCAGCAAACGCGATCAGACGATTCCGGTCCTGGCTCTCCAGCGAAGCTTCTCGTTCGCAGCGGGCGAATGGATTCATACCGAAAGCTGTCATAAGTATTCGCTGGATCAGTTGGGCGCCCTCGCGGATGCGGCGGGCCTCTCCATCAGATCCTGCTGGCAGGACCCGCGCGGCTGGTTCACGCTCCTGCTTCTGGAGCCGGCATAGATGGATCGCACGGTGACCGCATCTGCCTTAGCAGCCCTGGCGGATCAGATGGCGGAGACCCGCCGCCGGACCCTGACCCTCGCAGACGCCATACCCGTCGACGCGCGGCGCGCCCGGCTGCATCCCTACTACAGCCCGTTCGATTGGCACCTCGGTCACGTTGGGATGACGGAAGCGTACTGGGTGTTGGATCGGGCTTACGATCAGCCCCCGATTCAACCCGATTTCGCCCGGGTATTCGAGAATCGCGAGGATAATCCGAAGGAAGACCGCGTTCATCTCCCGTCGCGCAAAGACACGCTCGATTATCTGACCGAAGTACGGAGTCGGACTCTGGTCCTGCTCGCCGCGGCGGATCTCGCGTCCACCCATCCCCTCCGCGCCGACGGCTACTGTTTCCGGTTTGTCCTGGCACACGAATGGCAGCACCAGGAAACGATGATGGAGCTGATCCAACTTGCAAATCGACCTTCGTTTGATGCGTCGATCGAGGATCATCCGGTCGCGGCGCCTCCACGGTCGCCTTCTTCCGACGCCGGAGACGGAGAAATCTGCGTCCCGGCCGGCTGGTTCCGTATCGGTACCGATGATCCTCATGCTTACGATAATGAACGCCCCTCGCACGATCGGTTCGTTCCGGCGTTCGCGCTCGACGAAACCCCGGTGACGGTTTATCAATTCTCGCAGTTTATTGCGGCCGGCGGCTACGATCGTCCCGAACTCTGGCCTAGCGTGCCCTCCGAAGCGGTGCGCGACTGGAAACGCGCTGGGCCGCAGCATTCGCCCCGTTTAGTCTCCGGGGGACCCGACCAGCCCGTTTGCGGCGTGAACTGGCATGAAGCCTCCGCCTACGCTCGTTGGATTGGTAAGCGCCTTCCCACCGAAGCGGAATGGGAGAAAGCCGCCGCGTGGGACCCCGTCTCCGGGGAGAGCCGTCGATATCCGTGGGGAGATGATGCGCCGCGTCCCGATCGGGCCGATTTCGGGTTCAACAGCTCGCACGTTCTTCCCGTCGCTTCTCATCCGGCGGGCCGATCGGCGGCGGGAGCGCTCGACATGGCCGGCGGTGTCTGGGAATGGACGGGGAGCCTGTTTGAGCCGTATCCCGGTTTCAAGGCTTTTCCCTATGAAGTCTACTCAGTGGATAATTTCGATGGGAATCATTATGTCCTGAAAGGTGGATCGTGGGCCACACAGGGGCCGCTTCTGCGATGCGCGTTTCGTAACTTTTACCCGCCCGAATATCGTCACGGTTTTGTTGGATTCCGCTGCGCGAGAACGATTTAGAGCAGCGCTCGGGGCGCAGATTGCCCGGCTGCATTGCAGGCGACGCGCGTGATGGTGCAATACGTCTGGCGCGGACGCCGCGAGCCAGGAGAATTGACGACATGGTGGTCAACCGGGCTGCGTTAGCCCTCTCGCTGTCGCTTATGGCGGTTTCGTATTCCGGAGCGGCGCCAAAGACGCCTGTTCCGACGGCCGTATGGATCGGGCAGGATGGCAAGGACTTCACGAACCCCTCGTCGGTCCTGGCGCCGAACGGGGTGCAGGATGTTCATATTGCCGTGACCGGGCTGCCGCGAGCCCGGAAAATTGACTCGGCGACGCTGCTTGGGTACGGCGCCGGGGAATGGCATTATAGCGGCAGCGCAGGATCCTGGCGCATCGCGATGACGCGCGCTCCCAATTCACCCGACGCCGACTTCTACTTCGATGCAGGCGATTTTGATACCGTCCGGCGATGGAATCTGATCCTCTCTTACGACAACCATGAGAAGGTGGACATCGGGTTCGCCGGACGGAAGTTTAACCCGCTCCTCCGGATGCCGGGTGCAGCGCTCCGGGCTGCGTGGATCGGGCAGGACGGAAGCGATCTGACCGGTCCTGGTCCCTCGGTCGGACCGGATGGATTTCAGGATGTTCATCTCAAGCTCTGGCGCCTCTCTCCGAATATACAAATTGATTCGGTCACGGTAACGCTTCAGCCGGCGTCGACGAAACACTCGCCCCATCATTCATCGGGTAAGCATCGCCGCCAACCCCTGGCTCGAGAACCGCCCCGCTCGTGGGTATTCGGCATGAACCCCGGGGGCGCATGGAATGCGGAGTTGGAGCGAGACGCGAAAGATCCGTCCCGCGCGGATCTGTATTTCAGCCCTGCGGAGGATCTGGCGCGGCGAACACTCGAGATTGCGGTAAAGTATGCGCCCGGCGAGTCCGATTCCACCACGGTAGTGGCCGGACGCGAGAATCCGGCGCTGAGGATGGCGCGTCCGATCAGCGTCGCGTTTCTTCCGCTCAAACTCACCGCAAGCTGGATGGGCCAGGATGGAACGGCCGGGCCGGGAGATGTTCACGTCGATCTGAGCGGCGTTCCCGCCGGCTCAGCCATCGCCGCGGCTGAACTGAGCGACCCGGTTGGTGGCTGCTGGGTCTACCGGGCCTCGCTCGACACCGCTTTCTACGTCCCTGCAGCCGATGAAGAAAACCCGGCTGCCCTGCCTCTCCTCATCAAGCCGGCCGGCGGCGCCGCCGATCTCTACTTTCCCCCTGATCGGGATGAGACCGGCGCGCGAATGACACTCCGGCTGCTGTTTGTCAGCGGGAAGAGCGCAATCTTCCAGTTCGTTGGCGGACCATGCGATCTGTCGCTGCGTGAGCCTCCGCCGCTCAAAACGACCGTTACCGCTCATCCCGGAGACGACCTGAACGATCTGGCGAACCGGTTCGGGGCGGTCACGCTGGCGCCCGGAACGTATGAGATGCGCCGGCCGCTGGAGCTCCGTCAGCCGGTGACCATCGAGGGCGACCCGGGCGCTGCGATAGAGTTCCGCCAGCCTCCGGACGATCATTCGAGCTGGCAAACGGCGATTCTGATTGGCGCGAGCAATACCACTCTGAACGGATTTGCCGTCCGGTTCGCCACGCCAATCCGCTGGAAGCCCGAAGACTGGGTCAACGGACCGGCGGTCATCGGTACGCTGCAGCCGACCGCGGCTCATCCCGACCCCGGTATCAACATCAGCATCACGAACATGGACATCGAGTCGCCACCGCTGCCGCCAGGCGCCCCGCTGACACAGGAACCTCGTCTGATCCGCCTGATTGGCGCCACAAGCGGCCGCATCTCGAATAACATCCTGAAAGGCGGCGTTACGGACGTGATGCGTGGTCCCTGGGAGATCGCGGGCAACGATTATCGTGGGACGGTTCCGGGATCCTTCGATTACAGCGCCTTCGCGGAGCATTACACGCACGACGTCTCGATTCAGAACAACCGGGTGCGCGACGCCGGGCCTTCGGGTAAGAACTGGCGTTTCCTGGTGATGACGCAGAGCGGCGCCCAGGACGCGGTGACCAACAACGACGTGCGCGACGTGGGTCCGCGCGACAACGATACCATACCCAACCCGAACGCGTCGGAAATCCTGCTCACCGAAGCGTACCGGCTGCATTTCGAAGGCCGGCCCGCCGCCATCGAGGAGCGAGGACGTGTTCTTGCCATCCCGATCGTGCAGGGCGCGCCGGTCCATACCGGCTCCGTCGTTTCGATTCTTGACGGCCCCCACGCCGGAACCTGGCGGATCATTGCCCAGGCGATCGACCCCACCACGTTCCTGATGGATTCGCCGCTGCCGATGGGGGATTACGACGTTTCCATTTCCACGGGGTTCGTCAACGAGCGCTACGAAGGCAATACCATCGACATGACGGGCAGCAGCGCCTGTGGCGACATGATTCTGGCCGGAAACCATTTCGGAACGATCCTCCGGAACAACCATACGATTGGCGGTGGCGCCGCGTTTGCTCTCTACGCTACACCCACCGAGCGCCCGAATATCTGGGGCTGGTCCCACGCCCCGTTCTTAGGCGCGCTCATCGAGAATAACACATTCGAGGATTCCGTCGGTGGTGGAACTCTGAGCGTCCAGCACAGCAAGTATATCAAGAGCGACAGCGGCCGCGTCTACTTCTCCGCCATCCTGCGAAGCAACACCATCCGGTGGTCCGACTCGTTCCTCAAAGCGCACGCGAAAGATGGGCAGGCCCCTCCGGCGATCACCCTCGGCGATCCCGGATCACTGGATCCCGGCGAGATGATTCTATACGAACGAGGCAACCGGATTGAGTCCGCCTCGGCGCCCGGCTACCCCGTTATCCGGGTGAAGGCCGCGTGTGTCAACGGAAGAAAGCTGCGGGATACGGATATTGTTCTGGCGCCGTAACCTCACCCCAACTCTCCTGGGAGGAGTGGGAGCAGGCAGTCCGAAACCTCACCCCAGCTCTCCTGCGAGGAGGGAGTGGACGGTTCGAGGCTCCGGCGTTCCCCCGTGTCGGGGCGGCAGTTTGGGGCGATGACTGCCGGCTTATCTGTGGCGGAATGCGCCAGATCGGGGCCTCAAGCTTACTCACCGCCGCGCCCTTCGACATTGTTCTCGGCCCGGACGACTTCGCGGGCGCCGGCTGTGGAGAAAGCCTTTGGCGGCGGATTGGCGGGTTCGTTCCAGAAATACGCGTGGTCACGGCGGAAGAGTGTGCCGAGCGTCCGGCCGTCCGCCGCGTAGGCCGCCGGCGCATCTCGCACGACGTTGAATTCGGCAATCGTCCCTTCGACGGAAAGGTCGTTGGGATCGTTCGGGAGTGGACTGCCCCCGGAGACGTCGAGTCCCGCAGCGCGGCTCCGGACCATGGTGTTGTGTCGGATCACGGTGCCAAGCGCCCGCGGCCAATCCGCCCCTTGAGCCGCGGTCGTATTATCCCCGATCCCCACTAAGATTCCCTGGTCGGTCTGCTGAATCTGATTGCCCGAAGCGGTGTTGTAGAAGAGGGGACCGATTCCACGGTTCCATTGGTTCGCCATCGTCGGGCCGGCGGCGCTCATCGCGCCGAATAAATATATCCCCTCTCTCCGCTCATTCTCGATCACGTTGCCGGCGAAGATATTGCGATAACCGCCGATCCAGAGTTGGATACCGCTCATCCCGTCCTGAACCTGATTGTTCACGACGATGTTATGCGCAAACGTGAGCGCCTCTAATACGATGGAGCTCGCGTCGGGTGGAACCCGCCAGGGCTGATCCAGATGCAGAGTTCGGCCCCGGCGGCTCACCACCCGGCGCGCCTGTCCCAACCCGGTCCCCTTGACAACGTAGAGATAATACTCATTCAGAGGCGCCTCGACGCCGTCCGCGACCGAAGGCGGCGTGAACGGCCCGGCCGCCGGAAGTGTGATAGATTGAGCGCCGGCCGCTGTAGGGTGGCCGTAATAGGCGACGCGCATGTTCGTTTCGAACAAAATCGTCTCGCCCACGTTCTGATCAGTTCCGGCGACGCCGCCGAAACGGGTCCGGCCGATATTGCCGGCGATATAGTTATCGGTAACCGAACCGAGGCCGGTTGAGAACCAGAGCAGCCGCCGGGCCGTAGGGCCCCCGGCGGCCTCCGGACTGTCTACAATGTTATCTTCGATTTCGTTCTGATGGAGCGGATGGGTACGGCCGAGGATCGCTGCTTCGGCGTTCCCGCCATACAGGGTGACGGAGTGCAGCCAGTTGTGCGCCAGCCGGGACTGGCTCATCCCTTGAATGAAGAAGGGCGCTCGACCGGTCAGATCACAGCCGAGCACGTCGACGTAGCGTCCATTTACGATACGAATGGCTGCGTTCTCGCCGAACTTGCCCGAAACATTCGCCACCCTCACGGCCTCGACGCGGGCGCTCTCCACGGGCGCGGCGCCTCGCAGCCGGGCGATTTCCAGCCCGGTGTTCGTCAGCGGCGCCCCGAGAATCGTGAGATCTTTCAGCCCGCATCCATTGCCGGTTAGCCAGACGACCGCTGTATCGCCGCCCGGAAATTCAGCCCGCAAGGTATGTTGAGCGGTGATGTCCTCCGCCTGCTGCACGATCAACCGGTTCGAGGGGCGAATAGACGCCAGCGGACCGGGACGCCAGGCGGGGTCGAGTGAGAGCGCAAACGCGTCGAGGTTAATGCCTCCGCCCTTCTGATTGATCCAGCGCAGCGTATGCGGTCCCCGGGACATCCGGATTGAGCCCGCGCGCGACCACAAAAAGGCGCCCCAGCCACCGGTGTTCGGCAGGTTCATGAGCGGTACCGGCGGACCGTTATCCACCTGCATCACGGAATGGCCGCCCATGTCCTGCAGATTATAGGGGCTGTTATCCGCTCCATACCGGACCCAGATCGAGTACGTGCCGGACGCCGGCGCGCTTACCCGGTAGGATAGCCTGTCTCCGGGGTCCTCCAGACCGCCAACCGCCCTGTCCCAGCCAGAGGCGCCGGCCGTCAGCAGGCGATCGTCCGGCGGCGACTTCATCGCCAGAACGGTTCCTTTCTCACTCGATCCTTCGAGTTGAACGCCGGATGGCACAATCAACGAACGATTCAGCCAGACCGTGCCCGTCCCCAGTTCCACCACGCCTCCGCCGGCGTCGGACGCCCGGTTCATCGCCGACTGAATGGCGGTCTCGGAAAGCGCAGGTTTAAGCCGGAGCGTGACCGGCTTCCGGGCGGCGTGGATGTCCAGCGGCACAGGCCCGCCCCATCCGTAGTCGCCGCCGGTTCCGGCGTAAACCCATACGCTGTAATGCCCGGGGCTTAATGGACCGCGAAAAGTGACGCGGTATCGCGAAACGTCCTCGGTCGCGGCCCAGGACCCGGCCGTACCCGGCTTCGCGACATAAACCCAGGCCCGGACACGATCCGGCCGCTCGGCCAGCTCGTCTCCGATGAGATCCACCGATTCGCCCGGCGCGGCGCGATTGGGTCCACAAAACCGGGGCTGCGGCGCATTCAAACGAAACGGCCGACTCCAACCGCCGGCGCCCCCAACCAACCCAACATACAGGCCATCGGCAGCGTACTCTGGAACGGTGTCGATCAGGTGATCCGGATCCAGGATGTCGGACTCGGGCTGAATGCTCGCGCCGCCTCTGGCCGTCCCGGGCCCCCAGAGCTGCACGGTTCCCGCAAAGCCTTTTCCCGCTGCAAAAAAGCTCTCATCAGGCCCGGCGCTGGTGGTGTGGCTGAATACCTCGGGACCACCCGCCGCGCTGAATGACGCCGGAAGACGGTAGGTCTGCGTTGGGGTCACGGGCGCCGGGACCGGGTGGGGAAACGGTATGATCGGCATGACGATCCTTTCGACAGGGTGAGGATCAGGTGTGGGGAGCGTACCTCCTGACCGTGTTCACCAATCCATGATAGACGGGGTTAAGGCCGTAATGGCGCATCTCTTTGAATGTCTTCGCATACGGCCAGTGGTCGATCGTTTCCCGGTAAATCCCCACCATTGCGCCGGTACGGTCGGCGCCATGCTGGCAGTGAACAAAAACCGGTTGATCAGATGGTGTTGTGGCGTTGTGCATAAACGTGTTGATCTCGCGGAGGGTAGGGGGATCGCCGCTCATCGGCAGATTTATCCACGTCATTCCCAGCGCTTCGACCCGCTTCTTCTCCTTCGCCACGGTTTTGGGGGCGATCCGGAGATCGATGACGGTCTTCACGCCGATTTTCTTGAGGTTCTTCAGCCCCTCGGGAGTCGGCGCGCCGCCGCGCAGCAGGCCGGGATGAACGACATGGAAGTTGGGCACACCGGAGGGCGCCGCCATCGACATCGTGATCGTCGGGTGATGGACGACCACAACTGCGGGCCGCGCTGCCGGACGAACCGGGGCGTGAACCGACCCGCCCGCCGGCGATCCTCCACATCCGTACAAAACAAACGCGGGCGCGAACGCCAGAATCACAATCGCAACTAATCGCATCTTGATCTTTCCTTTCGCGGCAAGCTCACCCCAACCTCACCCCAGCCCTCTCCTGCGAGGAGAGGGAGCAGGCAGTCCGTAGCCTCAACCCACCCTCCTGCGAGGAGAGGGAGCAGGCAGTCGGAGGTCCCGCTGTTCTCCCCGGCGCCGCCAACGGGGGAACATTGTGGCTCCCGGACCCCCGGGTAACGGGGAACTGTAGGTCCCAAGCTCAACTTCTCCTCCTTCGACGCCGCCGGGAGTGATAATGCGCGGCGCCGGCGGTGCTGTCGGCGGAGAAAGCGTCGTTAAGCGTGGCCCCGCCGGCGCCGGCGGCGATGGGCGAGTCGGGCGGCGCCGGCGGGGCATCCGGCGCGACCTTCCCCATCAGGAAGAGCGCGTGAGGAACCGGCCGGCTGGGTACATCCTTTCTTGCATGGCCGGACACAAGCACGTGATTCTGCCAGATGAGCGACGTGCTGAAACCCGAATCGAGCAGGAAGGCTTCCTGAACTCCCATCGCCTGCAGAGCCGTGGCCACCTCGCGGGTTGAAACGCTCTCCTGCGTGGCCGCGAGCAGGTAGCGCCCGAGTCCATCAACGCCGACCACGGCGCGGTGCCGGGGATCGTTGGCGTCATTCGAGCTCCACGCGGCGATCTCGTCGCGGGAAAGCGCGGCGCCGTAGTGAACGACCCACCCGCCGGCGAGGAACGCGTCCTTCACGTCGGGCATGAGAAACTTCAGGTCTTCCAGCGAGCCGCCTAAATGCGGCTCGTAGGGAAGAATCAGGCAGCGGTGATCGCCAAACATCACCAGCGGCCGGCCTACAATTCGCTTCTCGTCGGAGGGAGTGACCGGTTCATAGACGCTGCCAATGCTGCTCAGCGTCGGCCCGACCATGGCGCTGCCGTTACTCTGCACGCGGGCGTCCGCGAAGAAGGTACCATTCAGCGCCGCCTGTGCGCCGACTGCCAGCGCCATTTCCCCGACCGTTTTGCGAGTGTGGAGCGTTTCAGTCGTGAGATCGCCGCCGGCCAGCCACTCCACCGGCGTGTTTCCACCCGTGAACGTTCCCATCTCCAACGTCGCGTCCAGAACCGAAATCAGGCGGGGTAAGGGAGGTTCCACCGGGCCATTCTGGGTCCACGCCGCAATCACGTCGGCCACCCGGGGCGGGGCGAATCGCGGCAGATAATAGCTCTGGGCCGGGCATGCCGTCCAGCCGCGATCCATTGTCACCGCCGCCAGATAGCCGGCATTACGCGCCGCTTCGGCCACGCGCGAGTCGCAGTTCCCACTGGGATACGCCAGGAAAAGAATCGGATGGCCGAGCTTCTGCTCCAAGACGGTCTTGGAAACGGTGAATTCCCGTTTGAGCGCCGCGTCCGAGAGTTTGGTGAGATCCTCCGGATGGGTGATCGTGTGCGACTCGACTGTGATGAGACCGGTCTTCTCAGCCGCCCGGAGATCGTCCCACGTCATGTGGCGCTTGCCCGTCGTCTTGCCAACGTACCCGGTTTGAACAAAGAACGTGGCCGGGAAATGATGCTGTTCGAGAATGGGGAGCGCGTAGGTGAACTGGCCCAGCGTGCAGTCATCGAATGTCAGCACAATGGAGCGATCGGGAACCGGCTTGTTGCTGAGCAGGTGGGCATACAGTTCGTCCAGAGTGATGGGATGGGCGCCGGCCGCGCTCAGGTCATCCATCTGGCGCGCAAATTCCGGCGTGGTCATATCGAACCAGACCAGCTTGCTCGGAACGACGTCGTGGTACATAATCACCGGGATCGCGCCTGTTCCCTCGGTGAGCAGCACCGGGGGCGCCGGCGCGGGCGGCCTGGGCGCGGCGGGCTTCGGCGCGGGGTGGAGCGAGATCCGCCGGTGGATCAGAGCGTTTATGTTGATTCGTTGGCGGTGGGGGTTCGTCCGGACATCAACCCCGAGCCATGCGCCCGCGGCAAGCGCCAGGCAGAGGAGAGTCACGTAAACCACGCCGCCCCATAACGAACGCCGGCGGGTTCGACGACCCCGGCTATTTCCGCGCCGCCCATTGTCCATCATTTAGATCTATCCCTGTAATCCCAATTGACACACGACTGGCATTATGATACCACGCCGGCGGCGGTGATGGAGCAGATGGCCGGTCACCGCACTATGATGATCGAGAAATAAATCGGGTATTGCATCAGGTCGGCTGCGCCGACACCGGGCGTATAAAAC
>DASRZA010000035.1:0-28739 GCA_035686845.1 Armatimonadota bacterium | reverse complement strand
ACCATCGAACTGCACCGTCGCAGTCTGGCCGGCGGCTGGCGCCGGCACGATCTGCGGTTGGGCAAGATTGGCCATCGTCGACGGATCCGTCAGCGTTACCTTGACAACCGCCGCGCCAAGCGGGACGCCGCTTTGCTGGCGCGTCGCGGATCGAGAGCCCTGTGATGCGCGGAGATTCCCGAACTGCACCTTAACGGCAAGGTTTCCCGTTCCCACCGCGGGAGACGCGGGGCCCGACCCACCGCAGCCATAGATCGCCGCAGCCGCCAATAGCGTAACTGCCAGCGCAAACCATCGGATAACTCGAACCATTAGTAACTCCCCTGAGTAACTCTTCTGGCGGCAGGTGCACGGTACGGGATGCGAGACGCGAGGAACAGGGCGCCAGGCGCGGTATAACTCGCGCTCCCACAGCCCCGTTGTCCCGTACAATGCGCCTCGCCGTCGCGTCTCATCCCTCACCTACGATACGGGCGCCGGAACCACGGTTACCACAGCGTCAGCCGTCTTACCGGTGTTGAACTCGCGGACTTCAATGGTAGCTGTGCCAGGGCCGACGGCTGTTACGGTGGCGACGCCGGTCGACGGGTCCACCAGAACGGAAGCTACGGTCGAGTTGCTGGAGCTCCAGAACAGTGGCTCGCCGACCAACGACGTATTGTTCGCGTCGAACGCCGCAGCCGTGAGGGTCCCGGTGGGGGGAGATGTTTGGGTATTGCTTAATGTCAACGTGAGACCTGTCGGAGTGATGGTGAGATGATCCAGCGTCGGCGCCAGCGTGATACTCACTGGCGTCGTATTGCCCGTGGTGACGGTGGCGTCTGCCGTTCCAATAGCGAGCGCCGGCTGCGCGGCATTCTGGTCCGGATGAGCGGTCACGGTTATATGAATGTTGCCGACGGGGATCCCCTGAAACTCAGCCGTAGCCGTCTGTCCGGGCGGCGGCGCCTGAATAATCTGCGGCTGGGCAAGGTTCGCCATTGTCGTTGGGTCCGTGATGGCAATCTTCACGTACGGCGCGCCCAGGGGCGCCCCTCCTGCCTGGCGTCCCTTCGCAGCAGCGCGCGAGGCGCCCGCCGGAAGCTGAACACTCACTCGCAGACTGCCCTTTGCAGGGGTCGGAGTGCTAACGGTGGAGCTATTGCAGCCGGCGCCAAGAGCCACCGCCAGAGCCGCGGGAATCACTAAGATCGAGCGGAACGAACGTATCATTTTGCTTGTCTCCGGGCAAAAGCCCATTCAGATAGAAGGCCGCGCCTGAACGTCTCGCAGCAGTCCCTCCGGCCCGACGGCCGGATAGTTGGCCCACACACTCTCACACATCCTCTTAAACCCACAGGTCCCGACGTTCGGGCGAAGCATGCGTCCCCCTCCGAGGGCAAATGCCCTTCGCTCCATTCGGACGCCCTTTCAGGACTTCACGGCCGGCGATTACGCTGGCTTCACTCATCCTTCATCCTTTTCTGCGTCTATCGTCTATCGTTCTTCATCGGACGCCAGTACCACCCGTCACGGTCGCGATAGTCACCACACCGGGCGTCTGGTCATTGGTGACGTAGAGCTTCCCTTTGGCGGTAGCTATCCCGTACGCGCCACTGCTCAACGCGACCACATTGAGCAACCGTCCTGACTGCAGGTTGTATTCACTGACGGCGTTAGTGGCCCGGTCTACGACAAAGCCGAGGTTGGCGGTGCTGCTCCCAGTAATTCCAAGTGGTTGGGCGCCTACCTGAACCGCCTGCGTAACGGCGTTGGTCGACTCGTCGATCACGCTCACCGTCCCGCTGCCAGAATTCGTCACGTAAACGTGACCACCAATGATTTCCACGGCCAGATAATAGGGTCTCGTACCAACCGGAATCGTCGCCGGAATAGTGAGGTCGGAGTTATTAATTACGGTCACGCTGGGACCGAACTCGTTAGCTACGAAGGTTTCTCCGGTGTTTGGGTCAGCAGCGACTCCCAGCGGCCCCAATCCCACCGGTATCGTTGCAACCACCTGTTCGGTCATACCATCGATCACGCTGACGGTGTTGTCGCCGGAGTTCGACACGAAGACATTGTAACCCCCCGAAGAATGGTTGACAGCGACGCCAAACGGCAGCGTACCCACCGGAATTGTGCCCGTTACCGTATTGGTCGCTCCATCAATGACGCTGACGCTGTTACTGTTGAAGTTGGAAACATAGATCAGGTTTCTGCCCTCGTCCACCGCTACGTTCTGCGGTCCGTTTCCAACAGGGATTGTCGTAATAATCGTATCGTTACTCCCATCGATCACGGTCACCGTATTTGTACCAAGACTCGCCACGTAGATACGATTCGTGGTTGAATTGATGGCGAGACCGACGGGTTCTCTCCCTACCGCCAATGTTTTTAGCTGGATTCCCAGCACGCCGGTAACCGTGAGTGTCGCGTCGGCGGTCAGCCCCGTATTGGGTTCGCGGACTTCGATCGTGGTGGTTCCGGCCTTGAGGCCAAAAATCGTCACTGTCGCTGGATTGTTGGGGTCGTAGGATACCACGGCGACCGTGTTGTCGCTGGAGGTCCAGATGAGCGGCAGCCCGGTCAGCGTATTCTCGCTCGCGTCGAAAATCGTCGCCGTATTGGACGTCGAAGTCTGGCCGGCGTTCAGGTCTATCGCCAGCGACGTGGAGGTGAGTCCGATGCCCGTCGCGGTGTCCTTGAGCAAAATCGTAAGCTGCTGGGTCGCGCCGTCGGAAATAGTCGTATCCGCGGTCGCCGTGGCGAGCGCGGGGGGAGTGGCGTTCGTATCGGCAAAGGCAGAGGCGATCACGTGCACCGGTCCGACCGGAAGGAGTGGAAACTGGACACTTACCGACTGTCCCGACGCCGCCGGCGCAACGATCTGAGGCTGGACTAGATCGGCGCCTGTCGTTGGATTGGTGAGCTCCACCTCCACTGACTGGGCCCCAATGGGCACTCCATCGCCGGCGCCCGGCACGTCGCGCGAACGCGCCGCCGTTCGATGCGACTGCGAAACGCCAGAAAACGTGGCAGCGGACTTCGCGGCGCCCTTCAGCGGCTGTGGGAAATTCACCACAAGTTTCAGCGCGCCCTTGCCAGTCCCGCTCGGGCTCTGCGGAAGAGACGGACCGGACCCGCCGCAGCCCCAGACAAGCGCGACCACTGCAGACGCCACAATTGCCCCGAGAGCCCGTTTCCAATGGTTCATGCTCGTTTTCTCCTCACGCCAACGGCGCCAGCGCTCTTCTGTCCGTAAAACTCGCCGCTCATTATGGATGATAGACCTCCGCAGTCGGAAGCGCCCGTCCAAATCTATCGACCCCGCCCGCCAGAAGAACTGTGCCATCGTCCAGTAGTGTGGAAGTATGGTTTGACCGCACGCTGGTCATCGTTATGACTCCCGAGAACGTGTTTGTCGCCGGTGTGTAAATCTCTGCGGTGGGGGGCGGATTTACGGAGCCGTTTGTGCTCGACACGCCGCCGCTGATCAACACTGTGCCGTTGTTCAATAGCGTCGCTCGGTGGCCTGACCGGGGTACCGACATCGTCGCGGTTTTGACAATAGAGCCGCTGCCCGGGTTGAAAACTTCCGCGGTGGCATACACGGCGCCGGTCGCCGGATCATCGCCGCCCGTTATCAGCACGTTGCCATCTGGCAGAAGCGTCGCGGTAGGACTGGAGCGCGCCGTATTCAAAGCGCCAACTGTCTTGAACATCCCAGTAGTTGGATCGTACTGTTCTATCGTCTTCACAGCGGCGCCGACGCCTGAAACAATATTATCGCCACCGATTATAAGAACCGTTCCGTCGCCGAGCGCCACGTCTGCCGCGTGCGCCCGCGCTGTCGACAGCGATCCAGCCGTAGGGCTAAAGCGAAACGGCGGAGTGAAGATCTCCGCGCTGTTGAGCGAGTTGGTGACGCCGTTTGGGCTCGCCTCGCCGCCGGCGATCAAGACCGTCCCATCGTTCAATAGTGTCGCTGTGTGGAATGCGCGAGACGACGTCATGCTGGTGTCCAGGAAAGTAAAACTGTTGGTTCCCGGGTCGAAAAGCTCGACGGTGCTGAGGATTGCCCCCGACGTATCCTCTCCGCCGGCGATCAAGACCGTGCCATTATTGGGAAAGAGCGTGGCCGTCTGTCCCTCACGAGCATAATTCATCGGCGAGACCGAAGAGAATGACCGGCCCGACGGATTATACAGTTCTGCGTCTGGGATTGCTGTCCCCTGTGGACCTGCGCCGCCGGTGATCAGTACCATGCCCTCATCGTTGCTATTGGCAAGAAGAGTCGCGGTATGGTAATAGCGCGCGATAGTCATGTTCAGAGTCGCTACGAGCGGCACGCTCACCGTAATGGTCGCTGATTTACCCGTATTGAGCTCGGTAGCTGTAATAACCGCCGTTCCGAAACCGACCGCCTGAACCACGGCGTCACTCGAATCAGCGCCGCTCGGAGTCACAGTCGCGACCGTGGTGTCACTGGATGTCCAGGAAATCGGAAAGCCCAGCAGTTGGTTAGGCGGCGTCGACGAATCGAGAACTTCGGCGTGAATCGTCGCTGAAGAGACTCCCCCCACCACGCTTTGCCGCGTTACCCCGCCCCGCGACCGGACCGCGCCGGTGCCTCCTGGCGCGGCGATCAACTGCAGGGAAGTCGGCGTGATTACGAGACTCGCAATCGGACCAAGTGTCAGAGGGAGATCGAGTGTAGTCGTGCCCCCGGCCGTAACCACGCCGCTGACCTGCCCCATGCCGAGCGGCTGTGTGCCCGCGGTATCGGCGTACGCCGTAGCCGTCACCTGAATGGCGCCGGTTCGGATCAACGGAAACGTGACCGTCGCCGTCGACGAGGATCCGGATCGTGGCACAAGCTGGGGCTGCGCTAAGTCGGCGCCGCTGGTTGGGTCCGTAATACTCACCTTGACCGCATTGGTACCGATGGGGATGCCTCCGGTTCCAAGGAAGCGGGTAGGCACGGGAGGAAACTGGATTGTCAGGACGACGCGTCCCTGTCCACCCGAGGTTCCGGGAGTCGAGGGACCTCCCCCTCCACAGCCGCAGACGAGCGCGGCCGCCGCGACGAATGCCAGCGCGCTCGCTCGAACCAGTTGTCTCATGCTGCTTTCTCCTTCGGTTTCATCCGTTTCTCGTTCGCTGTCGCTTCAACCGGAGCGCTTCCATGATTCTTCGAGGTCGGGCGCTCGATTCTAGATGCAATCGGACTAGAGTTGACGCCGGCGGTTCAATCAAACCCCCACCCGGAGAGCCCTTCGATGGTCCCTTAGAAGTGGGAAATCAGTCCTAATCCTGGCTGCCACTTGTTGGCATTGAGTTTCCTCAGCGTGGCTAGCACGTTGAAATACCGTAGGACCGGAAAATAGGCGCTGAGGTCCGTTTCGCTGCCAAAGTTCTGGCGGTGCGCGTACTCCAGGTAAAAATCGGTCTTGAACTTGTTATAGAAGTACGGCAGGTAAATACCTCCGGTATACAGCCTCTCATCCAGAAGATCCCGGCCAACTTCGCCATAGACCTCCAGCTTATGAGGAACGACGGGCAGCGCCGCGTCAAACGAAATCCCGACATGCCCCGGCGCCACAGATCCGAAGAGCGTCGTCACGCCGACTGACGCCGACTTCACCAGCCCGCTGACGCGGGCGGCGTAACCACTGGCTATCGGGCCCTCAAGCGGATTGATGCGGGCGAAGTAGGCGGCGTCAATACTTACCGGGCCGGGAATGGGTGGACGATAAATCGCGCCATCCGCAGTATAGAAGCTGATCAACCGGCCGAGCGTATTCGTTGAAACGGGCCCGGGGAACCAGTGAAATCGTCCTGCCTGAAGATCCCCGATGCCCTTATTCCGGTAATGAACCATCGCTTCATCCACGGCCGTTTGATCGTCGCCTGCCAGTGTGCCGCCGCGAAAGCCGGCGCGCAGATAAAAGTCGCCCACGATGACCGCCTCGTTTGTGTGAGCGAAGAGCGTTCCATTATCTCCGGCCTGGTACGCGGCCCCGATAACCTCGGGGTTTCCCACCGTCACCCCCACTGCGCGGGTAAGACCGGCGAGACCGGCCAGGCCCGCCCGCGCCACGCGTGTCGGAGACTGGCCAACCACGACGACCACGTCGCCCGCGCCGGTTGTTGGGAGCGTCGTCCCAACTCCGCCGAGGCCAGATCCCCCCGGAATCGAGACACCGACGCTACCTGGAGCGCCGCCGCCTTGAATGGATATGACCGTTCCTCCGGGTCCCGTTGAGCCGCCCGGCACAGTAACACCCACCCCGCCTTGAGAGCCGCCGCCGGGCACCGTAACGCCCACCCCACCCGGAGAGCCTCCGCCGGGTACCGTGACCCCTACGCCGCCAGGACCCGTCGTACCACCCGGAACTGTGACTCCGACGCCTCCCGTGCCCGTTGTACCTGTAGTTCCCGTCGTACCGCCATTGTGGTGTATGTCGGGTGGGAAGCCGCCTGGCGCCCCTTCGCCCGTTTGGATTCCCGGCGAAAGAAGCGATACCGGATCACCCGCCTGCCGGGCGACGTTGGCTTCGTACTCGTCTCGCTGCGTCCGGCCGTGTAGGTTATCCATCAGATGATTGGTAATGGTTTGTCCGTCAATCAGCATGAAGAAAATCGGATATTCGTCACCCTGTGGAAAGTTGTCATCCGGCGTGGAATGTGGATCTGTTGGCTGCGATCCGGGAGTGGAGGGTACGTTCGTTTCCTGACCCGGATGAAGGGTGACGAAGTAGGCGTTAGCCGGCAGGATCAGTGAAAAGTGGAGATCGAGCGGAACCCCATTGATCGGCGCGTCCAGGGTGAAAGTACCGGTGACGGCGTCGAAAGCAGTTACGTGCCGGATCTGGGAGGCGGTTCCGCTGCCAATCCGCAGGATCGCGCCCGTCCAGTTTTGCGTATCACCCACAAAATTCGCGCTCTGGAGAAGATCTCCGTTGATCGTGTTCGCGATGCCGCCAACGGCGTCGGCGGGCGCTCGCACCACGTCAATCTCGTGCGATCCGGGGCCGTCCGAATAATCGCTCACCGTATCGCCATCGCTGCCAACAGAGAGCATCATTTTGGTGCCGCGGACCGCCGCGACCGCCGATCGTCCCGAGATGGTTCCGGGCCCTTTGAATTCAGCGAATACACTGCCCGAGGAGAGGTGAACGTTATGGTAATTGCCGGGGTGAACCGTCAGCTCGCTCAATTCACCAATTCGCAGGCGTGTGCCATCCGTGAAAGTGATGGCCGCGGCGCTGCGCGGGCCAGTCCTAACGGAGTCACCGTTCACGAGGACCACGCCCACCCGGCCAGTGACGAACTTACCGGTCGCCGCACTGCGTGCCAGAACCTGATTCAGCGCCGCTGAGATCCTTCCTTCGGGCGCGGCCATCGCGGGCTGCGCGCCCATCGCCGACGCTGCGAGCGCGAGCAGCGCCGCGACGTACGCTGTCCTACTGGACCGCGCCATTCGACACGCTTGTGGAAGGAACCTGAACGCTGTAGGCATGAACGGCTTCCTTTCGTCCCCGTATAGGAACTTCACCTTCGTATTTCAGCGCAATCGAGTCCGGGAGTTGTTGACTCACCGCGTCGCTGATGAGTATTTCGGTGGAGTACTCTTTGTTCAGCGGTTCGAGGCGAGCGGCCACGTTGACCGCGTCGCCAATAATTGTGCATCCGACCTGGTTTGCCGATCCCACCTCACCCCAGATCACCTCACCACTGTGGATCCCGATCCTCTTTTTAAGCGGAGGCATTCCGGTTCGCTCACACTCCTGCCGCCACTCGCGCATGATCTGCTGCATCTCGATGGCGCAGAGGACGGACTGCAGCTCCGGATTGGGCACAACGGCCGGCGCCCCAAAATAGGCCATGATTCCATCGCCCATAATCTTGTCAAGCGTGCCGTCATACTTAAAGATACAGTCTACCATACGAGTCAAGTAAATGTTCAACACCCCTACCGCATCCGCCGGAGTCATGTTTTCCGAAAGCGACGTGAATCCCTGGACGTCGGTAAACATAATGGCGACGTGGCGCACCTCGCCGTCCAATCGAACCTTTCCGGAGTCCAGCACCCGCTCCAGTACTTTCGGCCCGACATAGCGTCCGAAGTGCCGTCGCGCCTCCTTGGCCCGCGCCTCTTCCGTAAAGTACTGGAAAATCGTCTCGAAGACATAAGCGAGAATTACGGCGATCAGTATCTCGCAGGGACGTAGAACAATCCGGTGGTTAAAGAGCGCCGTGTCCAACCAGCCGATCGCGAAGAGAAGCAGAAGCACCGGCGCGATGGCCCGTACGGGCCGTAGTCCCAGCGTGAGGAGCGCCGTGAGAAGCGCCAGCGCAAACAGGAGGGCGATTCTTCCACGCTCGGCGAACGGCGAATAATAGTGGCCCGAGAGCAGCGTGTGGATGATATTCGCCTGGATTTCAACACCAGGACGCGAACGATCGCTAATCTCTTTAAGGGGCGTATCGAAGGCGTCATGTTCGCTTTTATCGGTGCTCCCAACCAGAACGATCTTACCGCGAACCATGGAGGCCAGCCGCGCCATAGAGGCCGCATCCTGGTCGGCGCCCAACACCTGATCGTATTCCAGCAGCGGACAGGAGAGCATCGGTCGGTTGGCGTAACAGATCCAGGCCGTCTTCCCGGGTTGATACCACTGCCAATCATCCGGGCTGCGTGGAATAATGGTCGATCCGAAGCGGTGGCGCCGGAGTTGGTCCAGGAGCTGAGCCGGCGTAATGCCGTGGTACAGGCCCGCGATCTCGACCGCGAACTGCGGGTACTGCGCCGTCTTTCTAATGTTCACCATAGAAAGGTGGGGCAAAGTGAGCGTGAAGCGGCGAACGTATCCATCGGTGTCTTGCGGAACGTCAACCGGTCCATAGCCCAGCGCCGCTTCGCGGAACGGGCCGGCGGGAAAGTCCTGCGCCGAAGCGGTCTGATCGACCTGCCCGCCGCTGGAGGCGCTGAAATCCGCCGCCAGCACCACATTGCCGCATTCTCGCAGCGCTCGGGCGAATTCAGCGTCAGACTGCTCCAGCGCTGCTCCGGTCTTGAGGTCGCTGAACAGAATATCCATCCCAACGATCCGGGCGCCGGCACGCTTCAGGTTGCGGATAAGATGGCCTTGCACCGCTCGCGGGAAGGGATAAGAGATGTTTCGGTCCTGCAAGTTGGTGATGGCGTTCTTGTCGATCTCAACGATCGCAACCTGCGGAATCTGCGATTCAGCGCCCCGGTGGTTATAAAGCCAGTCATACGCCGTAATATCAGCCCGGCTGACCTGGTCACGAATCGGCTGAATAAAATAAGGCGCGCCGATAGCGACCAATGCGGCCACAAGACCGATGCCAAGTGACCAGAGGAAGGCGCGGCCGCGGTGAGATAGGTGTCGGTTGACTTTATTGGGCTGCATGGCACAAGGGATCCCGGAACGTGTATTTCTTGTTGTAATGCCGGTCAGGGCGCCCGTTCCATGCGCCAGGCTTGCTGAAGTTCAGAGATCTTATCACACCCCGCAACTGGCGGTCAAGTCCTGTGTTGATATGATGTCTGACTTTCTTTTGTCTCCTTTTATTCTACGGCGTGAAAGCGAAAACGAAGGCCGCGATAGGTTATTGGTATTGGGTGTTAGGGGCCGGCGCCCCTAACACCCAATACCTAACACCCAATACCTTGCGACCTTAAACCATATCTGTTATAGTACGGGCGGTAGATCCCCGATCGTCGATAGAGAAGCGATACATGCCGTCCGATAAATCGAGATCAAGACGAGGGCGCTCGACTACGCCGGCTGCTTGCGCTAAAGCGTCAGACACGGTCCTCGCCGCGGTTCACCGCATCGCCATCGACCTCTTTGTGCGGCCGAACCTCGATGAACTGCTCCCCGAGGCGCTCGACGCGGCGCTTGAATCTGTTGGAGCGGAAGCCGGGTCCATCTGGCTGCACGATCCCAGAGAGGACGTGCTGGTCGCCCACGCGGTTGAAGGCGGCGCCGGCGCCAGCCTCATCGGCTTTAAGATGCCTTCGCACAAGGGTATCGTGGGAGCCGCGTTTCAATCGGGGGAGTCCATTGTCATCGACAACGCGAAACGAGACTCCCGGCACGTTGAAATCGTAAAGGACTTTAACACCGAGCCAATGCTCACTGTTCCTCTTCGTAGTCTCGGAGGCCGTACCATTGGGGCTATGCAGATTCTCAATAAGATCGGCGGCGGGGTCTTCACAGCGGATCATGACCTGGTGATTCTTGAGACTCTGGCGAGCCTTGCCGCAACCGCCATCGAGAACGCGCAGCAGGCCGCATTGGAGCGTAAAGCCGCTGTGGCGGACGCGGTGGGCGATATCGCTCACGACATTAAGAACATGATGACTCCGGTGGAGTCGTGGGCGGAGACGTTGGAGCTGATAGCACAGGATTCTCGTGCGGCTCTCGAACGGGTTGCGGCGGCTTCATCGCCGGCCGCAGAAGATCTGATCGGCGCGCGCGAGTTGTTCGACATTCTTCCCGACGCTATCGAAGGAATCATGGATGGAGCGCGGCAGGCCAAGGATCGCGGCGCCGAGATCGCTGACGCGCTCAAAGGAAATGTGCGGCAGCCTGTATTCGTGGTTGAGGACGCGATCCGAACGATCAGCCGGGTGTGCCACACCTTGGAGCCCTCCACCGCGGCCAATGGGATCCACCTCAGCTTAGAGGGCGAGTGCCCGCCTTTTCCCCACGATCGGACTCACCTTTTCAATGCCGTCTATAATCTCGTCAATAACGCGATTCCCTATGTTCCACCCGGTGGCTCGATCCGCGTGATCCTATCTGAGATCGATGGATTTGCGGAAATCGCCGTGGCCGATACCGGCCAGGGAATGCCTCCCGAGATCCGCGATCGGCTGTTTGGCAAGGACACAGTTTCGACGACGGTTGGCGGCACCGGACTGGGGACCCAGATCGTCAAACGCGTCGCTGACGCTCACGGCGGCACGATCACTGTGGAAAGCGAGCTGGGCAAGGGCAGCACATTTCGACTCCGCCTGCCCCTGACGAGGGAATAGCGGTCGCTACGGTTTGAGGAAAGGGCCGGGCGCCAGTGAACGCGGCGTATCGATCCGGTCGAAGCTGATGACCCAGGATGCCGGCAGCGCGTTGGGCAGGGGAGTTTCGTTGATCCGGACCCGCCGTGGAAGATGGGTCGATGGATCCAGGTCGAAAATGAATCGCGCTCCCTTCGCCTGTCCATCGATGCGCTGAAAAGACGCTCCATTTATCGTTTCGTGTCCGCTCCGAGTCCAGCGACGAGCCGTCCGATAGAATGTGGCGTCTGTCGCGTACGGATCGGGAATTGGAAACAAGTCCGCGCGGTTGGGTTCGAGTGTCTCGACCGGCCCGTTTCCGGCTCGCTTCCAGGCTTTCCCGTCGGTCACGACGATCAATGTTTCGGCGCCCGGGGCGGAGACCAGGAGCCGGCGATCGACGCCGCGAGTCTCCCACAATTCAAATTGGCTTGTGGTCGTGTGGGCGCCGTGCGTCTCGCGGATTGTTCCGATCGCGTGGATTGCCGGGGCGCTCATCCAGGCTGACTGGTACGAAAGCATCGCGGGAACACCGCTGCCGGAGGGTCCCAGCCCTCGAAGCGTGAGCGAGAGGAAGACGGCTGTTCCCAGTACAATGAGAACGGATGGCAGCCATTTTTGGAACTTTTTCAAGGGATAATCGCTTCAGGAATGGCGCGCACGGGTAAGAGGCGCGTACTCTCTGTGCTGCGAATGAGACCCGCGGCGCAGATGACTCTATAACCTATTATGCCACACTCGCCGTGGGCAGGGATCGCTGACCTCCATGCCATGCCAGTGGCGAACCGAGAATATTAATCTTCGAACGGAGAAGATTGCGCCGCCCGACTCCCCGGCGCTGTCCGGCCGCGCGCATTCCAATCGAACTCCTGGCCGACTGCTGCACAAAGCGGCGGACGTCAGTTATAACGCCGTCATTCTATGGAACCGATTTCTTGAGGTGACGGTACTCCCTGAGCTTGGCGGACGCATCTACCGGGCGCGCCGGATACCGGACAATCAAGACCTGTTTCTCTTCAAGCCAGCGATCATTCCGACCTATCTTCATTCGCTGGGATTTGTCGGAGGGCTGGAGTTTGGTCTTCCCGCTGCGCCCGGTCTCGTGACCTTCTCATCGCTTCCCTGGCGAATCGTGGATGGAGAATCGGGAAGCGTTACTCTCCGGATCGGTGGAGTGGGATCCAGCCCAAACCAGGAATGGGCCGTTGGTATCCGCTTGCGAGACGGGAGCGCCGCGTTGGAGATCGAGGTCTGGTTGACGAATACCGGCCGCGAGTCGTGCGAATGCGGGTTTGTTTCAACCGCTTATCTCAACAATTCCGAATCTCTCGTATTGCTGGGCGCTCCTGCTCTACCTCTCGACTCGGGCCGTGATCCGGGAGAGTCGCGTGAGACTGCGTCGGGCTCGGATCCCTGCGGTATCTTCCCGGGGACCACAATCGCGCTGCCTTCCGGGGAGCCGGGGATCGGCCTTTACGACACCCGGCTCGACGTGGCCCTGCTGCACGTCGTCGAGCGAGGAGCGCGAATCGGGCGACAGGCGTGTTTTTTTAACGATTCGGGAACTCTCCGCCTCTGGGGTGAAATCACAGGGGTCGGGCCGATGGGATTCTGTGAGTTCCGGTCGATCATGCCGGCGCCGGCCGCGCCACCGGTACTGCTCGCGCCCGGAGAACAGGCGCGCTGGACCGAGCGTTGGGTCGGTTTGGCGGGGATTGGAGCCGGCGGAATAGATTGCTGCCGCACGCTGTCGTCAGGCGTTGTAACAGCCGGCCCCTGCCGCGGTCAAAATGCGGATCTCCGTCTGCCGCTCACCGGCCGCGCTGCGGATACGGATTTCGATCGGGCAGAGCTCGCCGAGCGCATTCGGATTACCGCGAGCGCGTGGGAAAGCGCGGCGCCTTTGGTGGCATCCGTCAAATGCGGCGGCGAGGTGATCTGGTCGGACTCCCTGGCGCCGGGTCCCGGTGAGACATGCGAACGAGTCGTGGATGCGCCAATCACAGACGAGTGTGAGATTGAGGTCCGGGATGAGGAATCATCCCTCCGATGCCTGGTTCCGGGTGGCGTCTCGGGCGTATTACGCGTCGTCGATCCGCCGTCCGTCGATGGGGATGGGCTTCGCGGCGTAACGATTCGCTCCTTGGACCGGGTCAGCCAGGGCTTTGAGGAAGCGAGGCGTCGGTTGACGATCGCGATGCGAACGGGGGGGAATCCTGAGAGCGAGGGACTGATGCGGGCGCTCATCGAATTCAGTCCACTCGATCCGGTTGCGTCATGGCTGGAGCGGCGAAACGGTTCCTGGCCATGGGAGACGGCCCATCTCGGGGATGCGAGCCCGGTCTTCGATGGCAGCGTTTCCGGTCACTCCGGTACTGAAGCTCTTCCCACCGGGCTGAATCCCGAGGCGATGTGGCTGATAAACGTAGGAAGAATCTTCGATTCGCTGGGCTTGGATGAGGCGGATGAGGCCTACGAAGAGGCGCTGAGAGCCGGCCTTCCAATGGCAGGGTACCGACGGGGAGCGCGGGCCGCACGATCGGGAGACGTGGAGGGCGCCCGGCACTGGTTCGAAGAGGCGGCGAGGCTTCCTCTCGATGTTCAGTCTCTAATGCAAGACGGCGATCGAAACTCCCTGGAGTTGGCGTTAGAGAGGCCGGCCTGGACCACCCTCTATTATCTCGGGGCCGCTCGTCTCAGCGAGGAGAGCGAGGGTGAGGATGCCGACGTGTCGATCATTGAAGCGCGTGCTCTGCTCGAGCGCGCGTTGGATCTCAGTCCGCCCGGCGGGGAGGATCCATCCCTTCTCCGTGCGCTGGCCGCGTGTCTCTGGCGGCCTGGATCTCGGCCGTCGGCGGCCGCAGACGAGGAGCACGCCGCAATGCTGCTGGATCGCGCCATCGAGAACGCTCCGCATGACGAAGCGCGGCGCCTTGAGCGTGACCGGCTTGCGGAGGTCAGGGGCGAACCACTAATGACTCGCCTGGCCCGGCTCCATCGGGCGCCGGCTGACGTGCGGCTGAACGGCGTCATTGCGCTGCGAATGGCGGAATTGCTCGTTGAGACCGGCGCGTATGACGATGCTATCAGGCTCTTGAACGCGGCGACCGTCGATCCTCTTCCGGGAGAGCCTGGCGCATGGAAGCCGTATTCGAGAGCGCGGCTGGCCCGGGCGCTTGGCAGGATGGCGGTTCAGGAGTTCGAAGGCGCGCTCGCCGATCTGGAAGCCGCGATGGAATACCCGATGCATCTTGGCGACCCCGCGCCCGCCCGTCCGCAGCATACCGAGCTCCGCTGGTGGGCGGGAGAAGCATCCTGGCAGTTGGGCCGGAGCTTTTCGGCCCGCGCCTACTGGCAGAGCGCCGCTTCGAGGCGCCATCAACCCGAGTCTCCGCTGGCGCCGATTCGCGCGCTCGCCATTCGACGCCTCGGCGGGGAGGCGCAGGCCCGGGGGCTGCTGGAAGAGACGCTCCGGGCAACTGAACCTCGCTCGCCGGCGCATCCGGTTGACGACGTCTCCGCGTTCATCGTGGCGCAGACGTCCGAGCAAGGCGCCAACGCTCCGCCGGACGATCCCGAGGCCAGCTTCGCCAGGGCGTTGGCGTTAGCGGCAGTTGGAGACCGGGATGGCGCTCTGAAGATCCTCGACATGCTGCGAACCATCGTGCCCGCCTATGCGCCGGCAGTCTGGTACCGGCCGGTGGTAGCCGCCGGGCTGATCGACGCGGATAGTGGCACGCGCCATCTCGACGAGCTATGAATAAATCCAATTGTTAATTGGGATATCGCGCCACGCATCCACGGGGCCACTGCGACGGACCGTGGTTCGAGGGAGGAACCACGATAGCTCGTCAATCGTCACCAGTCCGTTCTCTCTGAACTGCGCCAGAAGCTCGCAGTCGTCCAGCAGGGCGGCGCCGAGCAGCGGATGATCTCCAGTTGCCAGGATGCTCACGCTGATCTCCCTTCCATGCCAGATGATGCTTGCAGCATAAACGGGCAATGCCACGGCGGTACCGTCGGCCAGGTGCGCCCGCGGTCGGTGAGTGAACGGCAATCCCGGGGCTTCAGCGATGGCGTGGGGGAGCGTCAGTTCGCCCGTGAACCCAGTGTCGACAACGAATTCCACCGGCTGGTCCCGGCGCCCGGCAGGCGCAATGTCACCGGAACGAGCAGATGGAGGGAGCGGACGCTGCCTCTGAGCATTGGCTGGTACGCTGCAGCACTCCGCCGAGGACCTCCACCGCGGTATAACCGATTCTGAGGGCGTATAGATTTCCGTGGGGGTGTCGATTTCGAAGGCGACGCGAAGCCTCGATCCCCCTATCATCTATCTCGTAATCACCAGAATCCACGTCAATGACGATGATTTTGCCGATATTCGCCTGGTTCTCTATTTGCGAACGAATTTGATCATAGATCGCTTGCGCTCGCTGATCCAGTTCATTCAGCGCGGCCGGTGATGTGTCAACTGTCAGCGTAGTCGCCCCCGTTCACTGATCTGCTCAATTATACCCTATCCGATTATACTCTATCGGATTGATGGTCGCTTTCGGAGATGTACGACAGGCGAGAGAGTGGGTGAGCCGGCCGTAATCCGGTCGGCCCGCGAGGCCGACCTCGCGGGGCGGCTGCCGGTCATGAAGGAGACGGGCATCGACTTCGGAGGAGGCCGTCGTGAGTTACAGTGTGACTTCTCGCCCGGCGGCCGCCGACCGGTAGAGCGCATCCTGCAATCGCTGCACCACGAGCGCTTCGTCACCCGAGGAGATGGCGATCGGCTTATCATCCCGGATCGCTGACACAAACTGGTGTACCGGAGAAGTAGCCGTGACGCCCGAGACATCAACGGCTTCCTCCTGCTTTTTTTGATCGGCGTTCGGATAGCTTAATGTCAGTGGATCCATTCGCAGGCCGGCAAGGGTACCAAAGAACCACGTACCGTTCGGGCCATCTATATTGGATGCGAACGCTGATTCCATGTTGATGCACGCCCCGTTCTTGAGCCGGATGAGGCCTACGGCAAAATCCTCAACGTCATATCCCTCCAGTCGGGCGCGATCCCGTTCGATTCCCTGGAACGTCACACCGCTAACACTGGCGACCTCTGGAAAGCGAAGCAGCCCCATCACCAGGTCAATGGCGTATCCGCCGATGTCCATCACTGTTCCGCCGCCGGCTTCGTTTTTGCGGCCAAACCATTTCCCGAACCGGCTCATGTTTGCGTCAAAGCCCGGCCGGCCGCGCCAACGCAGGCCAACGGTGCGAGCGTAATGCACCTCGCCCAGCCTTCCGCTCGCGATCAGCTCACGCGCCTTCGTCGCTTCCCGGGAAAACCGGTAGCGCCAGTAGACCTGCAGCTTTCGCTTAGAATTACTCGCGGTCGCCACCATCTCTTCCGCCTCGGCCAGATTTCGAGCCATCGGCTTCTCGCAGAGCACGTGCTTCCCGGCCTTCAGAGCGGCGATCGTCGCGGGCGCATGGAGAAACACGGGCAGAGCGACGCTGACCGCGTCCAGATCAACTTCCCGGAGCATCTGCTCATAGCTGGTGAAGACTCGCGGAATGGAGAATTTCTCACCGAATTCGACGCCGCGAGCGCTGTCCAGGTCCGCAACGGCAGCGATCTCAACGTCTGGCTCCTTGCCAAAGGCCTCAGCGTGCGATCCGTGCGCTATCATTCCTGCCCCTATAATGCCAACTTTGATCGTGCTCATAGAATCCTCTCTCTTCCACGGCTGCCGCGCCGTTCGCGGGTAAATCGAGCCGGCGCCCGCGACAGCGCCGTGGGCGCCGGCCGGGTTCGAGGTAATTATAGCCGCAATGGCGCCGGGTAGGTCTCAGGTATTAGGTTTTAGGTATTGGGGCCGCGTTGCCGTACTTATGGCGGAAAAGCGAACACGAAGGCCGCGAAGGTTTCACGAAGGCCACGAAGAAAAGCGAAAAAAAAAGGCCGCTCCGTCCGGCGAGGCTCGTTCGACCTCATCGGCGCGTCGCTGTGGGTCTTTTACTATGCGGGCGGCAGTGTCCATGGGAGAACCTGCCGATCATGAAGGACTCAGCGGGGACCGGGCCGCGTCGGCCGGCGGCGCTCGGCCACAGCGGGACGGTGGCTCCGGAGTCGAGCAACGCTGCTGCCCGTTCGCTTGCGCGCGACGGTGGGCTCGCCCCTCTCCGGGCTACGGGTGTCGGCGTGGGGGAACTACAGGCCTCGCCGCGCCGCGAGCGCGGGTGTGTCGTCATCGGGCCTTCTCGCGGAGCAGGGGAGGCCGGAGCGCTGCGCCGCGTACCTCCCCGTAAAACCGCCGAAAGTTTGACCTTGCCCGGCGAGTCGTATACAATGTATACGAAGAAGTATAGTTTCCTGGCGGGTCTGCGGGGACGTTCGCCGGAGGACGACGATTTGCTGCAATCGTTTGTGATTACGCTGCGTGAGGGAATGGAAGCCGCCCTGGCGATCGCCATCGTTTTAGCCTATTTGAAGCGCAGCGATAGGGAAGACCTGTCGCGTTCCGTTTACTGGGGCCTGGCCTCCGCGCTCGTGGTAAGCGCCATCGGCGCTGTGATCTTTCATATGCTTGCCGCCAACACCGATGCCTATGAAGGCTATTTCATGGTGCTCGGGGCCTTCCTGGTGGCAGGTATGGTCTACTGGATGTGGCGTACCTCAAAATGGGTGAAAGGGGAGATTGAGCAGAAGCTCGGGAGCCTTCTCGGCTCGGAGAGCGCGGGGCGCTCGGACGCTGCTGTTTCAGAAGCGCAAACGCGGCGGGGCGCGGCCGGCGTATTCCTCTTTGTATTCCTGATGGTGGGGCGGGAGGGGGTCGAGACGATTCTTTTCCTCTCCGCGGTTTCACTCAACACGACGGCGCTTCTTAATTTCGCGGGCGGTGTGCTTGGGCTGGCGGCGGCGGTTGCTTTTGGCGTATTGTTCGTGCGTGGATCGATCCGGGTGAATCTGCGTCAGTTTTTCTCCGTTACGACCGCTATTCTCTTCCTCGTCGCGGCCCAGCTCCTCATCAGCGGCCTGCATGAATTATCGGAAGCGCGGGTTCTGCCGAGCAGCACGCGGGAAATGGCGATCGTGGGTCCCATCGTCAATAACGACGCCTATTTCTTTATGGCAATCCTTTTCCTCGCGGCGTTCCTCTTCTTAAGCCAGCGCGCCTCTCGCCCTCAGCCGGGTAAGGACCAGGCCGGCCGGGCCGCATGGCGGCTGCAGCGTGCAGAGTATCAGCGTCAGCAGTGGATCCGGTTGGGTGGGAGTACTATCGCCCTGGCGCTGTGCCTGGCGCTCGCAGTCGAGCTTGCGCACGAACATGCGCTGGCGCAGCCGCCCCACGCGCAGCCGATCGCTCTTCAGGGAGGCGCCGTGCTCATTACGGAAACATCGCTTCGTGACGGGAAGCTGCACTTCTATCGCGTCATGTTAGAAAAGAAGCCCGTCACCTTTATGGCAATACGGACCCAGCCGGGGGAATTCAAGACGGCGTTCGACGCCTGCGCGATCTGCCGCAAGACATTCTATTACCAGTCCGGGCAGAACGTGGTCTGCTCAAACTGCGGCGCCGCCATCTACATGCCAAGCATTGGCACGGCCGGCGGCTGCAATCCGGTTCCTCTAACTTCGACCTCCGAAGATAGCTATCTCAAGATCAGCCGTGCCGACCTTCTGAAAGAAATCGCTCGGTTCTGACATGTTTGATCCAGACACGCTCACAGCCGCCCCGCTTCGCACACCAGCGTATGGCCTCGATACGCAATCTCTCGCGGATTCGGAGGCAGCGTGCTCGGACTGATACTGCGGCGCACGCTGCTGCATGATCGCGCCCGCACCTGGCGCGTGATCTTCGCGGTGGCCCTGGGCGCGGCGGTGACAACGAGCGTACTGGGCGTGGCAATTGGGATTGGTGACCAGACACAGCGCGAATTTACGTCGTATGGCGCGAATATCGAGATAACCGGCGCCGGCGCCGCCCGACGTTCCGTGAACCTGGGCGGGATCCGTTATGCCCTGGCGGATGACGCTCCCACCATTCCGGTGGATCGTCTTGGATCTCTCAAGACCATTTTCTGGCGCAACAATATTGTTGGGTTCGCGCCCATCCTGACTTCAACGATGCAGATGAAGGGGCAGCCGGTAAAGATAGTCGGCGCTTGGTTTTCAGAAAACGTCGCCATCCCCGGAGGCGGACATCTCGTTACCGGTATCCGGTCCGTTGAGCCGTGGTGGAAAGTTTCCGGCGCGTGGCCCGCCGATGCCGACAGCAATAGCTGTTTGGTCGGTTCGGACCTGGCGCAGCAGAGCGGGATCGGAATTGGGGACAGGATTTCGATCCGGGCGCCGTCCGGAGCTCATATGCTGCGAGTCACCGGAATTGTGCAGACCGGCGGCGCTGAAGAGGGAGAAGTGATCGCTCCGCTTCCGGCTGTTGCGAAGTGGCTCGGAATTCCGGATCGCGCTCAGCGGGTTGAAGTCAGCGCGATCGTTAAACCGGATGACGCACTGGCTCACAAGGATCCGGCCCATCTGTCGGACGCTGACCTGGAGCGGCTCGAATGCTCCCCTTATATCAGTCAGATCACGTCGCAGATCCAATCGGTCCTGCCCGGCACGCGAGCGCGACCGGTCTACCGCGTGGCGGACACGGCGGGCCGGATGCTGCAGCGGATCCAGCTCTTGATGCTTTTTGTACTGTTTGCGGCGTTGGCGGCGGCTATGCTGGGCGCCGGCAGCGCCGCCGCCGCCGCTGCGGTTCAGCGGCGTTCGGAGATGGGCCTGGCGCAGGCGATTGGGGCGACGCGGACAGAGCTTTTGATGCAGCTCAGCGCCGAGGCCGTGGCGCTGGGCCTGGCGGGTGGTATTCTCGGCGTTCCTGCCGGCCTCTTTTTGCAGCGCTGGATTGGAAAGGTCGTATTTCATACCGCCCCGCCAGTGGCGTGGATTGTGGCGCCGGTAGGCCTTGCGCTGGCGTTATTCATCGCCCTCGCCGCCAGTTTGATGCCGCTCTGGTCCGCGATACGCGTTGATCCGTCGCAGGTGTTGAGGGGAGAGTGATGGCTGTCACTGGCAGATCGCAGATGTACGTCAGGCTCGTCGGCCGGTCGGTGGTGGGGCGCGGCGAGCGCGTGGGCATGGCGATTGCGGCGGTCGCGCTGGCCGCCGCGGTCACCGCGGCTCTCGGCAATCTGCAGCTTGCGCTGGGCAGTAAGCTGGAGCGGGAGCTGGCGGCATTTGGTCCCAACATCTGGATCTCGGGGAAATCGATACCGGTCGCTCGTATGCTTTCGCTGGCCCGGGCGGATGGAATTCTTGTCGCGCCCTATGCCGAACGTCCGGAGCAGGTCACGTTTAACGGCGCGCGATTCGAGGCTGCGGTTCACGAGATAGACCCGGCCGCGCAGCGTCAAATCAGTGGCTGGTGGCATATCCAGGGGTCTTGGCCGCAGCGGCCGGGCGAGGCGCTGAGCGGAATTGATCTGGCGCAGTCGTTTAATCTGGCGGTTGGCACGCGTATCCGGCGTGGTTTGGGAGTCGTGACGATTGTTGGGGTTTTAACTACGGGTGGGCCGGAGGATAAAGAGATCCTGGCGCCATTCCGTCCGGGCGAGTCTGCCGATGGAGCGCAGATTCGCGCGGAGGGCAACGCTGCCAACGTCGAAGCAGTGGCAAATTCGGTGCGCGAGGCTCTGCCGGGAGCTCGGGTACACGTGTTGCAGCGCGTCGCCCAGGCTGATACAATGGTGCTTGGTCGCCTGGAGGAGGTCTTTGGTTTGCTCGGGCTGGTGATTATCGCGGCGGCCGGACTTTGCGTCTCTACAACCTTTTCGACGATGGCGAATGAGCGCAGCCGGGAGATAGGCCTTCAGAAAGCGCTGGGCGCGACCGATTCAGAAGTTGCGGCCCTCTTCTGGGGTGAAGCTCTCTGCCTCGGCTCCGTGGGAGCGTTGATTGGTGGTATAGTAGGACTCGGATTTGCCGCATGGATGGGGCGATCCGTTTTTGGATCGGCGGTGACGCCGCAGCTTCTGGCGCTTCCCGCGACGGCTGTGGTTGCCATTGGAATGACGCTGCTGGCGGCGGTTCCGTCGGCGCGCCGGATCGCTCGTATCGAGCCGGCGCTATCGTTAAAGGGATCGAGCAGTGACGTCTCGAAATGACAGGGCTCTCGTTGAGATCTCGAATCTGACCCGGCAGTACCCGGGTGTCATCGCGCTGGATCAGCTCTCTCTTGAGATCGGGCGGGGTGAGTGGGTCGCGATTATGGGTCCGAGTGGGTCGGGAAAAACGACCCTCCTGAATATCCTCAGCGGCCTGGATCGACCTGATTCGGGATCTGTCATAGTGGATGGGCAGGATTTGAATCGGATCTCCTCGCGGGAGCTTGCCACCTATCGACGCGAGAAGGTCGGGCTCGTTTTCCAGCAATTCCACCTGATGCCGCACCTGAACGCGCTGGAGAACGTGATGCTCGCGCAGTACTATCACAGCCTTCCCGATGAAGAAGGCGCGCGGGAAGCGCTGCAGCGCGTGGGCCTTGGGGATCGGGTGGAGCACCGTCCCAGGGCGCTCTCCGGCGGCGAGCAGCAGCGAGTCTGCATCGCCCGGGCGCTGATCAATGAGCCGGTTCTGGTGCTCGCGGATGAGCCAACCGGCAACCTTGACGAAGAGAATCAAAGCCTGGTGATGGCCCTCTTTGCGGAGATCCACGCTGCCGGGCGCACGATTGTAATGGTGACGCACAGCCCCGAAATCGCCGGTCGGGCCGACCGGGTGATCGCCCTCCATCATGGCAAGCTGGACACATCCGGTGGTGGGCTTGTTCTCGGCGAGGATGAATCGCTCTGGCCGCCGTCATTTCTTCGCCGCCACCGATTAGCGGAGCGTCTCCTTGTGGATCTCATGCAAATCAGCCCCGAATCGGTTCATGATTCCGTGGACTCGGTGATGCCGCTTTTAGACGGAGAGGGAGAGACGCGCATCTGTACGCTGCTGGGCCATCCGCGCCGCTGCCCGCATGGCGATCCGATTCCGGTCGGCGCCTGCTGCCCCGCCGATCATGATCGGTCCTGAAGCATCGGCCGCCGCGCGGCTGAAAGATCTCGGCGTCCACGAAACAGTGGAGTTCAATTCGCCTCCACGCCCTGAAATGGGCGACTTCAGCAGCCCTATCGCCCTCAAGCTCAGAAAGATCCGCGGCCAGGCGCCGCTCGTGATCGCGGAAGAGATTCGAGCCGGACTTGAATCGTCTCTCCCGCGCTACATCCGGGATGTCACGGTCACGCCGCCCGGCTTCCTCAACTTTTTCGTCGATCATCGGGCCTTTGCCGCTGATCTCATTCGTGAATCGTACGGCCCGGTGACGCCCATCCCTCCGGAAGACAGCGGCAAGGTCGAAGTCGAGCATACCAACGTTAACCCGAACAAGGCAATGCACGTCGGCCACGTGCGCAACGCGGTCCTGGGTGACACGATCGTCCGGGCGCTGCGAGCTGCCGGGCGGCAGGTGGAAGTTTGCAACTATATTGATGATACAGGTATTCAGGTGGTCGATGTCGTGACCGCTTTTTTGTACCTGGAGGCGCCGTACTACGTCGGTGGCGAGGATTTTTCGGAGATCTGGGCGAAGGCCCCGTCCGATCGTCCGTTCGATTATTACTGCTGGGATATTTATGCCGCCGTTCAGTCCTATTTGAAGCCGGACCCGGCCGCTCCGCTCGACGCCGCAGAGCAGTCGCGCGCGACGATGCTGCAGGAGCGCAAGGCCGAGATCACTCATGCCATCGAGGCGGGCGACACCGCCATCGCCCATTTTGCCAAGGCCCTGTCGTCCCGCATTGTCCGGGCGCACCTTCGTACAGCGGCGCGCCTGAACGTCTTTTACAACCTTTTGAACTGGGAATCAGACATTCTGCGCGCCGGTTTCTGGGACCATACGTTTCAGCGTCTCAAAGAGGCCGGCGCGATCCAGTTTGAAGAGAGCGGTCTGAATAAGGGCTGCTGGGTTGTGCCGATGGGTGGAACCGAAGAGACGCCGGAGGGCGCCAGAAGCCGCGATAAGATCCTGGTTCGCAGTAACGGCGCCATTACCTACACCGCAAAAGACATTGCCTACCAGCTCTGGAAGTTTGGGAAACTGGACACGGACTTTCGCTACGAACTGTGGGATACGCAGGCGAATGGCGAACCGCTCTGGACCACGGCGTGGGATGGCGAACCGCGTGAGGGATTCGGACGTGCGGCGCGCGTCATCAATGTGATCGACGTACGTCAGAGTGAGCCGCAGACGGTCGTCTATAAATGCCTGGACAGCCTGGGCTTCAAAGAGGAAGCCAGGAATTCCACCCATCTATCGTACGAGGTGGTGACGCTCTCGGCGCAGGCCGCCGCCGAACTCGGGGTGGATGTGGAGGAGGGACAGGACGTATCCATGTCCGGCCGCAAGGGCCTCGGTGTGAAGGCGGACGACTTGATTGACCGCATGGCCGGCGTCATCCGATCTCGCAGCGCCGAAGCGACTCTCGACGCGGAGGCGCTTGCGGCCGCCGCCATCCGGTACTATATGCTGCGGTTTTCGACCAACACCCGGATCCGGTTCGATTTCGAAGTCGCCAGCCAGACCAATGGCGACACGGGCGTCTACCTGGTGTATAGTTTCGCCCGCGCCTGCAGTATCCTGGCTAAGGCGGGTGAAGGCAGCGGGCGCCCGGACGAGTTTGTCGTGCCGAGATCGCTTTCGTCGGAGGAGAAGGATCTGCTCCGGGAGATGGGTCGCCTGCCGCAAGCGATTCAGAGCGCCGCCGAGAGCCTCACCACGACACCGCTCACGACCTACGCGTTCTCGCTCGCCTCCGCGTTCGCCGGCTTCTACGATCACACGCCGCCCATACTCCGCGAGCCGGATCCCGACATCCGGCAGTTTCGATTATCCCTGGTCGGAGCGTTCCGCGAGGTCATGAAGAAAACGCTGAGCATTCTTGGCATCCCCGCGCTCGAACGGATATAAACTCCCACCGGTCTCGCTCTAAAAACGAACACGAAGGGCACGAAGGTCCCGCGGAGGGCGCGAAGGGAACGCCCGCCGCCACAACGCCCCAGGCCCGTGGCCTATGGACACAACCCGTGCCATCCGGCATGCGGCAGCGCCTCAGTGCTTGGGCGACGCGGCGCCCCGGCTCACTCGCCTCCTCCTGAGCGTGCTGCCGGTCTGAGCGGCTCGTTGGCCTGGACCTGGTCGCGTACCGGGGCCACACGGGCCGACCTTTGGGCCGTCCACCGTTATCGGGGGTCCGGGGGCGCAGGCGAGGGAAGGGCTGGGATCCACGCCGGCGAGAAGCGCCCGTCGCATGTTGCCGAGAACCGGCACGCCGCCGAACCGGCCGTTGAGGTATTCTTTGGTAATCGGCGCGTCTGATCGCGGACGCTGCTCAAAGTCGTAAAGTGAGAATAACTCCGTCATCCCGCGATCATTCTTCTCAGTCAGCCAGATCTGGTCGCGGCGGAGTAGGCCGGGATCCTGGAGATTGGTGTCGTGAGTGGTTACGATCAACTGGCAGCCAGCGCGGTTTACCACGGGATCCTGAACGAGTTCTACCAACTCCCGCAGCAGCAAGGGATGAAGGCTGCAATCAATTTCATCGATAATAAGAGCGCGTCCTTCGCGAAGCGCCTGCAGAAGGGGACCAGCGATTGCGAATAACCGCTGAGTCCCGTTGGACTCCTCGCTCAGCGAGAATTCGACAGGCGGCGCGTTGTCCGGCGCATGGTGATACATTGTCGGGATAGGAATCTTGCCCGAACCCGGTATCGATATCGACCCCCTTAATTGCCGCATCATTTGATCGACCAGGCTGTCGCCGGCCGGTACGAAGGTTTCCTGATCCACCTCATCGATCTGCAGTCGGGTAATCCCAACATCCGCGGCTTTAATCAATTCGCCGACCGATCGGCAGGCAAACTCATCTTCACTTAGCCATCCGGCTGTCTCATGGGTGAGCGTCTCTACTTGTGACGAGAGATCGAAGGTCCCGAGGCGCCCGCGAATCCACTGGTAGAGCGGCCGAAGCGCATCCACACCGATGCGGGCGGCCGTAGATAACAGCAGGCAGTTCTTCGGGCGTGTTTCCGTGCGGAGAGATCTCTGGCGCCCCCGCAGACTCGATCCGAAATACCAGTCGCCCTTCTCGTCCCCGTCGCGGCGGAGCCACTCAGTCTCCGGGCCATTTGGCTTTGTGACGAAGAGCCATTCGGCGGTAATCTCCGCCCGTGTCGCCGCGAATCCATAACGCCACAGCTTACCTTCAAGGTATGCGACTATCTCAAACTTGCTGGGTTGTTCTGCGAAGCAGGGATCAAGCCGGAACGGCGCAATGCCGGGGAGCTCATCTCCTTCGCTCAGATTGGTCGCGGACGCGAAAACTGTCGTGGCGAAGACATCAATGGCTCTGTATAGATTGCTCTTTCCGCTGGCGTTGGCGCCATATAGGACCGCGAGCTTCAAAAGCCTCAGGGGATTTCGCCCCGCGACAGCGGCCAAAGAGGTCACGTTGTCGGGGAGAATCGCATCTCTCGTAGCCTCCATAATCAGCCGCTGCTCAGAGCCAAACGACCGGAAATTGCTCACCGCGAATTCAACCAGCATCGAACCATCCATTCCCCGGCATTTTAGCGCTATTTAACCACATGTTTCCATTATAGGTCACTTTTCTGCGGAAATGGTTCCAAAATAGGCTGCATTATGCGAAGTTTTGATGCCGTTCGCCACTTCGCTCGCGAAGAGCGCGCAACGTCTCACGCACTCGGCCGCTAACACCTAACTCCCAAAACCTAAGACCGCAAGACCTAATACCTTTTGTGGTATACTGATCCCGGATGGTACAGCGGCCTGGTTGTAACTGGCTGTCCCGTGGTGACGAGGACGGGTGTTGATGAGCGTTTTACCGAGCAAGACGACCAGGTCCACATCGCGACCCGCGGACGCTGCGGCTGGCCGGGCCGGGCCGCCTCCCCTCGAGCAGGGCGACCGACTCTCGCGTGCGGAGTTCGAGCGCCGCTACGAAGGGCGCCCGGAGATCAAGAAAGCAGAGCTTGTCGAAGGGAGAGTATACCTGTCTTCCCCCGTGCGCTACCCGGACCATGGCCGCCCGCACGCTGATGTCGTAACGTGGCTCGGGGTATATCGCGCCGCAACGCCTGGTGTTGACGGAGCGGACAATGCTACCGTGCTTCTCGACGACGAGAACGAGTATCAGCCAGATAGCTTCCTTCGCCTGGAGCCAGCGCACGGCGGCAGGTCACGCCTGACTTCCGATCACTACATCGAGGGCCCCCCGGAACTGGTGGTCGAGATCGCAGCGAGCAGCGCATCCTACGACCTGCACGAAAAGCTGCGCGCATACCAGCGCAGTGGTGTTCAGGAGTACCTGGTGGCGCAGATGTACGAGGAGCGCGTCGATTGGTTCGTGCTTCGCGAGGGCGTCTACCAGCCCCTGGCCCCGGACGAACAGGGCGTTTTCCAAAGCGAAGAGTTCCCCGGACTCTGGCTGCAGCCTTCGGCGCTGTGGACTGCGGATATTACCGCGCTGCTGGCCGTGCTGCAAGAGGGTATCGCTTCCCCGGAGCACGCCGGATTCGTGGAGCGGCTATCGTAACTCTCGGCCCGGTTAAAACGTCCAAAATGCAGGACCTGCGGCGAGCATCGCGCCATGTAGTGAACTTCGTCTCGTTTTCGGCGTCAACCGCCGGACAATCTATCTCACGTTTTCGGCGAGAACCGCCGGATAAGAGGATTCCAACTTATGAGTATCCGTTTCAAGTCATGGCCCGTTTGGTTGGCCGTCATCGCGGTCTGTATCGCCACGGCCGCTCCCCGGGCGCGCGCCGCAGCGATGAAGCACCTTCTCGTTGTCACGTATACAACCGGGTTCCGGCATGCCGACTCTATTCCGGTTGCGGAGAAAGTCATCGCCATGCTTGGTGAAGAGAGCGGTGAGTTCGACGTGGACTACGCCCGCACCGCCGACGACGTGAAGACCAAGATGACCGCCGACGCGCTCAACAAGTACGATGGGGTTGTCTTTTGCCAGACGACCGGTGATCTCGGCTTGCCGGACCGGCAGGCGTTCCTCGATTATATCAAGGCCGGGCATGGCTTCATCGGCACGCACAGCGCCACCGATACCTATCACGACTGGCCGGCGTATATCGATATGATTGGCGCCGAGTTCATGACCCATGGCAAACAGGTCGAAGTGGATGTTCACAACGAAGATCCGAACCACCCGGCGGCGAAGTTTCTCCCCTCCACATTCAAGGTATTCGATGAGATCTACGAATTCAAGCCAGGCTCGTTTTCCCGGGCGAAGAGCCACGTCATCCTCGCGATGACGAAACATCCGCAGACCGGTCAACCGGGCGACTACTGGACCTCGTGGTGCCGCTGCTACGGTAACGGGAAGGTTTTCTACACCGCCCTCGGCCATCGGCCGGACATCTGGAAATCGCCGTGGTACCAGCAGCATCTTCTGGGCGGTATCGAGTGGGCGCTCGGTCTTCAGCCGGGCAGCTGCACCCCCAGCGCAGAGTTGACCCAGAAATAAAAGCGAGGTTGGGGACATGAACTTATGAATCGGCTGGGGGCTATGCCCCTATTTATATTGCTCGCGGCGTTCTGCGCTCCGTGCGCGGCTCGGCCGCGCCCCAGCCCTCGCTTTACCGTCCATTTCATTTGCTTCACCGCGGTTTCACGGCCGGGAACGGTTGTCGGACCGTGGTCGCCCCGCTGGCTCCAGACACTCCAAACCGGAGACGTCGAGCCCCGGCTTTCCCTTGGGGTCGACGCCGACGCTTTCATTTCGAAGCTCCGAACTCTCGACCCCGATTACACCTTTGAGCGACAGCTTGCCGGAAGTGTGGTGACCGGCGACAAAGGTCATTGCGCCTTCACGGTGAGTGACCCCGGTCCTCTGCGGTTTGCCCTCACCTGCGAAATGGTGTTAAAGCCCAGCAATGGGCTCCGCTCACCCAGGTTGATATCCCCTCCGAGAGCGGCGTCGTAACCTGGAAAGCCCCGGCCAACCCCGTCTCGTGGCATGGGAATGAAATACAGTGGCTTGGACGCACGTTTACAGCGGCGGCGACCGTCAACGACACCCATGGCATCGATCCCAAATCTCGGATCAAGCGGTATTATATTTGCGCCTTCAGCATCGTCAGGGGGCAGGATATCGGAACTGAATCTCCACCAGGTCGCGGCCGCTCCGATAGCGTCCATCCTGGCGCCTTCCGCCACTGAAACGGGGTCTGATTGCCGCCGCGCTTGTTATCTACGGATGGAATCGCGATGCCGGGGTGTTGAGACGCAAAAAACCCGCCTGGCGTGAGCCAGGCGGGTCAGATATTGGCTACCGCGCTTCCCGATGGTCGGTATGCTTGCGGCAGGTTGGACAGAATTTCTTCAATTCGAGCCGTTCCTTATGCTTTGACTTATTCTTTGTCGTATCATAATTCCGGTTCTTACAGTCGTTACAGGCCAGGCGAATATGTTCTCGCGGCATGGCTTAAGCCTCAATTCCGGTGACAACGCCAGCGCCGACGGTATGACCGCCTTCACGAATGGCGAACCGCAGTCCCTCTTCCATTGCAATCGCATGGATCAACTCGATG
>DASRZA010000034.1:0-4410 GCA_035686845.1 Armatimonadota bacterium | reverse complement strand
TTTTTTTGCCTCCCGCCGATTGAATCCGATCGAACACCCCGCGAGCTCACACCATTATACTGGTTGCAGCAGTCGCGCTCCCCCACGGCGCCGCGCGGCCCGGCGGCGCCCATGTATCGAAACCGGAGGATTATGGGTAAGACACTGGTAACTGGCGCAACAGGGTTTGTCGGCGCGCACGTGGCGCGGAGGCTTCTTGCAGTTGGCTGCGAGGTCTGCGCGCTGATCCGACCGGGCAGCACGCGCGCGCTGCTATCTGACGCTCCCATCGAGTGGCGCGAGGGGGACCTGCGAGACGCCGACTCGTTGGCCCGCGCAACCGCCGGGTGTACAACGCTGATTCACTGCGCGGCGGACTATCGTCTCTGGAGCCGGCGTCCCCAGGACCTTTACGAGAGCAATGTTGATGGCACGCGTAATCTGCTCCAGGCGGCGCGTGCCGCAGGTGTCGAACGGACCGTCTACACGTCGACGGTCGGCGCGCTCGGCATACCGGAAGGCAGTGGAGCGGGGGATGAGGAGACACCGGTTTCGCTGGACAAGATGATAGGGCACTACAAGCGCAGCAAGTTCCTGGCCGAAGAAGTGGCGCAGAAGGCGGCGGCGTCTGGAATGGATATTGTCATCGTGAACCCGAGCACGCCCGTGGGACCCGGCGATGTTAAGCCAACCCCAACCGGCAAGATGATTTTGGATTTTCTGGATGGCCGAATGCCGGCGTACCTGGACACCGGCCTCAACATCGTCGCGGTGGAAGACGTCGCGGAGGGGCACCGGCTGGCGCTCGAAAAGGGGCAATCCGGCCGGCGTTATATTCTGGGCGGCTGGAACCTCACACTGCACTCCATTCTCCAAACACTCGCCGAGTTGACCGGGCTGGACGCGCCTCGATGGCCCGTTCCATACGCCGCCGCCTATGCAGCCGGGTTTGCCAGCACACTCTTTGCCGGGCTTACAGGACGGCCGCCGGGAATCGCGCTGGAATCCGTGCGCATGGCGCATAAGCACATGTTCTTCAAGAGCGAGCGGGCGGTGAAGGAGCTTGGGATGCCGCAGACGCCGGCTTCGGAGGCTCTTGAGCGAGCCGCAAGATGGTTCGTTGAGAACAATTACTTAAAGAACCGTGCTCGAATGGATCGGATTCGCGAACACTTGTCCAATTCACGGGTCTAAGGAGTAGCAGATTCGTTGGAGGTTGAAACGCTGGCTTTGGCATGTTAACTAAATCATTATATTGAATGGTTTGATATATTGAATAGGGCGCTCAAGCGCCGCCTCAGATAGAAGCGAGGGAAACGATTTAGATGCGCCGGCCTTCCCGACGTAGCGTCGGGAGGGGGAACGCAATCGTCCGCGACTTGGCGAACGCATTACACTATTACAACTCGGCTCAAATCTGCCGGATCGGTTCCGGTGATGGTCGCCCCCATTATTGGGGATTCAGGGGCCAGCGACCAACACCGGTGGACTTACGCCGGGATGTACTAGGGCAATGAAGCAGCACGACGTGAGATCAGTCGCCGGCGCCGCATTCTTTTGAACAGATCAGAACAGTTTGACACCGAACCTTTGCCCAAGTTACAATGTCCGGTGACCGCCCGCTCGCAAGGACGGCGCCCGGCCGATGAAAGCTCTGAACTCAATGAGGATGGAAGGAAAGGCCGATGACTTTAACCGGTGAAGAGCAGCACTCCGCGGCTCTCACAACGGCTGGAGTTCACGAAGCGATTGTCAAGGCGCAGAGATGTTTGCTGGGGCTGCAGCGTCCCTCCGGGGAATGGTGCGGAGAGCTGGAAGGCGACAGCATCCTTGAGTCCGAGTTCATCCTCTTGATGGAATCGATCGGCAGGACTCGGGATCCTCTCACTCTGAAGGTCGCAGCCTATCTCCGGAAGCAGCAGACCCCGGATGGCGGCTGGTCCATATACCCGGGCGCTCCTAATGACGTAAGCGCTACCGTTAAAGCTTATTTTGCGTTGAAGCTCATGGGCGATCGCCCCGACGAGCCCCACATGCAGCGTGCGCGTGAACGCGCATTGGAGTTGGGCGGGGCGCCGGCGGCGAACAGCTTCACAAAGATCTACCTCGCGCTCTTCGGGCAGTACGACTGGGAACATGTTCCCGCGATCCCGCCGGAAATTATGCTGCTCCCGCGATCGTTCTTCTTCAACATCTACTCAATGTCGTCCTGGTCGCGCACTATCCTGGTGCCGCTCTCGATCATCTGGTCGTACCGTCCACGTTTCAGTGTGCGGCCCGAATGCGAAATTGACGAGCTTTTCCCCGGTGGCAGAGAGGGATGCAGACGCCGGCTGCAAGCGCACACGCCCTTCCCGTCCTGGCGCCATTTTTTTCTGTTCATCGATGCAGGGCTGAAATTCCTGGATTCTCTTCCGGTCAAGCCGTGGCGTAAGCGATCGCTCGCTGCGGCGGAACGCTGGATGCTGGATCGCTTCAAGAAGAGCGCGGGCTTGGGCGCTATCTTTCCGCCGATTGTGAACTCCATCTGGGCGCTCCACTGCCGCGGCTATTCCCTGGAGAGCCCCGAGGTGAAAAGCCAGTTGGATGAGCTTTACAACCTTGTCATCGAGGAAAAGGAAGATGCCCGCATCCAGCCCTGCGCCTCGCCCGTCTGGGATACGGCGCTGGCGTGTATCGCGCTGGACGAAACCGGATTGCCGCTAAATCATCCTTCGTATGAGGCCGCCATACAATGGCTGGAGGAGATGGAGATCCGCGAGGAGGGCGATTGGAGCGTGGCGCGGCGGAATCTTGAGCCTGGCGGATGGTGCTTCGAGTACGCCAATGAGTATTATCCGGACATCGACGATACGGCGATGGCGCTGATTGCGCTTGCCCGCGTGGCGCCGGGCCGGGATGCGATGATCCGACGCGCGTTAACCTGGACTCTTGGAATGCAGTGCCGCAATGGTGGATGGGCGTCGTTCGATGCCGACAATGATCGTGAGCTGCTTTGCGAGTTTCCTTTTGCCGATCATAATGCCATGATTGATCCGCCCACAGCCGACATCACCGGCCGAGTTCTGGAAATGTTAGCGGCCTACGGGTATAATGAACGGAGCGGTTCAGTCAAATCCGCGATCGATTTTTTGCGCCGTGAGCAAGAGCCGGATGGAAGCTGGTTTGGGCGATGGGGTGTTAACTATATTTATGGCACGTGGCAGGTGCTGAAAGGCCTGAGCGCCATTGGCGTCAGCCAGGAAGACCCATGTATCGTGCGGGGCGCCCACTGGCTCGCATCGGTTCAAAATCCAGATGGCGGGTGGGGAGAAACGTGCGAATCCTATCATGATCCCGGCCTCCGCGGCCGTGGACCGAGCACGGCTTCACAGACCGCGTGGGCCATTATGGGTCTTATTGCCGCCGGAGGGGTAAAGAGTCAGGCGGTGCGGCGAGGCGTTGAGTACCTGCTGGGAACCCAGCGACCGGCGGGCGATTGGTCCGAAGAACATTTCACCGGAACCGGGTTCCCCGAGGTGTTCTATCTGAAGTATCACCTTTACCCGCTCTATTTCCCGCTCTTCGCGCTCGGGATGTTTGCACGGGCCGCGGTACCGGGATTCGCTGCTGCGCCAGTTTCGCACTAGCGTTACCGCGGTATTCTGATAACCGGAATCCCTGCCACAAAGCAGGGTTTGCGGCGGCTCGAAAGAGCCGCTGAGGATTGAAATAATATGAAATTCACTCTCGAAATGAATGCCAATACGGCGAAGTACATGATCAAAAAGCGGCTCTCACGCGAGGAGCGGTATCCTACCGTGCTGATGCTGGAGCCACTTCACGCTTGTAACCTCACCTGTACCGGATGCGGGAGGATCCGAGAATACAAAGACACCGTTCATGAGATGCTGACGCTCGAAGAGTGCCTGGCGTCGGTGGAGGAGTGCGGCGCGCCGATGGTCTCGATTTGTGGGGGGGAGCCGCTCATCTACCCTCCGATCGTGGAGTTGGTAGACGAGCTGATCCGCCGCAAAAAGGGCATCATCCTCTGCACGAACGGTATGTTCCTGAAGAAGAAGCTGGATCAATTTACGCCCAGCGATCTCCTTTTCTTCAATATCCACCTGGATGGCCTCGAAGAGACCCATGACCTTTGCGTTGAGCGCACGGGCGTCTTCAAGGAGGCGATTGAGGCGATCAAAGCGGCGAAGGCGAAGGGCTTCCACGTTTGTTCCAACACCACGGTTTACTCTGAGACCGACATGGATGAAATCGACCGGTTGTTTGAGTATCTCACGGGCCTTGGTGTAGAGGGATTCATGCTCAGCCCGGCCTACGGCTATAGCGCGGTGGACACCACCGAAATCTTTATGACCAGGGCGGACGTGCGGGAGAAGTTCAAGAACATCGATAAGCTCTTTTCGAAGTACAAACTGAATAGCACACCGC
>DASRZA010000033.1:0-6418 GCA_035686845.1 Armatimonadota bacterium | reverse complement strand
TGGGTGGCGCTCTTCTGCGTGGCATCCAGCCGCGACAGCAGTGGGGAGGCGGGGATCCATCTTTATGACGTCGAGCGCGATGGAAGGCTTCTGGTTCGGGACATCTGGTACGAGGGACAGGCGTACAATATGATGGCCCTTACGGGACGCGGTGAGTTCGCCTTCCACAGCGCTTTCATGGCGCCCTACGACCCGGACCACGGGACGCGGCTATCGTGGGAGACGGACGTGCGGCAGGCTACGGCGCCGCTGCAGGTCGATGGATTTCGCGGCAAGATTTCCCTGACGCTGCTCTCCGTCAGTGGCGGCGATCTGCGGGTGAAGCCGCCGAGTCCTGATCTGAAGCTTTATCTACTCGGCTTCCTGTCAAACCGCGATATTGACCTTGGTGGCGCATCCGTCCGAGGCCGGGTCGTGGCGGATCACACCCGGTTCGTACGTTCTGACCAGACCGGATCTGATGCGAAAGAGAGTTTGTGGCGCCCGAGTCCCGGGTTCATTCGTGAAATGCTCAGACCGCCGCGAGAGGTGAGGCCACAGCCTCTTACTGCGTTGAAGAATGGAGTGACTGATGTCCGCTTCTATCGTGTGTGGGCAAATGGCAAGAACGGGGTACGCCTTCAAAGCGCGCCCGGACAATCAGAACGGTAAGTTTCAGTTGAGCGTCACCACCGGACCCAAACCAGCAAGTAACCAACCAGTGCAGCGGTGACCCAGACCGGTACCATGCGTCGGGCGAGCGCATCGGGAAGGAAGAGGTTGAAAAATCCCTTTTCATCGCCGAGGCGGTGCTGGATTCCTGTGAGCGGGCACTCGCCGCGGTTCAGGAGGACGGCCAAACCCTCCGCGGCGAGCACGGCCATCGCCCACAGAAGCAGCCTGCCGTGGACACGAGTCAGAGCAGCATAATAGATGTACCCCAGACAGGAGATGAAGAAGACCGCAAAGAAGGCGTGCATCGATCGAAAAACGCAGATAGACCTCTTCTTCCCGTCCATAGCTTAAGTATGACTGGTTCTGACCAAGGCTCGCATTCCAATCAGCGCAGGCCGCAATCCTTAGGCAAACGCGCCACCGAACAGTCCAGGAGGAGTGCTCTCCGGACGGGCGGTGAGTGCGGAAAGCACCGGTGACCGGTTCGATCAAAAGGTTGGCCGCAGGTTTAAGAAGCCCGTTGGCTGCTTCTGAAGATCTTAATCTGATCCGAATCGGCGGCGGCTTCATCCGGAGTGTCACCGAGAGGCGCTTCTTCGCCGGATCTCGATGGCGGCCGCTGACCAAAGCGTACCAGTACGGTTGTCATGACATGGACGGCGTCGTGGACGTGGCGAGTTCGGATCAGGAAGTCCCAGAGCGGCTCCAACTTTTTCCATCCGATGGAATAGCTCAGATGCCGCAGCCGGTCGGGGAGATTGTCGTGCGCCGCGGCGCCTCGATAAATGCTGCTCCAGCGGTAGAAGTCGCGGTAAGCTCACCAGTATCCGGCCTCGAGCGTTTCCGGCGTCAGTTTCATTGGCCGGAAAACCGTGTGCCGGGTGTCGTACAGGTCCCAATTGGAGTGGAGGAGCCGCTGCTGCGCCTCCATCCGCTGATACAGGCCGGTGCTGGGATACGGCGTCAAGATGTGGTACGTTGCTGTTTCGATGCCCTGTCCGATCGCCCATTCCACGGTCCGGTCGAAGACGCTCTCATCGTCATCGTCCATGCCAAAGACGAAACTGCCGTTGACCATGACGCCGCAGTTGTGGACGCGCCGGACCGCCGCGTTGTAATCCCGGCTGAGATTCTGGTACTTGGTATGCTCGGCAAGATTCGCCGGACTCAGCGTCTCGAACCCCACGAACAGGCTGCGCATCCCGGCCGCAGCAGCCTTTTCAAGAAGGCCGGGACGCAAGATAGATTGAATGGTCTCGGCAGCCTGCCAGACGCGGCCCATGCCTCCCATTCCGTCGAAGAGCGCGCCGGCGTAACGGGCCGGGCCGGAATGGCCTATTGCGCTGCCCGGCGTCGTCGAAATAACCCCCCAGTCGAGCCCGGTCGTCCGTCCGTTGATCCAGTGCCCGTGTTCGGAAATAGGGTTCTCCGTTAGTGGGAAATGAGTGGTGTAAGTCGTGGCGGCGGCTGGAGTGGCGAAGCACAAGAATATGAGGACGTATATAAAGGATATGAGGACGTATATAATAGTTAGGTTAACTGTCTGAAACGTCACCCTGTGTTCTCTCATGTCGCTAAACCTCCGGGCGGTCGCGGTATCGATGCTACCTGGAACACGTGCTTCAGATCGTCGTCTGGCGGGCCGGCCAGCAATCTCACCTCTCATTTTACCCGCCTGCCCCTCAGAGTGGTCGCCGCAGCAACGCGCATTGCAAAGGTTGGTAACAAGCGAATAGGTCCCTTTGGTCCCGGAAGGACAGCCGGCGCCGCTGAGGTCATCAAAGGGTTCCGAAGGCGAGAGCGCAGCACGGGTGACGAGGCGGGCAGGGTGAACTGTCGCCGCCGTTAACCGGTGCGGAGCTACAAGGAGGGTGATCCGATGAGACGGAAATGGTTCTTCGCAGTGATGATCGCGACAGCGCTTCTGCTGCCGGCGGCGGCCCCAGCCCAGAAACCGGGATGGGTGCTGCGGATCGACGAAGAAAGAGCGATCAACACCGCAGTCTTCAGTCCAGACGGTAGGAAGATCGTGACGGCGAGCGATGACCACACGATCCGGATCTGGGATGTCGCATCGGGAAGGCTGCTCCATACCATGGCCGATTCAGACGAGGTCCGGTCTGCGGTCTTCAGCCCGGATGGCAGGAAGATCGTTACCGCCAGCTCTGATAACACGGCCCGGATCTGGGACACGGCATCGGGAAAGCTGCTCCACATCCTGCCCGTGGATTCCGGCGGCGTTAGCACCGCCGCCTTCAGCCCCAATGGAAGGGAAATCGTTACCGCGGGCGGTGACGGGACGGTGCGGGTTTGGGATACGGCGTCGGGGAAGATCCTCCGCACCCTGTCCGGACATACGGACTGGATTAACGCCGCCGAATTCAGCCCCGATGGCAAACGAATCGTGACCGCGAGTTTCGACAGGACGGCCCGGGTCTGGGACGCTGTCTCGGGTAAGGAACTGAACATTCTCGGGGGCGACACAGGTGAGGTTACATCCGCGCTCTTCAGCCCGGATGGTAAGATTATCGCAACCGCGAGTTCCGACCATACGGCACGAATCTGGGACGCCGCATCAGGAAAGTTGCTCCACATACTCCCCGGCAATAATGACGCGTCGCCGTCGGGTTCGGAGGGGATCCTTGGGGAGGTGAAAGACATCATATTGGGCCACACAGGAGAGGTGACGTCAGCCGTCTTCAGTCCCGATGGCCGGCAGATCGTAACCGCGAGCATGGATGGCACGGCCCGGATCTGGGACGTCGCATCGGGGAATTTGCTGCATAACTTGAGCGAGCATGCGGATGGGGTCAGGACCGCCAGCATCAGAGCCGGCAGCCGGCAGTGACGGCGATCTTTGACCTGCCCGGCGTTTTTGCAGGCCGGATTGGGATCGGAACCCGGACGGTCGGCTGCCTAGGCCACCTCCCGGGACCGGGAGGCCGGAATTGTCCACCATGTCGCCGCGGCCGGCGCGGTCATCGCGGATAACAGGCTTCCCCGCGGAACGCAGAAGCCGAAGGCGCCGGTGGAGGGGAAGCGGGCCCATCCTTCGAGTCTGGCGAAGGAGTTGGTGGAGAGGGTAGGGGCGCTGGGAGGGACGCAGTTCTCGCTGGACCTGAAGAACCATCACGGCGGCATTGGGCGGGAGGAGGGAGCTGCCCCGGTTGGAAGAGACGCCAACCCACAAGGATCAAAGGGTGGGGACAGAGGACGGATGAACTGCGAAGATCCCCGAGTAGCGCACAAAGTCGGGCGTATTGAAGGTGAGGATGTGTGTCATGCCATGCTCCTGCATGGTCGCAACCAGGCGGGCTTCGTGCGCTTGGATGCCCAGCGCGCCAGGTGAATCCAGGAGGGCCAACCACCTGGGGAAGACGCCTGCAGAGTCTGGCAGCAAACGAAAAAGGCTGACAATCTGGGCCAGTTCAGCCCGAGCCCGCGTGTGATCAAGCCCAAGGCCGCCGCGCGCCGCGGTCGGCCTGGTGGCCACGGCCCAGAACTCCACGAGGTTCTGCAGCGCGACCACCAGGTCGGCGTCCTCCTGAAGGAGCAAAGCCACAGCCTGCCTTGCAGCCGCGTGATCCGGGCTCGCGGGTTGTGCTATTCTCAAATGGATGTTGGTGTCGACCAGGTACGACGGGATCATCCCCGGTCACCGTAGAAATGGTCGCGCCGGAACGCCTCCGGCGCCAGTTCCGGTACGTCTTCATGGCTATCGGCCCACTCGCGAAACCGCCGGGATCGCTCCCCGGGTGTCTCACCATCGGGCGGGCCGGGCAGCGGTGACGAGACAACCACTTCCACCTCTTCGCCTTCATCGAAAAACGCGCCGGTTTCCACCTCCACTCGCCTCCCGGGCAGAACTCGCGTCCGCAATATCACTGACTGGATCATCCTCTCACCTCCAGCTCCATTTTACCACAGTCCTCATGCCCGAAGTCAGATGCCTGTCGCATGCTGAACCACCCGCCCCGCGTCCGCTCAGGACTGGGCGGCCGGCATCATCTACCACGTCGGCACGGCCCGGATCTGGGATGTCGCGTCGGGGAATTTGCTCCAGATCCTGAGTGAGCATACGGACAGGGTCAAAGGCGCCAGCATCAAAGCCGGCAGCCGCCCGTAACGGCGGGTGTTGATCTGCGCGGCGGTTATCGGATACGGAATGGGGCCCGGGACTCGGCCGGCATTATCTACCACGCCGGGGCTGCCGGTGCGGTCACGGCGGAAATCACGCTCCTCCGCGGAACGGAGAAGCGGAAGGCGCCGGTGGAGGGGAAGCGGGCCCATCCTTCGAGTCTGGCGAAGGAGTTGGTGGAGAGGATAAGGGGCTGGTGGAATAACCGGCATCCCTTGCCGGGATGCGCCGCGTATGCTAATATCTGGATAGGTCACTCACAGAGAGGGGTCGTGGATCAATGGCTGAGGAGAAAACGGCCGGGGCGGTTCCGGTCGCGGGAGAACCCGACCACGAGGTTCGTCGGTTGGTTGCGCCAGGCGGGGAGGAGTTGTCCGATTTGCTGCACGGGTTGATGGCGCTTGGACGCGCCATCCGGAGCGAGCGCCCGGCTGCGCCGACGGACGCGGGTGAGCAGGCTCAAAACGCCGCGATCTGGCCCCGCGTTCCCATACAGATCATTGTTGGAGATCCCGATGCGTTCCTCCCCCGGCTCCAGGACCTCCGGCGAGAAGGGGCGCTTGATCTGTCACCGTCGTCCGCGTCGTTTGATCCAGCGACCATCGCCGTGATGGAGCAGATGAACGAGGTTGGCCAGGAGATGATAGCCTCTCTTGACCGGATGCATCTCCTGATGGAGGAGATCAAGGGTGATCTGAGACTGGCGCGTGAGCCTGTGAACGCCGTCCACAACGAAGTGACGGAAACTCCCCGTGAGGATGCCTAATCCCACCGAAACGGTATCACGGCTGCTCGAAACCTTCTACACCATCCGCCAGCGTATGGACCGTACGGAACAGGATCTTCGGGAGTTGCGGAACGAAGTCTCTGCCCTCCGGACGGAGCACTCGGACGTGAAGGCTCGTCTAGCGGCGCTCGAGGAAGCGCGGAACACTGCAAAGGCAGAACTGCGCGCCGTCGTCGCTGAAACGGTGGCCGAACTCCGGATCCGATTTTCGGAGGCACAGGGCGAGGCCGCCCCGCAGCGATCCCTCCCCCGCCGGGCGGGAAAGACAGGCGGGGGATCGAGATGAGGGAATGCAGAGCGGTTCGGCCCGGCGAGTCGGCGATTTTGGGCGATGACCAGCTCGATTGGAGAACGAACCATTACCGTTACTCGCTCTCGGGTTCGGAGGCTGGTCTTCGCTGGCACATCACGAATATGACCAGATTGATGCAGAGACCCTCTGACGGGTATTGCAGCGATGGAGATTCGTCCCATTCATTCTGAACTTGATTACCAGGAGGCCCTTGCCGAAATCGAGCGGCTGTTCGACGCCGGCCCGGGGACTCCCGATGGCGACCGTCTGGAGTTGTGGATCACGCTTGTTGAGGACTACGAAGCAGAACACGATCCCATTCCCCTGCCCGATCCGATTTATGCCCTCTTCTATTATTTGGAGAGCCGCGACCTTTCTCCGACCGATCTGGAGCCTTATCTCGGCGGCCATACCCGCGCTATTCTCGAGCGGCGGCGCGCCCTCTCTATCGCCATGATCCGGAAACTGCACGCTGCACTGGGGATCCCTCTCGAGGTCCTGATCCAGCCGTACCACCTGGTGAAACCGGCAGCTTGACGGCGCTGTT